>DAINBQ010000021.1:0-23692 GCA_036732825.1 Burkholderiaceae bacterium | reverse complement strand
TCGTGCAGCGTTGGCTGGCCGCCGTATACGGCGTAAACCGCGACTTCATCGACGAAGATGATCAGTGCGTTGAACGTCCAGCCGGTCACATCGGTTTCGCGGCGAAACGCAAAGGCGTCGGCCCAGAAATTCCCGATGCGGTCGCGCTTGATCCGCCGCATGTTGACGAGGTAGCCGCTGCACGCCTTGCCGGCCTTCATGCAGTCTCGAATCCCGGGGTCGACATCCTCTTCCCTCAGTACGCCACCGATCGGAAAACGGATCGCGATATCGACATGGCTGAGCAGCGTGATCGTGGGGTCGCCGGGAGCTCCGATGCCTAGAGCTTTCAGGTCGGCCTTGGTGGTCTTGTAGGGTTCGATCTGCTCGATCGCCGCGCGCACAGCCCCGAAGGACGGCCACTCCGCATGGGTCTCCGCCCTTGATTTCGGAAGCAGCTCGGCGCAGCCGGCCAGCAGAAGGACGGCGCACAGCCAGGCGAACGGGCGCATCGATGTCATGCCAATACCTGCGCAGCTGATCCTGCTTTTGCAACGTTGACTGACGCCGCGGCCGCAGTGTTGCCTCAGGTCAACAGGCTGCCCGAAGGATGGGGGAACCGCGCGCCCGCATGGCTTTGGCTCAATCGGCGTTGGCCTGCCCGCCTTGCTGCCGCATCGGCGGCGCCGTGCGCGCACGCGGCTTGGGCGGAGCAACCCGGCGCTTGTCCAGCACGTGGAACAGTGCCAGCCAGGGGTGCGAAAAGGTCATTCGCGGACCGGCATAGCGCATCACTTCGCGCACGCGCTCGCGCATTGCGGGTCCGTAACAGTGGATCTGGCACTTTGCGCAGACGGGCTTTTCTTCGCCGAACGGACAGACGGCCAGGCGCTTGGCGGCATAGTCGATCAGCGAGCGACATTCGGCGCAAGGCGCCGCCGGTGCGGCGTGGTGGCCACGGCAGTAGATGGCGGTCATCACCTCGATCGTGCGCAGTTCGCGCAGCAATCGTGGACTGGTCGGGCGCTCGCGGCCCGGGCGGGGTCGGGTCTCGGTAGTCATCGCAGCGCGAGTTTCGCCCAGGCTCCGGGAAGACGAATGCGTTCGATCAAGGTTCGTCGCCGGCGATGCACAGGCGAGCGAGCCACGAAGGTCAGGCCTCACTGACGCGACTCGCATCCCCGCGCCGGGCGTGACAGCTTTTTCGCCTCTGTGCAGCCGTCTCCCTATAATTCGCCGGATCGAAGTCCATCGAGTGCACTTACTCTTCTATCCAGTGTCCAACGCAGGCCCGAAAGCCGCCGCCTGGCGGCTGCCGTCCGACGGCTCTTCCCCTGGCCTGCTGATGACCGATGTCCACTGATGGCTTCTAGGCGCTGGTTTCGCCGTCGTCGTTCGTCGGGCGAGGAGCTCTCGTTCGGTCCGCGCTCGGCCGCGATGCGCAATCCGGAGCGCGAAGTTCGGTACTTTCGCGTCCGGATTCTCGTCGCAACGGCTTTCGTGCTTCTTGCATTCACCGCGCTGATATCGCGCTTCGCCTGGCTGCAGGTCGTCAAGCACGACGCCTATCTGGCGCAGGCCGAGCAGAACCGCATCGCGCTGCTGCCGGTGTCACCGAACCGCGGCCTGATCAGGGACCGCAACGGCAAGATCATCGCGCGCAATTACTCGGCGTACACGCTGGAGCTCGCTCCGGCCAAGCTCGCGGACCTCGAGCGGACCATCGACGAGCTGTCGCAGGTGGTCGAGATCCAGCCGCGCGACCGGCGCCGTTTCAAGAAGCTGATGGAGGACACGAAGCGCTTCGACTCGGTCCCGATACGGACGCGCCTGTCGGACGAGGAGGTGGCCCGTTTCACCGCACAGCGCTTCCGTTTTCCTGGCGTCGAACTGCGTGCACGGCTGTTCCGCGACTACCCGCTGGGCGAGGTGGCGTCGCACATGGTCGGCTACATCGGGCGCATTTCGCAGCGCGACCTCGAACAGATTGCGCGCGACTACGACCTGGGCGCCTATCAGGGCACTGAGCACATCGGCAAGGTCGGCATCGAACAGAAATACGAGCGCGAACTGCATGGCACGACCGGCTACGAGGAGGTCGAGATCACCGCCGGTGGCCGCGCGGTGCGGACGCTGTCGCGCACGCCTCCGCTGCCCGGCAACAACCTTGTGCTTTCGATCGACATCGAACTGCAGAAGATCGCGGAAACCGCGTTCGGCGACCGACGCGGCGCGCTGATCGCGATCGAGCCGAAGACCGGGGACGTGCTTGCGTTCGTGTCCAAGCCCACGTTCGACCCGAACCTGTTCGTCGACGGCATCGACCCGAAGAGCTGGGATGAACTGAACAACGATCCGGACAAGCCGTTGCTGAACCGTGCATTGCGCGGAACCTATCCGATTGGCTCGACTTACAAGCCGTTCCTGGCGCTGGCGGCACTCGAAACCGGCAAGCGCCGGCCCGAGACGGTGATCCACGACGGCGGCACATTCGTGTTCGGCAACCGCGTATTCCGCGACTCGAACAAGGTTCCGCTCGGGGCCGTCGACATGCACCGCTCGATCGTCAAGTCGAGCGACATCTACTACTACCAGGTCGCGAACGACCTCGGCGTCGACACGATCCACGACTTCATGAAGCCCTGGGGCTTCGGCCAGATCACCGGCATCGACATCGAAGGCGAGCAGACCGGGATCCTGCCGTCGACCGCATGGAAGGAAAAGCGATTCAAGCAGAAGTGGTATCCGGGCGAGACGATCTCGATCGGCATCGGGCAGGGCTACAACGCGTTCACGCTGCTGCAGCTCGCTCATGCGACGGCGAACCTCGCGAACGACGGCGTCGTGATGAAGCCGCACCTCGTGAAGTCGATCGAGGATCCGCGCACCGGCGAGCTCCGTCTGACCGTCCCCAGCGAGAGCTATCGAATCGACGTGAAGCCCGAGCACATGAAGTTCGTGCGCGACGCGATGGTCGACGTGAACATCAGTGGCACCGGCCGCACCGCGTTCCAGGGCGCTCCCTACAAGGTCGGCGGGAAGACCGGGACCGCCCAGGTGATCGGTATCAAGCAGGGCGAGAAGTACAACGAGAGCCGCGTGTCCGAACGGCACCGTGACCATTCGCTTTTCATCGCTTTCGCGCCGGCTGACGACCCGAAGATCGCCCTGGCGGTCCTCGTCGAGAACGGCGGATTCGGCGCGCGCGCCGCGGCGCCGATTGCGCGCCAGGTGATCGACTACCACCTGCTCGGCAAGGTGCCCGCAGCGCCGGCCAAGGAGGGTCCTGACGACGAAGAATCCGCGCGGACGCTGGCGGTGCTGGCCGTCCCGGGACAGGTCCGATGAACAACCCGACGATCGCGCGGCGCTTCGGCGGCATTCTCCGACCGTACATTGCGGTGCTGGATCCCATGCTGCTGGCCATCGTCGGCAGCCTGGCCGTCATAGGCTTGGTGACGCTGTATTCGGCGGGCAACGACTTTCCCTGGCGCGTCACTGACCAGGTGCGAAATTTCGGCATCGCCTTCGCGGTGCTGTTCGTCGCCGCCAACGTCTCGCCGGTGCTGCTGATGCGCCTCGCGGTACCCGTGTACCTGGTCGGAGTCGCGCTGCTGATCGCCACCGAGCTCCAGGGCATCACCGTCAAGGGCGCGACGCGCTGGCTCGATGTCGGCGTTGCGCGGATCCAGCCGTCCGAGATCATGAAGCTCGGGCTGCCGATGATGCTCGCCTGGTACTTTCACAAGCGCGAAGGTGCGCTGCGCGCGTTCGACTTCATCGTCGCCGCGGTGATCGTCGTTGTGCCGGTGGCGCTGATCATCAAGCAGCCCGATCTAGGCACGGCGCTGCTGGTATTGGCGGCCGGCTGCTTCGTCATCTTCTTCGCCGGGCTGCCCTGGAAGTGGCTGGCCGTGATGCTGGTGGGCGGGGTCGCGATGCTGCCGCTGGCGTGGACCCTGTTGCATGACTACCAGCGCGAACGCATCCTGACGCTGATCGACCCGTCGACCGATCCGCTGGGCAAGGGGTTTCATACGCTGCAGGCGATGATTGCGATCGGCTCCGGCGGCGCATTCGGCAAGGGCTGGATGCAAGGCACGCAGACGCACCTCGAGTTCATCCCGGAACGCACCAGCGACTTCATCTTCGCCGTGTATTCGGAAGAGTTCGGGCTGGTCGGCAACATCGTTCTGGTGCTGCTCTTCTTCGCGCTCGTGTGGCGCGCCTTTGCAATTGCGATCAACGCGCCGACGCTGTTCGCGCGGCTGCTTGCGGCGTCGATCGGGCTCATCATGTTCACCTACGCATTCGTGAACATGGGCATGGTCAGCGGCATCCTGCCGGTGGTGGGGGTGCCGCTGCCGTTCATCAGCTATGGCGGCACCGCACTCGTCACGCTCGGCATGGCCTGCGGACTGCTGATGGCCATCGCCTCCCACCGCAAGCTCGTGCAGTCGTGATACGACCGCCGCGCGCCGGCAATCGGGTGCTCGACTGGCACCCGGGCCCGATGGTTCTTGCGCTGTCGATCGCGGTGCTGGCGGCCTGCAGCACTCCGAAGCGCAGCGTCTACTACCAGGACGACGGCCCGCCCGACCGGGTTCCAGCCGACATCGCGTCGATTCCGGACGCGACGCCGCGCATCGAGCCGATCAACGCTCGCAACAGCCGACCCTACACGGCGCTCGGTCGCAGCTATACACCGCTGGCCGGTGACGTTACGTTCCGGCAACGCGGACTGGCATCGTGGTACGGCAAGCAGTTCCATGGCAACCGCACTGCGAGCGGCGAGATCTACGACATGTTCGCGATGACGGCCGCGCATCCGACGCTGCCGATTCCGAGCTATGTGCGGGTGACCCACGTGCGCAACGGCCGCAGCGTCATCGTGCGCGTCAACGACCGCGGTCCATTCAAGCACGACCGCGTGATCGATCTTTCCTACGCGGCGGCCGCCAAGCTCGGCATCGCGGGGCCGGGTACCGGTGAAGTCGAGCTCGAGCGGATCACTTCGGCGCAGATCGCGTCGGGCGAGTGGAGGCGGGGGGCGACAGTAACCGTGCGTGCGGCCGAATCGCCGGCGGCTCCGGTATCGCCGCTCGCGGCGGCGTCCGCTCCCGTTGCCGCGGTTCCGATCAGCGCATCATCTGGCGGCGGCTCGAACTGGTCGGTGCAGCTGGGCGCGTTTTCCCAGCAGGCGAATGCCGAGGCGTTCGCGGCGCGCGCGAGTGCACTGCTCGGCCTGGTCGATGCAGCCGAGTTGCCCGCAGCACAGCGCGCTCCGCGCATCGAAAGCGACCAGGGCCTGTATCGAGTACTGGTCGGCACGCTGCCCGATCGACCGACTGCGCTCGACCTTGCGCTGCAGCTCGAGCGCATTCTCGGCCGGCCTGCCAGCCTCGTCGTGCGCTAGCGCTGCTTCAGCTGCAACGCGAGCGCATAGAGCGAGTCCTTCGGCATTCCGGTGACGCGAGCGGCGAGGGCGGCCGCGCGCGCCGGCGGCAGCTCCTCGAGCAGTGCCTGCAGCCAGCGCAGCGCGGTGGCATCGATGACCGCGCCCGGCCCGGAAGCATCGACGAGAACCACGTATTCGCCGCGCTCCTCGAGAGCAAGGCTCGAGAGTTCCTCCGCGGTATGCGTGCTGATCGTCTCGAACTTCTTCGACAGCTCTCGCGCGAGCACGACGCGGCGTTCCGGCTGCAGCGTGCTGGCGAGCAGGGCGGCGAGTTCGCCGATCCGGTGCGGCGCCTCGAACACGACGAACGGCATACCGGTCGCCGCCGCAGTGCGCAGTGCGCGCTCGCGATCGCGAGCGCCGGTGGGCAGAAACCCGATGAACTGGAACGGGCCGGGCTCGAGTCCGGCGGCGGACAGCGCCGCGACCGCACTGCTCGCGCCCGGGACGGGAATTACACGCCGCCCGGCGTCGAGCACGCTGCGGACAATCAGCGCGCCCGGGTCCGACACGCCGGGCGTGCCGGCATCGGTGACCAGCGCAACCCTTTCGCCACTCGCGAGACGCGCGAGGATCTCGGTGGCCACCTTGCGTTCGTTGTGCTGATGCGCAGGAATCAGCCGCGTCTCGATTCCGAAACGCCTGAGCAGCGGGCCCGTGACCCGCGTGTCTTCCGCGGCGATCGCGTCAACGCGCGCGAGCACCCACAACGCCCGCAAAGTGATGTCGGCCGCATTGCCGATCGGCATGCCGACTACATACAATGAGCCGGCTGGCAGATCCTGGCCCGCCAGGCCCGCCCGTTCCAACAAATCCGAAGAGGCGATCAGCGTTGCCTGCTGCCCGTTGTCCGCACGCCCGCCCATGACTTTTCTCGACGTCGTTGCCCGCGCAAGGCTCGCTGCCTGCGCGCTGCTTGCAAGTGTCGCATGCGCGGCAGCCGGCCAGCCGACCGAACCCGACAAGCCGGCGGAAGCGGAAGTGCCGTCGATCGCGCTCGTGCTGCCGAGCCAGGCGACGATCTTCGCGCAGGCTGCCGAAGCCGTCCGGCAGGGTTTCTTCGCCGCGCACCAGCTCAACGCACGCAACGTGACGGTGCAGGTCATCGAAGTCGACGAGGACTTCGAGCAGTTGCATGCCGCATTGGTGGCGGCGCGCGACCGCGGCGTGCGCGTGGCAGTCGGGCCGTTGCCGCGCGGCGCGGTCAACGCACTGGTGGAAGGCGGTCGCGTGATCCTGCCGATGGTCACGCTGAACTACCCGGACCGCGACGCGGCAGTGCCGGCGACGATGATCTCGTTCGGACTGTCGGTCGAAGCCGAGGCGCAGCGCGCGGTGAAGGTCGCGCTCGCCGAGTTTGTCGGCGTGCGGCAGGGCGCAGTGGCGGGTTCGCGTTTCATCGTGCTGACGGGCGCGGGTGCCCTGCAACGACGCGTCGGCCAGGCCTATATCAGCGCACTGCGTGCCGCCGGCGAGCCGCCGACCGCCGTCGACGTCACGCTCGATACGCTCGACCGACTCGCGCTTCAGCTCGAATCGGGACACTTCGAGGCCGCCTTTCTGGCGCTCGACGCGCGTGAGGCCGCTCTGGTGCGCGCGCGTGTGCCGCGCTCTGCGCTGATCTTCGGCACTTCGCAGCTCAACATCGGGAACCCGACATCGCCGGGCGCCGCGGCGCTCGCTCACGATCTCGAAGGTGTCCGCTTCGTCGACATGCCCTGGCTGCTGCAGCCCGATCATCCGGCGGTCATGGTCTATCCACAGCCAGCGCAGCCGTTCGCGCCCGACCTCGCACGCCTGTACGCACTCGGCATCGATGCCTACCGGCTCGCGCAGGCGTGGATGAACGGCGAAACGCGCTTCGAAATCGATGGCGTGACCGGGCGCCTGAGCGTCGACCGATCGCGCGGGGCACGCGTCGAACGGGTTCCTTCGTCGGCGATCTATCGTAACGGCACGATCGAGCGCGAAGAGGTCGCGCGCTGATGTCGACGTCCGGTCGGCCGCGTGCCGTCCCGGTGCGGACCCCGAAGCAGCGTGCCGGAGACCGCGCAGAGGATGCCGCCGCGCGGCATCTCGCCGCAGCGGGTTGTCGGCTGATTGCACGCAATGCGCGTTATCCGGATGGTGAACTCGACCTCGTCGTGCGCGAGCGCGAACTCCTGGTGTTCGTCGAGGTCCGACTGCGGAGCGGTTCGAGTTTCGGAGGAGCGTCCGCCAGCGTCGACCGGTTCAAGCAGAAGCGGATCATGCGGGCGGCACAACGCTGGCTCGCTCAACACCATGGCGAACGTTGGCCGGCGTGCCGCTTCGACGTCGTCGCAGTGGATGGAGATGGCACAATTGAGTGGATCCGTGATGCATTCACGGCCTAGTCGAGGAGAAGGAATGAAGTCAGCAGGTTGGGTCCTGATCGCGTCGTTCGTCGCGGCGTTTTCGCTGCCGGCCTGCGCGCCGCTGATCGTCGCCGGGGTTGTCGCCGGCACCGCAGTCGTCGCGACCGACCGACGTACGACCGGCACTCTGGTCGACGACCAGACGATCCAGCTGCGCGTATCCAACGAACTGTCGAGCGCGCTCAAGGGCAAGGGCGACCTCCACATCAGCGTGAACAGCTTCGAACGCCGGGTCCTGCTGACCGGCGAAGTGCCGACCGAAGAGGTCAAGGCCGAGGCCGGCGCGATCGCGGCGCGCTCGCTGAACGTCAGGGCTGTCAATAACGAACTCACGATTGCCCCGCCGTCGACACTTGGCCAGCGCACCAACGACACAGCGCTCAGCGGCAAGGTGCGCGCGGCTTTCGTCAATACGCGTGAGATCGCGTTCAACTCGGTCGAGATCGTGACCGAGCGCGGGATCGTCTACCTGCTGGGAGTGGTGACCGAGAAGGAGGGCGAGGTTGCCGCCTACGTGGCGAGCAGGGTTGGCGGCGTGCATCAGGTCGTCAAGGTCTTCGACTACGCATCCGCCGAAGAGGTGCAGCGCCGCCGGGCCGCGGTGGCCCAGCCGGCAACCGCGCCGGCGACACCGGCACCAAGCGGGCCTCGCTGAGCGCGCGGCGCAGCAGACTGCTCGTCACCGCCAGCGGGAATTCCGCAGGTTCCGTTCGTCAATTCATCATTGTGCAGTTAGGCGTTTGTCTTATAGTCCGCGTCCCTGCGGCCTGGCGACCGCAGCAGGCGGGTCGACGACTGACCCGCGGCAACGACGTTGGCCAGCTTTCCGGCACGGCGTAGTGCCGGTCTTGGTAGTCCGACTGGGAGAGTCAGATGGGTTGGATCATCGTGCTGGTCATCATTGCCGTTGCCGTGTTCTGGGCGGTCGGCGCCTACAACCGCCTCGTCAGCCTGCGCAACAAGTTCAAGAATGCGTTCGCTCAGATCGACGTGCAGCTCAAGCGTCGCTACGACCTGATCCCGAACCTGGTCGAGACCGCGAAGGCCTATATGAAGCACGAGCGCGAAACGCTCGAAAACGTCATCAAGGCACGCAACACGGCGGTGACCGCGAATGCCGCGGCCGCCGCCGATCCGGGTTCGACGACCGCGATCCAGGGCCTGGTCGTCGCCGAAGGCGCGCTCTCGGGTGCCCTGTCCCGGCTGTTCGCGCTGGCCGAGGCCTATCCCGACCTGAAGGCCAACCAGAACATGATGCAGCTGACCGAGGAGCTGACCGGGACCGAGAACAAGATCTCGTTTGCAAGGCAGGCCTTCAACGACTCGGTGATGAGCTACAACACGGCCGTACAGCAGTTCCCGACCAACGTGCTGGCCGGCATGTTTTCGTTCTCGACCGCGGAACTGCTGCAGGCGACCGAAAGCGAAGACGAGCGTCTGCCCGTCCGCGTGCAGTTCTGAGCGTCACCCATCTGCGTTCCGAATCCCGCGCCAGCGGTTGACTTGGCTCGACTGTCGTGGACTTCTTCGAGCACCAGGAGCTGGCGCGGCGTACGACGCGCCGCCTGATCATCCTGTTCGCGATCGCCGTCATTGCGGTGGTCGTCGCCGTCAATCTGGTGGCGGCGGCGCTGTATTTCGGTTTCGTGATGCCGCGCGGGATTCCCTGGAGCGCCGCGGCACTGCCGACCGGATTCTTCCCGACCAACACGATCGTCGTGCTCGGCCTGATCTTCGGCGGCACGATGCTGGAGATGAATTCGCTGCGCGCCGGCGGCTCGGTGGTGGCGAAGATGGTCAATGGGCGCGAGGTCGATCCATCGACCCGCGATCTGCTTGATCGGCGCCTGGTCAACGTTGTCGAGGAGATGGCGATCGCCTCGGGCGTTCCGGTGCCGCGCGTCTACGTGTTGGACGACGAAACCGCCATCAACGCATTCGCCGCCGGCCATTCGATCAACGACGCGGTGATCGCAGTGACGCGCGGCACGCTGACCCGTCTGTCGCGCGACGAACTGCAGGGCGTCATCGCGCACGAGTTCTCGCATGTGCTGAACGGCGACATGCGTCTCAATCTCAGACTGATCGGCGTCCTGTACGGATTGATGGTGGTCGCGCTGGCGGGCCGATTCCTGCTCGAAATCGGCGGGCGCGGCCGCAGCGGCAGCGGACGCAACAGCGGTGGAGCCCTCGCAGTGATGTTTCTGGCCGGCCTTTCGCTCTGGGTCCTGGGCTACATCGGTGTCTTCTTCGGCCGCCTGATCAAGGCCGCCGTGTCGCGCCAGCGGGAGTTCCTCGCCGACGCGAGCGCGGTGCAGTTCACGCGTAACCGGGACGGAATCGGCGGCGCACTGCGCAAGATCGGCGGACTCGGTAGCAGCATCGGGCTCGGAACGCGGATCAATCATCCGCAGGCGGAGACGCTCTCGCATCTTTTCCTGGGCGCAGCGCGCCCGAGTTTCGTGCGCGGACTGTTCGCGACGCACCCGCCGTTGGAAGAGCGCGTACAGCGCATCTTCGGCCGCAGGATGGACTTCACTGCGGCGCCGGAAAATGCGGTCGCGCTGTCGATGGGCGGGCTCGAACCCGCACCGGAATCCGATCGGCCTCGTTCGCCGATCCAGTTCGTGCCGTCGACGGCAGCGAGCGCGAGCCCGCCCGCCGCACCGAGTCCGACGCCGTTTCCGGATGCGCTTTCGCCGGTTGCGGGGATCGTCGCTGCCGGGGCCGCCGCCGCGTCACAACTCTCGCGGTCGGCAGGAACGGTGCGGCCGCCGGCGCAGCCGGACTTCGCGCTCGACGACGGCCAGCGTGCGACGCTCGCAACCCTGCGGCGGGCGGCGACCGACGCGACGCGAGCGCAGCTTCTTGTCTGTGCGCTGCTCGTCGACCGGAACGTCGAGCTGAGGGCGCAGCAGCGTCAGGTCGTCAGCGAGGCCTACGGTGCCGAGGGCGCGCTGCTCGTCGAAGATCTCCATCTGCAGGTCCAGCAGCTTCCGCCCGGAGCCAGCCAGCCGCTCGTCGATGTCGCAATGCCGGCGCTGCGCAAACTCCCCGCGCAGAGCCGTGCCAGCCTGTTGAAGCTCATCCATCTGCTGGTCATCGCCGATGGCCGTCTCACGGTGCCGGAGTTCCTCCTCTACACGATCCTGAAACGCCGCCTCGGACCGGAAGCCGGGCGTGCGGTGCACGTGAAGTTCCAGTCGGTGCAGGAACTGCCGCGCGAAGCCGGACTGCTGTTGTCGCTGGTGGCCAGGGTTCGACTGCCTGAGCGTGTCGAGCACGCCTTCAATGCAGGAGCGCTGCTGCTGCCGGGAGGACTATCGATCGTGCCGGCCGACGACATCCGCCTCGACGAGGTCTCGGCGGCACTCGATCGGCTCAATCAGCTCGCACCCCTCGCCAAGCCGCAGTTGATCAAGGCCGCGACCGCCGTTGCGTTCATCGACGGCGAGACGAACTGGCGTGCCGCCAGCACGTTGCGCATGATCTGCGCGGCGCTCGACGTGCCGTTGCCGCCGCAGGTTCTCGCGATCGAGGGCCAATGAAAGCGAGCTTGCGCACCCGGGTACTGTTGTGCGCGCTGCTCGTTGTCGGCGCAGCGCAGGCCAACGCCCAGCTCGCGACGGAATTCAGCTTCGCATCGGTCGAGCAGGGCCGTGCAATCGTCAGCGCACGGGACGAGTACATCGAGCGGCTCAGTCCGCTCGAGCGCTCGTTGAAGGCCAGGTCCGAGTCGCCGGTCAGCGAAGGCGACTTCCTGAAGTTGCTGGTAGCGACCGTTAAGCCCTGGTCGGCCGCCGATCGGGCGGCGGTACAGCGAGCATTGGACTCGATTGCACCGGCGATCGCGCAGCTGGGCCTGCCGTTGCCCCGCTCGGTCGCGTTAGTGCGTACCAGTGGCCACGGCGAGGGCAACGCGCCGCATACGCGGGCCAGCGCAATCATCATCACCGACTCCGCACTGAAGCAGCCGCAGGGGCTGCCGGCGCTGCTCGCGCACGAACTGTTCCATGTCGCCAGCCGGCAGGACCGGGCATGGCGTGACGCGATGTACGCGACGATCGGCTTCGTCCCGATCGAGGAAATCGCGCTGCCGCCCGAGCTCGCTGCGCGCCGCATCACGAATCCGGACGCGCCCCGGCTCGATGTCGCAATTCGCGTCGAAACCGCAGAAGGGCCCGCCTGGGTGACACCGCTGTTGCTTGCGACCGTGGACCGCTACGACCCCGCTCGTGGCGGCGAGTTCTTCGCGGTGATGCAGCTGACATGGATCGAGGTGGGGCGCGGCGCACGGCCACAGCACGGCGAACTCGCGAACCCGCCGCGCCTGCGCAGCACGGCCGACTTGCGCCGGTTTGCCGAACAGGTCGGGCGCAACACCGGGTACATTATCCATCCGGAAGAGATCCTGGCCGAGAACTTCGCGCAACTCGTCACAGGCAAGGGCGGGCCAACGCCGGAAGTGCATGAGCGGCTGCGCGCCGCGCTCAGGCGAAACGCGCCGGCTGGCGCGCGCTGAACTCGAGTTGACTACGGTTTTCCTGGGCGCTGCAGGCGCCAGACGATGACGCCGGCGGCCAGCGGCGCGAGTGCCAATCCCGCAGTCACTGCCAGCGCGGCCGCGCCGGACAAACCGCTGCCGGCGTCAAACACGTAGAAGAGCGCAGCCAGCAGCGCCGTCACCCCCGCGACGATCCACTTGCCGCCGCGCAACGCGAGCAGCCACGGGTAAACGAAGATTCCGAGGCCGACGATCAGCGCGATCGTCAGCGCGCCAGCGAAGCCGGTTGGGACTGCAGGCATATCAGTTTGCGGCGTCAGATCTCGGGCAGCGCGTCCAGGGGCCGGTCCGACCGCGCGCCGTCAGGCGCGCGCGACGAAGGCAACCGGCTTCGAGAACTCGAAATTCGCGGTACACGCCGGATCAGGCCGGATCTCGACGAACTGTGGCACGGCTAGCTGCCGAAGACGCCGGCCGCGTGCGCCTGCTGGTCTGCGTGGTAGCTCGAACGCACCAGCGGGCCACATGCGGCGTGCGTGAAACCGAGCGCGGCGGCCTCGGCCTCGAACATGCGGAAGACATCCGGATGCACGTACCGGCGCACCGCCAGATGGTGGTTGGTCGGCGCCAGGTACTGCCCGATCGTCAGCATGTCGACATCGTGCGCACGAAGGTCGCGCATCACATGCAGGATCTCGTCGTCGGTCTCGCCGAGCCCGACCATCAGTCCGCTCTTCGTGGGGACATTCGGAACGCGCTGCTTGAATTCGGCGAGCAGCTTCAGCGAGTGGTGGTAGTCCGACCCCGGGCGCGATTCCCGGTACAGGCGCGGCACGGTCTCCAGGTTGTGGTTCATCACATCCGGCGGCGCCGCTTCGAGGATCGCAAGCGCGCGATCCAGCCGGCCGCGAAAGTCCGGCACCAGAACTTCGATCCTGGTGGTCGGCGACAGCTCGCGCGTCGCGCGGATGCAGTCGACGAAGTGCTGCGCGCCGCCGTCCTTCAGATCATCGCGGTCGACCGACGTGATGACGACGTAGGCAAGCTTCAGCGCCGCGATCGTCCTGGCGAGATTGACCGGCTCGTCGACATCGAGCGGATCCGGACGGCCGTGGGCGACGTCGCAGAACGGGCAGCGCCGCGTGCACTTGTCGCCCATGATCATGAAGGTCGCCGTGCCCTTGCCGAAGCATTCACCGATGTTCGGACAGGTCGCCTCCTCGCATACGGTGTGCAGCCGGTGCTCGCGCAGGATGTTCTTGATCTCGTAGTAGCGCGTCGCCGGTGAACCGGCCTTCACCCGGATCCACTCCGGCTTTCGCAGTGCCTCGCCGGCCGGCACGGCCTTGATCGCGAACTTCTTGAATACCGGGGCGGTCTTCGCCTCGCCCTTCTTCTTGGCGGCGGGATCGGGCGCGACGGGCGTGACGGGGTTGCTCATGGCGAGGCGCGGGAACGGAGCCGCGCGGCGGTGCGGGTCAGGCAGCGGATCTTACCGGAGCACGATTCCCGGCAGCAGCGCACCGATCGTGAAACACGCGCCGAACAGCAGTTCGAGCTTGAAGGTCCGGAACAGAAGTTCGTTGTACGGCAAGCCGGGAGCAGATTGCGGCAGGTCGCGCACCAGCGCGACGGAGGTCGGCAGCGTCAGCAGCACCGCCAGTAGTCCGATGCGGCGCATGTCGGTGACCGCGAGCGCAACGATGAGCACGTAAGCGAGGATAATTGCCGCCTGGTAGCAGCGCTCCGCGGTTCGTTTGCCGAGCGCGACGACAAGGGTCCGGCGACCCACTTCCGCGTCGTGCACGAAGTCCCGGATGTTGTTGACGGCGAGCGCGGCCGCCGCGATCAGTCCGATCGAGGCTCCGGCGAGCCACGCGCTGCGCGAGACTTCGCCGGTCTGCAGGTAATAGCTGCCGACGGCGGCGATGAGGCCGAAGAACACGAAGACCGTCAGTTCGCCGAGCGGCGTGTATGCGATCGGACGGGGCCCGCCCATGTAGGCGAGCGCGGCGATGATCGACGCGAGTCCCATCAGCAGCACCGGCCAGCCGCCATGCACGACCAGCGGAAGGCCGATCAGCACAGTGACGACCACGGTCGCGACCACCGCGCGGCGCACGGCCGCAACAGTCAGCCAGCCGCGCGCGGTCGCGCGCGGCAGTCCGATCCGGCTCGCGGTCTCGGCGCCGCGCAGCGTGTAGCCGACGTCGTTCTGCAGGTTGGTCATCACCTGCAGCAGCAGCGATGCGACGAGCGCGAGAAAAGCCAGGACCGGGTCCACGGTGCCCGTCTCGGCCACGGCGAGCGACGTGCCGACGAACACCGGCACGACGGCAACCCACAGCGATTTGGGGCGCAATGCGATGCGCCAGGCGTTCCACGAGCCCGGCTCCACGGTGATCGAAGGGTTGGCGGTCGTGTTCATCATGAAAAGTGGGCCTGCAGCCGTTCGCCCAGCCGCGTGGCAGCGTCATTCCAGTCGGCCGTGATGTCAAGTGTCGCCAGATCCACGGTTGCAAGCCCTGCGTAACCGCAAGGATTGATCATCGAAAATGGCGCCAGGTCCATCGCGACATTCAGCGCCACGCCATGGTAGCTGCGTCCCGCCGCCACCTTGATACCGAGCGCGGCGATCTTGGCCAGGCCGGCGAACTCACCCGCGGCCGTGCTTCCGGCATGGGGCACATAGATGCCGGGTGCGCCGCGGACGCGTCGCGCATCCGCACCGTAGGACTCCAGCGTCTGGATCGTTGCCTGCTCGATGCGGAACACGAGCTCCTTCACGTAGATGCCGAGACGCCGCAAATCGATCAACGGATAGGCGACGACCTGGCCCGGGCCGTGGTAAGTGACCTGGCCGCCGCGGTCGCTCGCGATCACCGGGATTTCTCCCGGCGCCAGCAGGTGCTCCCGCCGGCCGGCCTGTCCGAGCGTGAACACCGGCGGATGTTCGACCAGCCAGATCTCGTCTTCCGTGTCCGGCGTTCGTTGCAGCGTGAACTCGCGCATCGCGTGCCAGGTCCGGACGTAATCGGCACGGCCCAGTCGGCGAGTCCTCATCGATGTCCGGAGAGCGGCCGTCAAAGCACGATCTTCACGAGCGGATGACTGGTCAGCGCGCGGTAGAGGGCATCGAGCTGTGCGCGCGAAGTGGCGCGAATCGTCGCCGTCACCGACAGGTAATTGCCGTCCTTCGACGTCCGCATCTCGAGCGTCGCCGCGTCGAAGTCGGGAGCATGGTGCTGCACGACCTCGACGATCGCCTGCGCGAAGCCGTCGACCCGGCGCCCCATGATCTTGATCGGAAAGTCGGTCGGGAACTCGAGTCCCGGCGGCGGCGCGTCGGTCATGCAGCGAGCTTGCGCGCCCGGCGCTCGGCCTGCCAGTGCGCGGCGTCGGCGCGCTTCGCCTGCCGGAACCACTCGATCATCTGCCGGTACAGCGGGCCCGGGCGCCCCGGCCCGACCGGACGGCCGTCGATCGAAGTGATGGCAATCACTTCGCGCCCCGACGAGCTGAGCCAGACTTCGTCGGCCGCTCGCAATTCCGCTTCCGGCACCGGGCGCAGCTCGACCGCAACGCCGTGGGAGCGCGCGATGTCGATCGCGGCATCGTACGTAATGCCGGGCAGGATCTGCACGCTCTTGCGCGGCGCGATCAGGGTGCCGCCGGCGACGATCATCGTGTTGGTGCTCGAGCCCTCGGTGAGGAATCCGTCGCGCAGCATCACGGTCTCGCTCGCGCCGTGGTCGATCGCGTACTGCTTCATCAGAACATTGCCGAGCAGCGATGTGCTCTTGATGTCGCAATGCAGCCAGCGCTCGTCCGCATGCGTGACGACCGGCACGCCGTTTTCGATCTGCGCCGCAGGGATCTCGGGCCAGGGCGACGTGTTCATGAACACGGTCGGCTTCACTCCGGCCGGGAACGGATGATCGCGCTTGGCGACACCGCGCGTGACCTGCACGTAGACGAGCTGGCGCGGCCACGGATGCATGTCGATCATCCGCGCGGTCATGTCGAGCCAGGTGTCGATGCTGAACGGATTCTCGATGCGAACGCCGTCCAGGCTGCGCTGCAGCCGCTGATAGTGCTGGCGCGCGTGAAACGGAGCGCGGCTGCCATCGATCGTGTCGACCGGAACGACTTCGTAGACGCCGTCGCCGAAGATGAAGCCGCGATCGAGCACCGGGATGCGGGCGTCGGCGAGCGGGATCCACTCGCCGTTCAGATAGCACGTCGACTCCTGCCATTCCATCAGTTGCGCCTCCTCCACCAGAGCCGGATCGCATCGTACGCGCGGCCGAACAGCCCGGCCTCCTCGACGCTTTCGAATGCGACCACCGGAACTTCGGTCAATTGACGGCCGCCCGCGCTGATCCGCAGCCGGCCGACGGTTTCACCGCGCCGGAGCGGGGCGATCAGCGGATCGGGTCGTTCGACCAAGGAACGCAGGCCTTCGGCTCCGAGCGCCTGCAGTTCGTCGCTGGCGACGGTCACATAGACATCGCGCTCGACGCCGATCGGGACGATGACGCGGTCGCCCTTCCAGACTTCTGGCCGCGCGAGCACGTCACCCTGCCGATAGAGGCGGACGGTATCAAACGCCGAGAAGCCGAAGTTGAGCAGCCGCAAGGTCTCCTGCGTGCGCGCTGCCTCGCTGGGGGCGCCGAGCACGACGGCGATCAGGCGCCGGCGGAAAGCACGCTCGCCGCTGCCCTGTGTGCGCGCCGCGGAAGCGACGATCGTGTACCCGGCCGTTTCGAGGTGGCCGGTCTTCATGCCGTCGACGCTGGCGTCGCTCCACAGCAGCCGGTTGCGGCTCGCTTGCGTCACGCCGTTGTAGGTGAACTCGCGCAGCCCATAGAGCGGCGTGTACGCCGGGAAATCGGCGATCAGTCGTGCGGCGAGTTTCGCGAGGTCTTCGGCGCTCGAGTAGTTCTGCGCATCCGCCTGGCCGCTCGGATTCGCGAACCGCGTGTTGATCATGCCGAGCCGTTGCGCCTCGGCGTTCATGCGGCCGACAAAGGCTTCGACGCTGCCTGCCGTGTGCTCGGCCAGTGCAACGGCGGCGTCGTTGCCCGAGACGACGAGCAGTCCCTTCAGCAATTCCTCGACGGTCACCGGCCGGTCCGGCTCGATGTACATGCGGCGCCCGGCCTTGCCCGGTGCCGTAAATGCTGCGTGCGAGACTTTCACCGTGTCGTCGAGCGCAATACGCTTCTCGCCGATCGCCGTGTAGACGACATAGGCCGTCATCAGCTTGGTCAGCGATGCGGGCTCGTGGCGCGCGGCCGGTTCCTGCGCCGCCAGACGGATGCCGCTGGTCGCATCGAGCAGCAGCCACGCGCGCGCGGCCAGCACCGGCGCAGCATGACCGATGTGCGGAAAGACCAGCAGGAAGACGAGCGCGGCAAGCGCGCAGGCGCGGGACAACACGGGACGGGTGATGATGAAACAGCGCGCGTTGTGCACGCCAGCCTCTACGATACCGCCTCCGGCGAAGCGGTCCGGGCGAGCCCTCAGCTACGTCGGCGCAGTGCGCGCAGATATTCCTGTGCGGCGGCCGGACCGAGCGCGAGCGAAACGAAGCGCTCCGCTTCACGTACCCGAGTGCGGAACTCCTCGATCGTGCGGCAGTGCTCGATGCGAATCGCCAGCGTTTCGGCGTCGGGTCCGAGCCGGTCGTTCAGTTCGCGCACGGCGCGCCGCTTGGCTTCCTCGAGCGTGATCGGATTCGGATCGCGCTCATCGATGCCCACGGTATTCGGACCGGCCGGTAAAAAAGTGAATTCGGCATCGCGGCCGTTGATCGTCGGCACGTCGAGCGCGCCGCTGACGGTCGCACGCTGGATCAGGCCGCTGCCTTCGAGCTGGCCGATGATCCCGTCGAGTTCGCCGGGGCGGACCAGCGGCAACAGATCATCGATGCTCCGCTTGCCGTCGATCATGATCAGAATGCGTCGCGTCGTCATCGACAGCTGAGCGCTGCGCGCGGCGACTTCGGCGACGCCTTTCGGCGTCTTCGAGTAGACGTTGGACCCGTCCATCGACAATTTGGCGCGGTGAATTCACGCGCCAGGATTCCCCTTTTTTCTTCCGGCTTGACGCTGCTGCCGAACGACGGCAGAGCCAAGTCTTTTTATAGAGTTTGGGCAGGTGAGTCAAATGCCGACACTCCCAGAATATGCCCGCTAATCAACGCTTTGAGCAGGCCAAGTCGGCGGTGAAAAAAGTGGTCGGCACCCGGGATCACGACGACCGGAATGTCGTGCGGCCGAAGCCAGTCGAATACATCCTTCAGCGGAATGGTCTCGTCGAATTCGCCATGGATCACGAGCGTGTCGCGCCTCACTTCGGGCATCGCCCACTTGCCGGCGGCGGCGCCGACCAGCACCAGATGGCGCACCGGATGGTGGCGTGCGGCGAGCGAGCGCGCGGCGCGGGCAGCGACGAAGCTGCCGAACGAAAAGCCGGCCAACGCCAGCGGCAGGCCCGATGCGAGCCGCGCGCGAACCTCGGGAAGCGACGGCACGGCATCGATGATGTGAACGAAGTCCTCGGTCTCGCCATGGCCTTCGTCGTGCACCCCTTCGGACGCGCCGACGCCGCGGAAATTGGGCCGCACCGCCAGCCAGCCGAGTCCGGCAAACGTCCGGGCGAGTGTCGCGGCGACCTTGTTGTCCATCGTCCCGCCGTAGAGTGGATGCGGATGGCCGACATAGGCGACGCCGCGCGGAGCGCCGGTGGGCCAGTCGAACGCGATCTCGATGCGGCCGGCCGGGCCCTCGATCAGTTGCCGCTCGACCGAATGCAGCATCGGGGCTAGATCCGAAGCCGTTCGACGATTTCGCCCTTGACCAGATGGGAGTCGATGATCTCGTCGATGTCGTGCTGATCGACATACGTGTACCAGATGGCTTCCGGATACACGACGATGCACGGCCCTTCATCGCAGCGGTCGAGACAGCCGGACTTGTTGATGCGGATCCGGCCCGCGCCGGAGAGGCCCATTTTCTTGATCCGGTCCTTCGCGTATTGCTGCATCTCGACCGCGCGATGACAGGCGCAGCACGCCGCCCCTTCCTCGCGCTGGTTCAGGCAGAAGAACACGTGACGCAGGTAATAGGTCATCAGCGGGGGCAGCGACAATGCGTTGCGGCAGGAGAGCCACAGATTATAGGGAGTGCAAGCTACATCGCAGCGCGACGTCGGCCGATCCGCGCCGACTCGAACAGCAGCGAGAGCGCGAGTGCATAGGGCCAGAGCACGGAGAGCCAGCGCGCGAGCGCGTTGAAATTCAGCAGCGCGCCCTGGCGCCACTCCTGCATCGCCGCCGTGTAGTACGGATTGTCGGGCACGATGTTCACGCAGACGATCAACGCGGCGAGCGCCAACAGCCCGAAGCGAGGCAGCCATGGCCGCGGCCCGGCGCTCGCCGCGAGCAGAGACAGCGTGCCGATCGCCAGCCCTCCGTAAGCGCCCGGAGTGAGCCAGGCAAACGCGCGTTCGGGCCCGAACTGAAACGCGTACGCCAGCATCTTCGCCAGCAGCGCCGCGCACAGCAGCGCGAGCAGCAGCAAACTGCGCGGCGCGGTCGGCCGCATGGCGGTCGCGAAAGCCAGGCCCACGGCCAGCACGGCGGAAGCGACGACGAAGGCTTCCGCCAGCACGAACTCGGCGGGTCCGAACAGTGCTGCGTCGAGCATGGGCCAGGTGCCCCCCAGCGCTGCGACAAAATCACCCATGGCGCCGCGGGCGTCGCCATTGCCGAACAGCATCGGCTCCGGAAAGATCTGCGCTCCCGGCCACAGAGCAACGAGCAGCAACAGCATCGATGAGTGCCGCTCGAACCAGCGCAACCGCCAGTCGGCCAGGCGGCCGCGGTCGATCAGACCCGAGGCCAGCGGAGCCGCGAGCACGCCTCCGAGCAGCGCACCCGCGGCGTTGGTCACGAGATCAACGTTCGACGAAATCCGCGCCGGGAGATAGCTTTGCAGGGCCTCGATCGCACTGGCCAGCAGCACGCCAGCGAGCAAAGCGATCAGCACCGCGGCATAGCCCTTTACGCGTGGATGCAGGGATAGCACGAGCAGGGCGCCGAACGGAATGTAAGCAAGCACGTTGACGACGAGGTCGAAGGTGGTGATGTGGCGCGGGATCGGCGCCGCGAGGTAAGCGAACGGCTGCAGTCCGAGGTCGCGCCATCCTGTCCACGGCGCGAGCCCCGAATACGCCAGCAGCAGCGCATAAACGACCCAGGCTGCACGCGCCAGCGGCGATGCGCGTTCGTGCCACGGATTCAGCGCCAGCTCGGAGGACTTCATCGGGGCGATTGTCCGTGCCGTGTGTGCTCGCTGACAAGCGCGGATCTCCGTATGAAGTCCGATGTTAAAGTCAGCCGCCAACCCCGGCCGCATCCTCCGGTGCAGGACTCTTGCTTTCGTCATGAACAGTGTCGCGCTGGACGCGCCGCTTCGCGCCGCTCCGATCGAACATGCGCTGGTCGAGGCCGGCTGGGATACGCATTGCGCCGCCGAAGTGATCGCGGAAACAGGATCGACCAACGAGGACTTGATCGCGCGCGCACGCGCGGCCCGACCCGCTCATCCGATCGTGCGAGCCGCGGACTTCCAGCAGCACGGCCGCGGCCGGCAGGGTCGTACGTGGCAAGCCGCGCCGCGCCAGGCCATTCTGTTCTCGATTGCGTATCCGCTCGCCGCATTGCCGGACCAACTCCCGGCGATCACGCTCTGCTGTTCCGTGGCGATCGCCGAGTGCCTCGCCGCACAGGGCGCGACGGTACAGTTGAAGTGGCCGAACGACATCCGGGCCGGCGGCCGCAAGCTCGCGGGCATCCTCAGTGAACTTGCGGTCGATGCGAACGGCCGCTACACGCTGGTCGTCGGGATCGGACTCAATCTGCACGTGGATCGAGCCGCCCTCGGGATCGAACAGCCGGTCGCGGCACTCGATGAACTCCTGCCGCCGAACCAACTGGATCGCAACATATTGATCGGCCGCATTGCGGCTGCTGTGCTCGCTGCCGCGCAGCAGTTCCAGTCGGAGGGATTCGTGCCGTTCCGGCCACGCTTCAACGCGCTGCTCGAAGCGCGCGGTCGGGTCGTTGACATCTTCGATGGTGACAGGTGCGTCGCGAGCGGCCGGCTGGTCGAAGTCGATGACGACGGCAGACTGATGCTCGAATCCGGCGGAATCGTGCGCGGTATCAGCGTTGGCGACGTCTCGCTGCGGACGAGCGACCGATGACGCTCCTGATCGACGTCGGCAACTCGGCGGTCAAGTGGGCCTGGCTTGCCGACGGAAGGATCGGCGCAGCGCAGCGCCAGTTGCATCGTGACGTTCCCGACCTGGCGGCAAAGCTGGCGACTGCATTGCGTGCGCCGGTCGGCGGCCGCAGGGAGGTCATCGCCTGCAACGTCGCGAGCGCAGAAGTCGTGCGCGCCGTGGAGGAAGCGGTGCGCGAGGTCGGGCTCGGTCCGATCGAATGGCTCGGCTCCGAGGCGCGCTTTGACGCGGGTCCTGTGCTGGTGAACGGTTATCGCGAACCGACGCAGCTTGGCGCGGATCGCTGGCATGCGATGCTCGGCGCGTGCGAGATCGTGCCCGGCGGTTCGTTCGTCGTCGCCAACGCCGGAACGGCCACGACGGTCGATTGCGTGAAATCGAATGCCGACGGGGCCCGCTTCATCGGCGGCTGCATTGCGCCCGGTGTGCGGCTGATGCTCGACAGCCTGGCGCGCGGCACGGCGGCGTTGCCGCGGGCTGCCGGCGACGCTGCGGACTTTCCGGACAACACGGACTCCGCGATCGTCACCGGTGTGTTCGATGCCCAGGCCGGCCTCGTTGAACGCGTGTGGCGTCGATTCGCTGCGGCGATCGGCACCAAGCCCCGGCTGCTGTTGGCCGGCGGCCACGCGGATGCGCTGCTCGACCGCCTGCCGCAGGAAGCCGCTGGCCTGATCGAACATAATCTGGTCCTGCGCGGCCTTGCGGTCCGCACCCGCCGATGATGAAACTCGTATTCCTTCTGCTGCTGCTCGTCAACCTCGCGCTGTTCGCATGGCAGCAGGGTGCGTTCGGACGCTTCACCGAGAGTGGTCGCGAGCCCGAGCGGGTGGCGCGCCAGATCGAAGCTGAACGTTTCCGCGTGCTGAGCGAGGCTGAGGTGCAGAAACTGCGCGAGCGGGCCACGCAGAACAAGCCGGCCGGAATCGATCTCGCCGCAGCGCAGTCCTGCATCGAGTTCGGGGATTTCGGGCCCAGCGATGCCGCCCGTGCCGAATCCGCGCTGGCCGCGCTAGCGCTCGGCAGCCGGATGAGCTCGCGCAATGTCGAGGTTCCGGGTTTTTACATGGTCTACGTGCCGCCGTTCAAGACGCGCGCCGAAGTCGACCGCCGCGCCGAAGAACTGCGCAAGCTCGGCGTCAAGGAACTTCTGGTGATCGGTGAAAACGGCCCGCTGCGACTCGGGATCGGGCTCGGATCCTTCCGCGATGTCGACGCCGCAAAGTCGCACCTCGCGGCACTCGAGAAGCTCGGCGTCAAGGGCGCTCGAGTCAGCGACAAGCCCTCGGTCGTCAACGCGACGCGCTTCCAGCTGCGCGAGCTCGATGCGGCGGCCGCACAGCAGCTTTCAGCGATCCGCAAGGACTTTCCGTCGCAGACCGTCCGGCCCTGCACGCCGTGAATTCTGGTGGCCTCGGATCTCTTTGAAGTCGATTCGCCGGGTCTCGCGCTGGCACCCGGTGCGTTATTACTCCGGGGCTTCGCGCTCGCCGAAGCAAGCAGCCTGTTGACCGATGTCACCGAAGTCGCGGCTCGCGCGCCGTTCCGCCATCTGATCACTCCCGGCGGCTTCCGCATGTCGGTGGCAATGACCAACTGCGGTGCGGTGGGATGGGTCTCTGATCGCAGCGGCTATCGTTACGACCGCGTCGATCCGGACACCGGGCGCAGCTGGCCGCCGATGCCGGCCTCGTTTCAGCGCATTGCGACCGCGGCGGCGGCCTACGCGGGGTTCAGCGACTACGCGCCCGATGTCTGCCTCATCAATCGCTACGCGCCCGGCGCGCGTCTTTCGCTTCATCAGGACCGCAACGAATCGGACGACGAGGCTCCGATAGTCTCCGTCTCGCTCGGACTGGCTGCCACATTTCTGTTCGGCGGGCTGAAGCGGTCCGACCGATGTTTGCGAGTGCCGTTGGAGCACGGGGACGTCGTGGTCTGGGGCGGCCCGTCCCGCATGAGATTTCACGGCGTTCTGCCCATTGGCGATGGGCGCCACCCTGCCGTCGGCGAGCAGCGCATCAACCTCACGTTTCGCACGGC
>DAINBQ010000020.1:20670-24178 GCA_036732825.1 Burkholderiaceae bacterium | reverse complement strand
CCGACGCGACGGCAAGCTGGGACACGGTGGTCGAACCGCTCGACGACGCGACCGATCGGCTGGGCCGGGCCTGGGGCGCGGTATCGCACATGAATGCGGTCGTCGACACGCCGGAGCTGCGCGAGCAGTACAACGCCAATCTGCCCAAGCTCACCGCGTTCTGGACCGAGCTGTCGCATGACGAGGCGCTGTACGCGAAATTCAAGGCGCTGGCGGCAGCGCCTGACTTCGCGGCCTGGCCCGCCGCCCGGCGCAAGGTGGTCGAGAACGAATTGCGCGATTTCCGTCTGGGTGGCGCCGAGCTGAACGCGGCTGACAAGGAGCGCTTCCGACAGGTCCGCGAGCGCGAGGCGCAGGTGTCCACGCGCTTCGCCGAGAACGTCCTCGATGCCACGAACGCCTTTGCGCTATACCTCGACGACGCCGGAGCTCTCGCAGGAGTCCCGGATGACGCGCTGCAGATGTATTCGGAAGCCGCCGCGGCAGAGGGCCGGACCGGCTACAAGATCTCGCTGCAGTATCCGAGCTATGCGCCGATCGTCGACTACGCCGACGATCGCAGCCTGCGGCAGCAGCTTTACCGGGCGCACTCGACGCGAGCCTCCGAGTTCGGCAAGCCCGAGTGGAACAACGGTCCGTTGATGGTCGATCTGCTGAAGCTGCGGCGCGCGCATGCCGAGCTGCTCGGCTACCGGAACTTCGCGGAGATCTCGCTGGTACCCAAGATGGCGGAGACCCCGGAAGAGGTCCTCACGTTCCTGCGCGACCTGGGCCGACGCGCCAGACCCTACGCCGAACGCGACATGGCCGAACTGCGCGAGTTCGCCGCCGCCGAGCTCGGGATCGGCGACCTGCAGCCCTGGGACTTCTCCTATGCGAGCGAGAAGCTGCGCGAGGCGCGCTACGCGTACTCCGACCATCAGCTGAAGCAGTACTTCGCGGAGCCGCGCGTGCTGGCCGGCCTCTTCAAGGTCATCGAGACGCTCTTCTCGGTGGCGATCCGGGCGGACACGGCGCCGGTCTGGCACCCGGACGTCAGGTTCTATCGGATCGAGTCGCTGCAGGGCGAGCTGGTCGGCCAGTTCTACCTCGATCTCTACGCCCGCGACCACAAGCAGGGCGGCGCCTGGCAGGACGATGCCAGGAGCCGGCGTGGCCGGCGTCCCGGGTTGGCCACGCCAGTGTCTTTCCTGACCTGCAACTTCTCACGCCCGGTCGGCGGCCGGCCTGCAACGCTGAAGCACGACGACGTTCTGACGCTGTTCCACGAGTTCGGCCATGGTCTGCACCACATGCTGACGCGGGTCGACGAACCCTCGGTTTCAGGTATCCACGGCGTGGAGTGGGACGCAGTTGAACTGCCTTCGCAGTTCATGGAGAACTTCGCCTGGGAATGGGAAGTGCTGCAACTGCTGACCGAACACGTCGAGACCGGCGAGAAGCTTCCGCGCGCGATGTTCGAGCGGATGATCGCCGCCCGCAACTTCCAGAGCGGCTTCTACACGGTGCGCCAGCTCGAGTTCGCGCTGTTCGACATGCAGCTGCATTCGGCGGCCGAGCCGGTCGACGAAGCAGCCGTGATGAAGCTGCTGGGCGACGTCAGGCGCGAAGTCTCGGTGCTGCTGCCACCCGAATACAACCGTTTTCCACACGCTTTCTCTCACATCTTCGCCGGCGGCTACGCCGCAGGCTATTACAGCTACAAATGGGCCGAAGTGCTGTCGGCCGACGCCTACTCGGCGTTCGAGGAAGGCGGCATCCTGAATCCGTCGATCGGCCGCCGGTTCCACGAAGAGATCCTGGCGGTCGGAGGCAGCCGGCCGGCAATGCAGTCCTTCGTCGCATTCCGGGGCCGCAAGCCGACGATCGACGCATTGCTGAGGCACAGTGGAATGGTGAACTAGCGAATGAAGCTTGTCAGTCCGATTGCCGTCATGCTGCTGCTGATCGCCGTTCCGGTGGCCGCGCAATATCGCTGGATCGACGCGACCGACCAGGTCAACTATGGCGATAATCCGCCCGCCGACGCGCGCAACATCACGAAGGTCGCGACGCGCACCCGCACGGCCGGCGAAGACGCTGCCGAACTTCCCTTCGAGCTGCGCCGCGCGATGTCGCAGCTTCCGGCCACTCTCTATACCGCCGACGGCTGTCCGCCGTGTGACCCGGCGCGCGTCTTTCTGCGCCGCCGTGGCGTGCCGTTCCAGGAGATCGTCGTGGAGACCGATGTCGATGCCGAGGAGCTCAAGCGGCGGACCGGCACGACCTCGGTACCGATCCTGGCGCTCGGCAGCTCCCCGCACATCGGATTCAACGAAGTCGCGTGGAAAACCGCTCTCGATGCCGCCGGCTATCCGGCGCAGTCGGCGCTGCCTCCGGACTATCGCGCCGCAGTCCCGCAACCGATGAGTCCGCGTACCGGAAACGTCACCACACGCGCTTCAGCATCTGCCGCTCGCTGAGCGGCGTACCGCCCGACTGATCCACGGAGCCCCAGCATGAGCCTCGCTACCCTGCTCGCCGGCGTCACGATTGTCATTTTGCAAGCCGGCGTGGCTCTCGAGACCCCTGACACGGTCGCGCAGAAATTGCTGTTCCGCTGGACCGACTTCAAGGGGCAGGTCGCGTACGGCGACCGCCCGCCGCCCGATGCGCAGAACCTGATCCGCATCGACACGCGATTCATCGGGGAGCAGACACAGTCTCTGCTTCCTTATCTCTTGCGGCGGGCTTCGTCCAACTTCCCCGTCATGCTGTTCACGTCGAAGAACTGCCCGCCCTGCGTGACTTCGCGCAACTTCCTGAACAAACGCGGAATTCCGTTCGCCGAGCGCACGATCGAAACGGCCGACGACTCGATGGAGTTCAAGCGTCTGACGGGGGCCGAAGGCGTGCCGGTCGTCATGCTCGGCACCAAGCCGTTGATCGCTTTCGATCCGGAAGAGTGGAACAATGCGCTCGATGCGACCGGTTACCCGCAGACTTCGCAGCTTCCGCTCAATTTCAAGCAGGAACCGGCGCGGCCCCTGACGCAACGCGAGAAGCCCCCTGCCGCAGCCCAGTGACCGATGGCGTTGACACTCGCGACCTGGAACGTCAACTCGCTCAAGGTTCGGCTCCCCCATCTCGCCGACTGGCTCGCCACCCACGCGATCGACATCGTCTGCCTGCAGGAGACGAAGCTTCCCGACGACAGGTTTCCATCGGCGGAGCTGGCCGAAGCCGGCTACGACTGCGTGTTCGCCGGCCAGAAGACCTACAACGGAGTCGCGATCCTGACGCGGCGCGCGACCGTCGGGGCCGCGTCCGACGTGCAGATCGCCCTTCCGGATTTCGTCGATGAGCAGAGGCGGCTGATCGCCGCGACAGTCGCGGGCATCCGCGTGGTCTGCGCCTATTTTCCGAACGGCCAGGCCGTCGGCAGCGACAAATACGCCTACAAGCTGCGCTGGATCGATGCGCTCGCGGCGTGGCTGCGCGACGAACTGCAGCGGCATCCGCAACTCGC
>DAINBQ010000020.1:6826-20570 GCA_036732825.1 Burkholderiaceae bacterium | reverse complement strand
TCGATGCGCTCGCGGCGTGGCTGCGCGACGAACTGCAGCGGCATCCGCAACTCGCGCTGGCAGGCGACTTCAACGTCGCACCCGAAGACCGGGACGTGCACGATCCGAAGGTGTGGGAAGGACAGGTGCTGTTTTCGGAGCCTGAGAAGCAGGCCTTTCGCGGGCTGGTCGCGCTTGGGCTCGTCGACGCATTCCGCCTGTTCGATCAGCCCGAGCGCAGCTACACGTGGTGGGACTATCGGATGCTGGCTTTCCGCCGCAAGATGGGACTCCGCATCGACCACATCCTCGTCTCGCGCACGCTCGCTGCGCGCTGCCGGGCGTGCACGATCGACATCGAGCCGCGCCGGCGCGAGCAGCCGAGCGACCATGCGCCGGTCATCCTGACGATCGAGTGAGTGCGGAGCAAGTGCACCACAGGTAATCGAATCTTGACGATCAGCGCGCCTGATTCGCTACGATCTCGTGAGCGGACTTCTGTGATCTCTGACGATCAATCGTCGGTCGACGATGCTTGTGGGTCGTGTCCAGCTCCGGAGTCGGCGTCGAGATCGCGCCGGCGGCGATACGGCTCCAGCACCTGCTTGTCGACCCAGCGACGAAACTTGTGCGCCGTTAGGTCGGTGCGACGGTCCAGCCATGCCCGGAGTCCGACTTCCGAGAACGCAAGCAGCCGGCTGCGCGGCGGCACTGCGAGCCCGTCGCGTCCGGCAACCTGTCGAATGCGCTCGGGATTGCGCTGATGGCCTGCGATGCCGAGTGCATCGAGCACATCGGCTGCAACGAACCAGACCGCATCGCCCGCAAACAGGATGCGAATCTGGCGGCCGTCGAACTCGTAGTAATTGCCTTGCCACTCGCCCCAGGCGCCCTCGGCCTGCCAGTCTGCCCAGGCGCTGAGGCCGCGATAAAGCGGCCACAGCAGCCAGAGCCCCCAGAACGGCGCCGTCAGTACGAGCGCGAAGCCGAGCGTTCCGGACTTGCGATCGGCGAGCAGCAAGCCACCCCCGATGACGACCCACAACACCCACAGCATCCAGCCCCAGCGAACGACTCGCTCGTCGGGATCCGTCGCGAGAAAGGAACGAAGGCCTGCCATGCGTCGAGGTTAACGCATGGCTGCACTGCTCCGCGCCAGCGTTCAGGCCTTGTCGGCGGGCTGGTGTGACAGTGCGGGCGCTCCGTGACGCCGCGGTTTCAGGCGCTGTTCGAGCGCGTCGAGATAGCTGTAGATGACCGGCACGACGACCAGTGTCAGCAGCGTCGACGTGATGACGCCACCGATGATCGCGCGCCCCATCGGCGCCTGCTGCTCGGAGCCCTCGCCGAGTCCGAGCGCCAGCGGCAGCATGCCGACGATCATCGCAGCGGTCGTCATCATGATCGGCCGCAATCGAACCTGACCGGCCGCCAGCAGCGCTTCGGTGCGCGACAGTCCGTCGCGCTGGCCCTTGTTCGCGAAGTCGACCAGCAGGATCGCGTTCTTCGTCACCAGGCCCATCAGGAACACGATGCCGATCATCGAAAAGATGTTCAGCGTTGTTCCGGTCAGCAGCAGCGCCAGCATCACGCCGACGATCGACAGCGGCAGCGAGGCCATGATCGCCACCGGCTGCAGGAAGCTGCCGAACTGCGATGCGAGCACCAGGTAGATGAAGACGACCGCGAGGATCAGCGCGCCGAAGATCGCCGAGTTGACCTCCTGCTGCTCCTCGACCTGACCGCCGACGACCAGCCGCAGCCCGGCCGGCAGCGGAGTGTTGCGCACCAGTTCCTGCACTTCCTTGCCGGCATCACCGGAGGGACGACCCTGCACGTTGGCCCACATCGCAATTCGCCGCTGCAGGTCCTGGCGCCGGATGTTCTCCGGATTGAATGTGCGCTCGATCGTTGCCACCGCGCGCAGCGGGATCACTTCGGGCGAGCCGTCGGCCAGCAGGCGGCCGGTCGTGATGTTCAGGTTGGCGATGTCGTCGATCACCGCTCGGCTGGCGCGCGGCAGTTGCGTGATGACCTCGTAGTTCTGGCCGTCGGGCGCGAGCCAGTAGCCGGAGTTCTCTCCACCGACCATCGCGCGCAGGGTGCTGCCGAGTTGCGCGTGCGTCAGTCCGTACTCGGCCGCCAGTTCGGGCTTCAGCCGCACCGACAGCGCCGGCGTCCCCTCCTTCAGCGACAGTTCGACATCGGTGATGCCGCGGATCTGCAGCACCTTTTCCTTGAACTCGTTCATCACGCGTGTCATCTCGGCATCGTTGTTGCCGAGTAGCGCGACATAGATCGGACCACCCCACCCGACGCGCAGGTCGACGCCGGGCACTGCGGCCACGCGCTGGCGGATCGCCTGCTCCATCTGCTTCTGCGTGCGGTCCCGGCGGTCCTTCGGAACGAGCTTCAGGTTGATTCGCGCGGTGTTCTTTCCGCCCTCGGTGCCGATCGAGGTGTCGATCGTGTCGATCTCCTTGAATCCGCGCAGCACCTCCTCGACCCGCTTCACGCGCTCGTCCGCGTATTCGAGGCTGGATCCGACCGGCATCGTCAGCCGCACGCTGGTGAACCCCTGATCGACCTCCGGCATCATCTCCGTGCCGACGATGCCCGCGATCGGAATCGCGACGACGAAGCTGGCGAAGGCGATCGCGAGCGCCGACTTGCGATGCCCGAGCGCCCAGCGCAGCAGTTCGTCGTAGATCCGGTGCATGCGGTCGATCCCGCGTTCGAAGGCGCGCAGCACCGGCCCAACGAACCGGACGTTGCGCGCGCCCTCGGGTGGATCGCGCCAGACGGCCGACAACATCGGGTCGAGCGTGAAGCTGACGAAGAGCGACACCAGCACGGCAGCCGCCACCGTGATGCCGAACGGGAAGAAGAACTTGCCGACGATCCCGCTCATGAACGCGATCGGCACGAACACCGCGACGATCGAAAGCGTCGTCGCCAGCACCGCGAGCCCGATCTCGTCGGTGCCCTCGCGCGCGGCAACATAGTGATCCTTGCCCATGTGGATGTGGCGCACGATGTTCTCGCGCACGACGATCGCGTCATCGATCAGCAGGCCGATGCACAGCGACAGCGCCATCAGCGTCATGTAGTTCAGCGTGAAGTCGAACGCGTAGAGCACGATGAAGGTCGCGATCACCGCGATCGGCAGCGTCAGTCCGGTAATGACAGTGCTGCGCCAGGAGCCTAGGAACAGGAACACGATCAGCACGGTCAGGGCGGCGCCCTCGATGATCGTCACCTTGACGTTGTCGACCGCCTGCTCGACGAAGTCCGAGATCGAGCGCATCAGCTTCAGCTCGGCCCCGGCCGGCAGCTGCTTGCGCAGGCTCTCGGCAGCGACCTTCAGGCTCTTCCCGACCTCGACGATGTTCGCGTCCTGCGCCTTGAACACATAGAAGCTGACCGCCGGCTGACCGTTGATGCGGGCGATCGAGCTGCGCTCCCGCTCCGTATCGAGCACCTCGGCCACCTGCGACAGCAGAACTGGCATGCCGCCCTTGCGGGCGACGATGATGTTGCGGAAGTCTGCCGGCGCAGCAAGCCGGCCGTCGACCCGGACGATTGCCTCGACCGTGTTGTTGGAGATCGTTCCGACCGGGACGCTGACGTTTGCATTGCGCAGCGCGGTCACGACCTGGTCGACCGTGAGCCCGAAAGCGGTGAGCCGCGCCGGATCGACCCGCACCTGCACCTGGCGCGTGACGGCGCCACCGATCGCGACGCGGCCGACGCCGTTGACACGCTCGAACCCCTTCTGCACGACCTGCTCGGCGATCGTCGTCAGCTCGCGCTGCGACAGGTTCGAGCCGAGCAGCGCGTAGATGGCCACCGGTTCGTCGTTCTCGTCGCCACCGCGCTGGATGACCGGGTCGCGCACCTCGCGCGGGAAGCCGCCACGGATCTGCGCGATCTTGTCGCGCACTTCCTGCAGCACTCGATCCTGGTCGACGTCCTGCCTGAATTCGGTCCAGACGTACAGGCGTCCTTCGTAGGATGCCGAAAGCAGCCGCTTCACCCCGGCCACCGTATTGACCGCGTTCTCGACCGGCTTCGCGAGGTCGTTCTCGACCTGCTCTGGCGAGGCGCCCGGGTAGTCGATCTGGATCGACACAAGCGGCGGCCGGACGTCGGGCATCGCCTCGACCTGCAGGCGGTTGTACGAGAAGAGCCCGAGCACCAGCAGCCCGATCATCACCATCGTGGCGAAGACCGGGTGGCTGATCGAGACGCGTGTCATCCACATCGTGCGTCTCCTAGTTGGCCTGGAATCCGGCCCGCGGGGCGTCCTTGTCGGCGACGCGCGCCGGGACGACTGCTCCGATCACGCGGGCCGCGAGCCCATCCTTCAGGTTGTCGAACTTGGTCGCGATGACCTGGTCACCCGGCATGAGTCCCGACCGGATCTCGACGAGTTGTGCCCGCTCGTCGCGTCGGCCCACCGCAACTTCGCGCCGGGCCAGCTTGCCGTCAGCGAGCACCCAGACATAGCTCGGCCCACCCGAATCGCTCCGAAGCGCGGACAGCGGCAGCGCGGGCAGCTCGGATTCGCCGCTGATGCTGAGCAGCACGCGCGCGAACATTCCGGCCCTGAGCAACGAGCCTTCGTTGGCCAGCGACACGTACAGGTTGATCGTGCGGGTGCCGGGTTCGGTGCTCGGGTTGATCCGTTCGACGCGGCCATTGAAGACTCGTCCGGCCAGTCCCTCGATCTCGACGTTCGCGGCCATTCCGGTCCGGATCTGCGGCACGTCCGACACCGGCGCCTGCGCCTGCACCTCGAGCTGCGCCAGGTCGACGATCGCCAGCAGCGGCGCGTCGAACCCGACCTTTTCGCCCGGCTGCACGTAGCGTTTCGCGACAGTGCCCGAGAGCGGCGCCCGCACGACCGAGTCGCCCATCTGCAGCTGGGTCAGGTCGAGCTGCGCCTGCGCCGCAGCGACGGCCGCCAGCTGGGCCTGATAGGCACTGTCAGCCGTGTCGAAAGCGTTCTGCGAAATGAAATTCTGTTTGACGAGCTGCGCGTTGGCCTGCCGGGTGCGCTCGGTGGTCGCCAGCTGGGCGCGCGCGGATTCCAGCGTGGCGTTGCGCTCGGCCAGCTGCGCGCGCAATTGCGCCGTGTCGAATTCCGCGATCGTCTGGCCCACCGTGACATGGTCGCCTTCGCGAACCAGGACACGCTTGACCTCGGCCGAAAGCTTGGAACGGACGGTTGCCTGCGACACTGCGTGCACCGATCCTTGCAGCGCCAGTTCTACCGCCAACCGCTTCGGCTGCAGCGTGACGATATCGGACTGCGTGAATTCCAGCGGCGGACGATCGCCCTTCTTGGCGGCGGCGTTGGCGGACTTCTTCGATACCACCGCGGCGCTGGCCGCGATGACGATGACGACCAGGAGCGCGCCCAGCGACCACCACTTGGCCCGTTTGCTCATTGACTGATTCCCCCTAACGCTCGCCGGGTGTGCCGGCCGGCCCACCGGTGTTCGGCACCACGGGCTTTTGGCCCGGGCGACCGATACACGATGCGGCGCGATTATCCTCGCCCGACCGGTGACGTCGCCACCGGTGCGACGAATTGCGAGGGCTTGCGACGAAACGCAGATCCCGGGGACGGACGGTTCGCCGCTGCGCGAGCGGAATTACTCTTCCAGACCGAGATCCTGGATCTTGCGCGTGATCGTGTTGCGACCCACGCCGAGTCGCGTCGCAGCATCGATGCGCCGGCCATGGGTGTGCTTCAGGGCGGTACGGATGACCGTTGCTTCGAAGTCACGCGTGAGCGCGTCCATCACCTGCGGCGTGCCCGACTGCAGTCGGCGTTCAACCTCGGCCGTCAATTGCGCCATCCAGTCGCTGGCCCCGGCCCACGCGGCTGCCACGGCTGCCGGCCGGACCGGCGAATAGACAGCGCCCGCAGCTTCGCTTTCGACCGCAACGGCCGCGGGAACGGCGTCCTGCCTGACTTCGAGCGGAAGGTCCTCGATCTTGACCACCTGCGCCGGAGCCAGAACGGTCAGCCAGTGGCACAGGTTTTCCAGTTGGCGAACATTGCCGGGGAACGGCAACTGGCTGATGAACTGCAGCGCTTCCTCGGACAGCCGCTTCGGCTCGACGCCGAGTTCCTTCGCGCTCTTGGCGAGGAAGTGCCGAGCCAGCAGGCCGATGTCTTCGCGCCGTTCGCGCAGCGATGGCAGGCGCAGGCGGATCACGTTCAGCCGATGGTAGAGATCTTCGCGGAACAGCCCCTGGCGGACGCGCTCCTCGAGGTTCTGGTGGGTCGCGGCGATGACGCGTACGTCGGCCTTGATCGGCTGATGCCCGCCGACCCGATAGTAGAAACCGTCGGAGAGCACGCGCAGCAGTCGCGTCTGCAGTTCGGCCGGCATGTCGCCGATCTCGTCGAGAAACAGCGTGCCATGTTCGGCCTGTTCGAAGCGGCCGCGGCGCATTGCCTGCGCGCCGGTGAACGCACCACGCTCATGGCCGAACAACTCGCTTTCCAGCAGGTCACGCGGGATGGCCGCCATGTTGAGTGCGATGAATGGCGCATCGGCGCGCGGGCTGTGCTTGTGCAGCGCGCGTGCGACGACCTCCTTGCCGCTGCCCGACTCCCCGGTCAGCAGCACCGTGACGTTCGACTGCGACAGGCGGCCGATCGCACGGAACACCTCCTGCATCGACGGCGCCTGCCCGAGGATCTCCGGCACATCGGCCAGGATCTCCTCGGCCTGCGATTCGCGCACGCTCTCGTCGACCGCGCGCCGGATCAGCTCGACGGCCTTGTCGACGTCGAAGGGCTTCGGCAGGTATTCGAACGCACCCCCCTGGAACGCGGACACCGCGCTCTCCAGGTCGGAGAACGCCGTCATGATGATCACCGGAAGCGCCGGATGCTTGCGCTTGACCGCGCGCAGCAGTTCGATGCCGTTCATGCCCGGCATTCGGATATCGGACACCAGCACCTGCGGGCTCTCGTGCTCGAGCTCCGCCAGCACTTCCTGCGCGACGCCGAACGCCTTGCATGGCATGTTCTCGCGCGCCAGCGCCTTTTCCAGCACCCAGCGTATCGAACGGTCGTCGTCGACGATCCAGATTGGTTTCATGGCAGGGGAATCAGAATGCGGAAATCGGTGCGGCCGGGACGGCTCTCGACTTCGATCATGCCGTCGTGCTGCTGGATGAAGGTCTGCGCCAGCGTGAGGCCCAGCCCGCTGCCGCCGTCGCGGCCGGAAACGAGAGGGAAGAAGATCCTGTCCTTGAGTTCATCGGGTATACCGGGCCCGTTGTCGATCACATGCAAGTCCAGTGCCAAGCGATGGCGGGCGCGCGCAATCGTCACCTGCCGCGCCACGCGGGTTCGCAGCGTGATCTGCGCGTCGCCGGCCGCAATCCGTCCCTCGAGCGCCTCGGCAGCGTTGCGCACGATGTTGAGCAGCGCCTGGATCAGCTGCTCGCGGTCGCCGCGGAACTCGGGCACGCTGGCGTCGTAGTCGCGCTCGATCGAGAGCCCGCGCGGGAACTCGGACAGCATCACCAGCCGAACGCGCTCGCAGACTTCATGGATGTTGGCGTCGGCCACGATGTGCTCGACGCGATGCGGAGCCAGCAGACGGTCGACCAGCGCCTGCAGCCGGTCGGCCTCCGCGATGATCACGCGCGTGTATTCACGCTGCTCGATGCTTGCCAGTTCGGCTTCCAGCAGCTGCGCGGCGCCGCGCAGGCCGCCCAGCGGGTTCTTGATCTCGTGCGCAAGATTGCGCAGCAGCTGCCGGTTCGCTTCCGTCAGCCCGAGCTGCCTTTCTTCGCGGTCAACCTTCAGCTGCTGTTCGATTTCGGACACTTCGAGCACCAACGGAGTGCTGTCGGTGTATTGAGCTGTCGCAACGACGCGCACCGGAAGGGAATCGCGCCCGACTCGCCGCAGTTCCATGATCTGCTTGCGCTGGCCGAACGCATTTGCCTTCGCATCCGCGATCAACTGGGAGATTTCCACTTCGTCGCCGAGCAGCCGGTCGGCGGGCAGGCCAATCAGCGTCTTGCGCGAAGCGTCGAACAGCAGTTCGGCGGCCTGGTTGACGTGGACGATGCGTGCCCTGCCATCGAGCAGCAGGACCGCGGTAGAGAGCAGGTCGAGGCCTTCGTAGGCCGGCGTCTCGAGCACTGCACGCAGGTCGGCAACGCTCATCGAACGTCCCGGCCGCTGCGCCGCGTATGGGCGCCGAAGATGTGTTTACTGGGTGCGCAGCAGCGCCAGTTCGCGTCGGAGCGAACTGGCGTTGTTCTCGGTGCGCCCGATGTCTTCCAGCAGACGCTGCACGCGTTCGCGGTAGAGCGCGTCGTTGCGCTCATCGCTGCGCCGCTCCGGCGCGCCGTCGTTGTACTCGGCCTTGAGCCGGGCCAGGCGTTCTTCCTCTGCGCGCAGCTCGTCCTCGAGGATGCGACGCCGATCGGAGTCGCGCACGCGCTGCGTTTCGCGATCGACTCGCGGGAAATTCGCCGGCGAGACCGTGACGCGGTCTTCGCTCCGCCCCGCAGCACTGCCGCGGCCGGACGGGTGGCGCGGCGCAGGCACAGTCAGGATCGGCTGCACGTCGAGCCGCTTGCAGCCTTTTACGTTGCCGGTGTTCTGGAAGATCTTCTGTCCGCTCTCGTCGACACAGACGAAGATGTCGCCCGCCTGTGCCGCCGACAGGTCGGGCAGCGAGGCAAAGGCTGAGGCAACGAGGATCAGTGCAAGGCGCTTCAAGATGGATCCCCTGCGTGAGCGGGCGGAGCGCAGTGTACGGCAGCGCTGCGGCGCTGATCGCACCGAGTAAACCGTCTTGCCCGCTCAGTTCCCGCATTCGTGGGACGTCCATCTTCATCAATCGCTGGTCGCCGGCCGCCCGGCCCCGCCGGAAGCAAAAGGGGCGGTTGCCCGCCCCTGTCGCCGTCGGGCGAACGCCCGTCCTACGAGCCGTAGTACATGTCGAACTCGACCGGGTGCGTTGTCATCCGGAAGCGCGTTACCTCCTCCATCTTCAGCGCGATGTAGGCATCGATCATGTCATTGCTGAACACGCCACCGCGGGTCAGGAACTCGCGGTCCTTGTCGAGATTTTCAAGCGCTTCGTCGAGCGAGGCGCAGGGATGCGGAATCTTCGCCGCCTCTTCCGGCTCGAGGTCGTACAGGTTCTTGTCCATCGGCTCGCCCGGATGGATCTTGTTCATCACGCCGTCCAGCCCGGCCATCAGCATTGCCGAGAATGCCAGGTAGCTGTTGGCCGTCGGGTCCGGGAAGCGGACCTCGACACGCCGACCCTTGGGATTCGACACGTACGGAATGCGACAGGAGGCCGAGCGGTTGCGCGCCGAATATGCGAGGTTGATCGGCGCCTCGAAACCCGGCACCAGACGCTTGTACGAGTTGGTCCCCGGATTCGTGATCGCGTTCAGCGCCTTCGCGTGCTTGATGATGCCGCCGATGTAATACAGCGCGAAGTCGGACAGGCCCGCATAGCCGTCGCCCGCGAACAGATTCTTGCCGTCCTTCCAGACCGACTGGTGCACATGCATGCCGGAACCGTTGTCACCGACGACCGGCTTCGGCATGAAGGTCGCCGTCTTGCCGTAGCTCGCCGCGACATTCCAAACCGTGTACTTCAGGATCTGCAGCCAGTCGGCACGCTTGACCAGCGTCGCGAACTTGGTGCCGATTTCGCACTGGCCCGGCGCCGCGACCTCGTGGTGATGAACTTCGACCTCGACGCCCTGCTGCTCGAGCAACAGGCACATCTCGGAGCGAATGTCCTGCAGCGAATCAGTCGGCGGCACCGGGAAGTAGCCTCCCTTGACGGGCGGGCGGTGCGCGAGGTTCCCGGCCTCATAGTCTGTGCCGGTGGACCACGGCGCTTCCTCCGACTTGATCTTCACGAAGCTGCCCGACATGTCCACGTTCCAGGTGACCGAGTCGAAGATGAAAAACTCGGGCTCTGGACCGAAATAGGCGGTATCGCCCAGCCCGGACGATTTCAGATAGGCCTCGGCGCGCCGCGCAAGAGAACGGGGATCGCGGTCGTAACCTTTCCCGGTCGACGGCTCGATCACGTCGCAGGTCACGATCAGCGTGTTTTCCTCGCGGAACGGATCCATGCGCGCCGTTGTGGGGTCCGGCATCAGAAGCATGTCCGACGCCTCGATGCCCTTCCAGCCCGCGATGGAGGACCCGTCGAACGCATGACCGAACTCGAACTTGTCTTCTTCGAATGCCTTGGCCGGGACAGAGACGTGCTGCTCCTTGCCCTTGGTGTCCGTGAAACGCAGATCAACGAAGAGGACTTCGTTGTCCGTGATCATCTTGATTACGTCTTTGGCCGTCGCCATCGATTGCTCTCCTGAATCGCACTTGGTTGAGAATTTCCCCAGGCATCGTCCTCTGACACCGTCCCCGGGCTCTGATGCAGCGCAACGCATGAAGCGTGCCAAAAAGCTGCAGCCGCCTCGGGATACTGCACTAGCCTTGTGCGACAGACGCTTAGCTCGGCGCGCGTTGCCGATGCTTACGGATCCGTCAGGCGCAACAACCGCCAATGCGGTGCATTATGCACCACGAAAGGGCCGCAATGCACCACTACTGTGCAATGGCCTTTTCGTGCTTCAGGAAGAGCGCCTGCAGATCCGACAGGAAGCGTCGGCCAAGCTCCGACGGGACAAGGCTTGCATGGTCCTGCCGGATCAAGCCGCGACGCTCTGCTTCGGCCAGTGCGGGTTCGATCGAGCTGATTGGTAGCCCCGTGCGCTCGAGAAAAGTGTTTCGGGGAACGCCGTCGGTCAGCCGGAGAACGTTCAGCATGAACTCGAACGGGAGATCGGTCCGGCTGACCTCGAAGCTCTCCGCAAGGAATTCCTGTCGCTTCGCGTGTCGCAGGTAGGAAGCCGGCTGCCGGAATCGAACCTGGCGCACGATGCGGTGCGGAAACGAGATCTTGCTGTGGGCTCCCGCGCCGATCCCGAGGTAGTCACCGAACGACCAGTAGTTGACGTTGTGGCGGCACTCGCTGCCGCTCCGGGCGTACGCCGAAACCTCGTAATGCCGGTAACCGGTCTCCGCCAGCCGCCGCTCGATCCATTCGTGCATTGAAGCCGCGACGTCTTCGTCCGGCAACTGGGGCGGATACTTTGCGAAGACCGTGTTCGGTTCCAGCGTCAGCTGGTACAGGGACAGATGGGGTGGTGACGATGCCAACGCCTGCTCGACGTCGGCCTCGAGTTGCGCGAGCGACTGCCCCGGCAGCGCGTACATCAGGTCGAGGTTGAAGTTGTCGAAGTGCCGCCGGGCGACTTCAACTGCTGCCAGTGCCTGCTCGCGGTCATGGATCCGACCGAGCGCCGCAAGCTTCGCTGCTTCGAAGGACTGGATGCCGATCGACAGCCGGTTGATGCCGGAAGCGCGATACGCGGCGAACTTCGCGGCCTCGAAGGTGCCCGGGTTCGCTTCCAGCGTGATCTCGCATCCGGGCTCGAGCGGCAGCAGCGCGCGGATGTCGGAGAGCAACCGATCGACGCCGCGCGCGGTGAGCAGGCTCGGTGTGCCACCGCCGATGAAGACGCTGACGATGGGACGGCCCCAGATCAGCGGCAGCGCGCGCTCGAGGTCCGAACGCAGGGCCTCGAGATATTCCTCTTCCGGTATGCCGGCTTCGGACGGCTCATGCGAGTTGAAGTCGCAATAAGGGCACTTGCGCACACACCAGGGGAAGTGCACGTAGAGCGCAAGCGGCGGCAAGACCGGCAGCGACAGCGTGCCCGGCCGCAGAAACGTAGCAACGTCGGCCTGCGCAACCGGTTCGCTGTCGATCCTTATCGCCCTCGATGGCGCGACTTTTCTCACCGCCACTCCGGCAGCCTGTGGGCCAGTTCGGCAAGCGCGAGCCCGCGATGACTGATGCGGTTCTTGACCAAGGCATCGAGTTCGGCTGCTGCCTTGCCCTCGGCCGGCACGAAGAACAACGGGTCGTAGCCGAATCCTCCGCTGCCGCGCGGCACCTCGAGGATCTCGCCAGGCCAGCGCGCCTCCGCTACCAGCGGCTCCGGGTCATCCGCCGAGCGCAGGGCAACCAAGACGCAGGTGTAGTGAGCGCGCCGGTCACCGACTCCGCTCATTCGCCGCAAGAGTTCGTCGATGTTGTCGCGGTCACTTGCGCGCTCGCCGGCGAAACGCGCCGAGCGGACTCCCGGCGCCCCGCCCAGCGCCGCAACGCAAAGCCCCGAATCGTCGGCCAGCGCCGGAAGTCCCGAGGCCGCTGCCGCACGACGCGCCTTTGCCAGCGCATTTTCCAGGAAGGTCGCATGCGGCTCATCGGCGGCGCTGACGCCCAGCTGCTGCTGCGGGACCCCCTTCAGGCCGTGAGCCGAAAGCAGCGTCGCGAACTCGCGCAGCTTCCCGGGATTCGAGGACGCTAGAACGATGCGGGCGCCCATCAGAGCGCGAGCGCGTGTTTCTGCGCCGCGACGAGCTCGATGACGCCTTTTTTGCCGAGCGCGAGCATCGAATCCAACTGCTGCTGCGTGAATGGGCGCCCTTCCGCCGTGCCCTGGACCTCGACCAGGCCGCCGCCGCCGGTCATCACGAAATTCATGTCCGTCTCGCAGCCGGAATCCTCGACGTAATCGAGATCGAGCACCGCCACGTGCTGGTAGATGCCGACCGACACTGCTGCCACGAAGTCCGAGACCGGCAGGTTGTCGATTGCGCCGCGCAACCGCAGCCAGCGCGCTGCGTCATATGCAGCGACGAATCCGCCGGTGATCGCGGCCGTTCGCGTTCCGCCGTCGGCCTGGATGACGTCGCAATCGATGTGCAGCGTGCGCTCGCCCAGCTTGGTCAGGTCGAACACCGCGCGCAGGCTGCGGCCGATGAGCCGCTGGATCTCCTGCGTGCGGCCGCTCTGCTTGCCGCGCGCCGCCTCGCGGTCGGTACGGGTGCCGGTCGCGCGCGGCAGCATGCCGTATTCGGCCGTCAGCCAGCCCTGCCCCTTGCCTTTCAGGAAGGATGGCACCTTCTCCTCGACGCTGGCGGTACAGATGACCCTGGTGTCGCCGAACTCGACCAGCACCGAGCCTTCGGCGTGCTTCGTGTAGTTGCGGACGATGCGGACCGGGCGCAGCTCGTCGTGACGGCGGCCGCTCGGGCGCTGAATCTGGGATGGCATCGGGGTTTCCTGCTGAATCGCCGGCCGGTCGCCGACGGAGCAAGACTAGCTTACTTGCTGACCAGCTTGCCCGCGCGCTGGATCGCCTTCTGGATCTCCGCCACCGCGTCGTCGATCTGTTCCTCGGACAGTTCTTCGTCCGGTCCGGGCTCTCCAAGGCGCGGCATCTGGATCGTCGACGCGACCGTTCCCTCCGGGATCAGCAGCGTCGAGACCGGCTGCTCGCTCGGCGGCACCATCTCCATCGACTCGCTGCCGGCCCAGGTCATCGCGACCGCCGTGCAGTTGTCGGACTCGGGGCCGCCCAGTTCGAGTGCTAGCTCCATCAGTTCGGGCACTGCGCGCATCACCGTCTTGCCGTTGAACGCCTCGGCCACCTGGCGGTCGTTCAGCGATCCCCACAGTCCGTCCGAGCACAACAGCAGCGTGTCGCCATTGCGCATCGCGAACGGACGACTGATTTCAACGGTTGGCGCGACATAGGCGCCGATGCAGTTGAAGATGCGATTGCGCTCAGGGTGATCCTTCGCATCCTCGGGCCGGATCAGGCCGGA
>DAINBQ010000020.1:0-6726 GCA_036732825.1 Burkholderiaceae bacterium | reverse complement strand
ATCAGCGGCTTGGCGTCGCGCTGGTAGATCGATGCGAGCGTCTGCAGCGTGATCTGCGATGCGACCTCGCCACGCGCATGCCCGCCCATGCCGTCGGCCACCAGCATCAGCAGCGAGTCGCGCGTATACAGGTACCCCATCCGGTCCTGGTTGACGCGCCGCCCGCCTTTCTTGCTCTCCTGGTATACAGAAAACCGCATCGCCTTTGCGTATCAGTTGTAGTCAAAAAATCGTGTGGCTTTGCCACCGATTTTTTGCAAGCCAATCGCGCAAAAGTAGGGTTTCACTTTTGCGCGCCTAAAACCATGTGATGTTGTGATCCTTCATGAAGCGCGTCACGCGCTCCTGAAGGTTGCGCCAACGCGCGCCGGTGCGCTCGACCAGCGAGAACTCCGGACGCTCCGGGACATTCTGCAGCAGTTCCTTCTGCACCGCGTAGACCGTTTGCGGGCGCTCCAGCGAATTCAGCCGCAGGCAGCGCTCGACCATCGAGATCAGCTGGTTCGAGTAGAGGCCGCGAAAGGAACGCAACGCGTTCGGCATCTTGTCGTCCTTCAGCCGATGGTCCGACTCCTGCGGCGGCATGCCCGACATGCAGGCGTAGATGCAGGCGCCGATCGAATAGACGTCGGTCCAGGGACCGAGCTCGGCGTCGCGCTTGTAGAGCTCGGGCGCGGCGAATCCCGGCGTGTACATCGGATAGGTCTTGCTGATGTCCCGCTGCAGCGTCTGGCGGGCGGCGCCGAAGTCCAGCAGGATCGGCGTGCCGTCCATGCGCAGATAGACGTTGGCCGGCTTCACGTCCAGGTGCAGCAGGCGGTTCGAATGCACCTCGCGCAGGCCGTTCATCACCTGCGCGAAGACGCGCCGGATGAAGCGCTCCGAGAGAACGTCCTTCTGGTCCTTGTTCCGGTTGCGCAGCACATGCTCCTGCAGCGAACGTCCCGACTCGTAGTTCATCACCATGTACACCGTGTCGTTGGCGCGGAAGAAATTCACGACGCGCACGATGTTTGGGTGATAGATGGAAGCGAGCGCCCGGCCCTCCTCGAAGAAGCACTTGAGGCCGATGCGGTAGGTGTTCAGATTCTCCGGCGCGATGTAGGGCGACAGTTCGCCGGGTTTGCGCTGCGCCAGCGCCGCGGGCATGTACTCCTTGATCGCGACCGAGTTTCCGTGTTCATCGGTGGCAAGGTAGACGATCGAGAATCCCCCGCTGGATATCTTCTTTACAATGCGGTAGCCGCCGACTTCGAGGCCTTCGGGCAAAGATGCGTTGGTCTGCGCCGCCATGAGGGATACAGCTTAAGGTTATCGAAGCGATTCTAGCCAAAAGGCCTTGTCGGCCCGAAGCTCCAATAAGGCGTCAAAAGGCGTCGATACCGCACGCTCTATCCGCCAATTTCTCTCGCCGATGAAACCCGTCGCCAGCATGACAGGCTTTGCGAGCGCCGCGCGAGCGACGGCGCTCGGGCAGCTGACGCTCGAGCTGCGCTCTGTCAACTCGCGATTTCTGGACCTCGCCCTGCGCATGCCCGACGAATTGAGGGCGCTCGAACCTGCAGTGCGCGAGGCGATCGCCGCGCAGCTGACACGCGGCAAGGTCGAATGCCGGATGGCAGTGGGTCGTGGCCCGGGCGAGTCATCGGTGAGCCTGAACGCAGCAGCGCTGGCCCAGCTGACCGCACTTTCCAGGCAGGTCAACGCCGCATTGCCTTCGGCAGCGCCGCTGAGTACGGCCGATGTCCTCGGCTGGCCAGGTGTCGTCGAGACACCGGGCTCCGACAGCGAAGAGTTGCGCAAGGCGGTCATCGACGCGGTATCCGAGGCCGTTTCGGCGATGATCGCGAGCCGGCAGCGCGAAGGCACCGCATTGCGCGATGTGCTGATCGCGCACTGCGAACAGATCGACAGGATCGCCGGGCAGGTCAAGGCCCGGGCGCCAGAGCTCCTGGCGGCGGTGGAGCGCAAGCTGGTTGAGCGCCTCGAGCAGGCTCTTGGGTCGGTACTGTCGAACGCGTCCACGCTGACGCGCGAGGATGTCTCCGACCGTATCCGACAGGAAGTCACGCTGTACGGACTCAGGATGGACGTCGACGAGGAGATCAAGCGCCTGACCACGCATGTTGCCGAAGTGAGACGCGTGCTCGCAGCCGGCGGTCCGGTCGGACGCCGCCTCGACTTCCTGATGCAGGAGCTGAATCGGGAAGCGAACACGCTGGGTTCGAAGGCCGCAGCGATCGAAATGACGAACGCGTCGGTCGAACTGAAGATCCTGATCGAGCAGATGCGCGAGCAGATCCAGAACCTGGAGTGACGATGACCGGCGCTTCTTCCCTGCCGCGGCTCGACGGCCAGTTCTCAGGCAACGTCTTTCTCGTCGTCGCGCCCTCCGGAGCCGGCAAGTCGACGCTGGTCAATGCGCTGCTGGGCCGCGAGCAGAACATTCAGCTCTCTGTTTCGTACACGACGCGACCCCCGCGGCCCGGCGAGTCGGATGGCCGCGAATACCGCTTCATCGGCGTCGACGAGTTCATGGAGCGGCGTGCCGCGGGCGAGTTTCTCGAGAGCGCCGAGGTTCACGGCAACTACTACGCGACCTCGCGCGTGTGGATCGAGGAACGCGTGAGTGCCGGCACCGATGTGCTGCTCGAGATCGACTGGCAGGGTGCGCGCCAGGTCAAGGCGGAATTTGCCCACGCGGTCGGAATCTTCATCCTGCCGCCCTCGATCGACGTGCTCGAGGCGCGCATGCACAAGCGCGGGCAGGATGCCGACGCCGTCATCTCGCGCCGTCTACTCGCGGCCGGCAGCGAAATCGCTCACGCACCGGAATTCGACTTCGTGATCATCAACGAGGACCTCGATCTCGCGCTGTCGCAGATGATTGCGATCGTTACAGCGACACGATTGCGGTTCGCAACCCAGGCGGCCCGCCACCACGACCTGTTTGCGCAGCTCGGGATCGCGAGCTAGGAACCAGGCGCCACTCGCGCAAGATCACCCGGTCCGGGGCCGGCTCGGCTAAAATGCGTTCTGACATCACCTTCCGGACGCAGACCATGGCTCGCATCACCGTCGAAGACTGCCTGAAGCAGATTCCGAACCGTTTCCAGCTCGCCCTCGCCGCCGCTTATCGCGCGCGCCAACTGGCACAGGGTCACACGCCCAAGATCGATACCAAGGACAAGCCGCCGGTCGCCGCGTTGCGCGAGATCGCGCAGGGCAAGGTGGGCATTGAAATGCTGCGCAAGGTTCCGACCTAGCCGGCCCATGCCGCCCCTGCCCGCCTAACTGCCGATCGGCGCGGGTAGCCAGTGCAGCCGGAAGACCCCACCCCTGCCCCTTCTTCGCCCCCTCCACAGCCGGGTTTTGCACGCCGCGCGGCCGAGGCGCTAAAAAAGGCTGTCTGGCGCTCTGAATCGGCCGAAGCGCCTGCCGGCGTCGTCACCGTCGCGACGCTCTCCGATCGCGTCAGGAAGTACCTGCCTTCGGCCGACGTGCAAAGGGTCAAGGAGGCATTCCGCTTTTCCGACGAAGCACACCTCGGACAGTTCCGACGCAGCGGCGCGCCCTACATCACGCATCCGCTCGCAGTCGCAGAGATTCTGACCGACTGGCATCTCGACGGCGCGGCGATCCAGGCTGCGCTGCTGCACGATGTGCTCGAAGACTCCGGGATCCCCAAGCAGCAGCTGATCGAGCGTTTCGGCCCGACAGTGGCCGAACTGGTCGATGGCGTCTCCAAGCTCGACAAGCTCCAGTTCTCGTCGAACGAGCAGGCGCAGGCGGAAAATTTCCGCAAGATGCTGCTGGCGATGGCGCGCGATGTCCGCGTCATGCTGATCAAGCTCGCCGACCGCCTGCACAACATGCGCACGCTCGATGCGGTCGAGCCGGAGAAACGCCGCCGCATCGCGCGCGAGACGCTCGAGATCTATGCGCCCATTGCGCACCGTCTCGGCCTCAACACCTTGTTTCGCGAGCTCGAGGACCTGAGCTTCAAGCACCTGCACCCGATGCGCTACCGGGTGCTGCAGAAGGCGGTCCTGGCAGCGCGCGGCAATCGGCGCGAGGTGCTGAGCAAGATCCTGCAGTCGGTGCGCAAGTCGCTGTCGGACGCCAAGCTGCGGGCCGAGGTCTACGGCCGCGAAAAGACGCTGTACGGCATCTACCGCAAGATGGTCGAGAAGAACCTTTCCTTCTCGCAGGTGCTCGATATCTACGGCTTCCGCATCGTCGTCGACAAGATACCCGAGTGTTATCTCACGCTCGGCGCCTTGCACGGCCTATACAAGCCGGTGCCGGGAAAATTCAAGGACTACATCGCGATTCCGAAAGTCAACGGCTACCAGTCGTTGCACACGACGCTGATCGGACCCTACGGAACCCCGGTCGAGTTCCAGGTCCGCACGAAGGAAATGCATCACGTCGCCGAGAGCGGTGTCGCCGCGCACTGGCTGTACAAGGACGACGATTCGGACCTCTCGGAGCTGCAGTCGCGGACGCATGCATGGCTGCAGTCGCTGCTCGAGATCCAGCGCCAGACCGGCGACTCGAGCGAGTTCCTCGAGCACATCAAGGTCGACCTCTTTCCAGACAAGGTATATGTCTTCACGCCGAAGGGCCGGATCGTCTCGCTGCCGCGCGGCGCGACCGCCGTCGACTTCGCCTACAGCATCCACACCGACGTCGGCAACAAGTGCGTCGCGGCGCGCATCAACAACGAGATCCAGCCGCTGCGCACGGAGCTGAAGAACGGCGACATGATCGAGATCGTCACCGGTCCGGTCGCCCGGCCCAACCCGGCCTGGCTCTCATTCGTGAGGACCGGCAAGGCGCGGTCGGAGATCAGGCACTTCCTGCGCACGATGAAATTCGACGAGTCGGTCGAACTTGGCGAACGACTCCTGGCGCAGGCCGCACGCCAGTTCAATCTGTCACTTGCGGACGTCCGTGAAGAACAATGGGAACAGGTGCTCAAGCAGGCCGAAACGACCTCACGCGAGGAACTGCTGGCCGACATCGGTCTCGGGCGACGCCTGGCGGCCGTGGTCGCGCGCCAACTCGCGCTCGGCTCGGGCTCGGAGGGCTTCGATGCCGAGAGCCCGGCACCGCGCTCGGTCGCGCAGGCGTCGAATGTTCCGGTGCTCGTGCGTGGCACCGAAGGCATGGCCGTACAGATGGCCAACTGCTGCCACCCGATCCCGGACGACCCGATCGTCGGTCACATCCGCAAGGGACAGGGCCTGGCGGTTCACCAGGCTGATTGCGTGCACGCGCAGCGCGCTCGCCGTGCCGATCCCGACCGCTGGATCGAGTTGCAGTGGGCACGCGACCCCGCGTCCAATTTCACGGTTGGACTCGATGTCAGCGCACTGAACGAGCGCGGCGTCCTTGGCCGAATCGCAGTGGCGATCGCGGAAGCGGAATCGAACATCCTGAATGTTCATGTCGAGGACGAGGACGCGCGCGTCGCGCTGATCCACTTCAAGATCCAGGTACGGGACCGGACCCACCTTGCGCGCGTGATCCGCACGATCCGGCGTGTAAAGCACGTCGTCCAGATTGCGCGCCCACGCGGTGGCGGCCGCGCACACTCCCACGATTCCGCCTGATCGAAGCTCCGAGGTGCGCTGAGGCCGCGGCCGTACAGCCTGGCTACTGTGCGCCCTCGCCGAAGAGGACGACGCGGATGGTCTCAACCAGCACCTGGATGTCGAGCGCCAGCGAGTGGTTCTTTACGTAGTACAGGTCGTACTGCAGCTTGCGCTGCGCGTCCTCGATCGAGGATCCATACGAATAGCGGACCTGCGCCCACCCGGTGATGCCCGGCTTGATGCTGTGGCGGACGTCGTAGAAGCGGATCTGGTCCTTCAGCTGCGCGACGAACACGGGTCGCTCGGGGCGCGGGCCGACGAGGCTCATCTCGCCACGCAGCACATTGAAGAGCTGCGGCAGCTCGTCGATCCGCATCTTGCGCATCACCCTTCCAACTCGCGTGACACGCGAGTCGTTGGTCGTCGCCCAGCGCGCCACGCCGTCCTTCTCGGCGTCCGTGGTCATGCTGCGGAACTTCACGCACTTGAAGATACGTCCGCCGCGCCCGACGCGCTCCTGCGTGAAAAGCACCGGGCCGCCGCTCTCGATGAAAATTGCGAGCGCCGCCAGGAACATCAGAGGCAGATTGAGCACGATCAGGAAAAGCGACGCCGCGATGTCGAAGCTGCGCTTGATGAAGGTGCGCATCGGGTCCTGCGCGAATCCGTCCCCGTAGATCAGCCAGCTGGCCTTCAGGGAATCGATCGGGACCTCGCCACGAATCCGCTCGTAGAACGCGGACAGGTCATAAACAGGCACGCCGCTGATCCGGCAATCGAGCAGGTCGCGCAGCGGCAGCACTCCGCCGCGCTGCTCGCGCACCGCCACGACCACCTCGCCGACATTGAACTGCTCGACGATTGCCGGCAGCTGCAGTGAACGCGGGATGACGCGCGCCTTGCCGGGGCGATTGATCACCGGAGGCTCGTCGCTTCCAGTCGGGTAGAAGCCGACCACGACGGATCGGCGCGGGCCCATCTGGCCGAGGGCATCTTCGACCGCCAGTGCCTCTTCTCCCGTGCCGATGATCAGGACACGACGTGCACCGATACCCACGCCGAGCACGGCCGATATGGCCGCACGCATCAGGATCACACCGGACAGCGTGTACAGGCCCGCGTATCC
>DAINBQ010000019.1:0-24608 GCA_036732825.1 Burkholderiaceae bacterium | reverse complement strand
TCGTTGAGCAGGAAGTCCCGCACGATCGCGATCTCGTGTTCGTGCATGAAGGTCGGCGCGTGCCCGACTCCGGGCACCTCGACCGCGGTGGCCCGCGGCCCACGTTGCATCATCTCGACCAGCGTCTCGTGCGACAGCAGGTCCGAATGGGCGCCGCGCACGACCAACGTCGGGCAGGCGATCTGGTCATAGAGTTTCCATGTCGCGGCCTCGGCGGCCGCCGCGATCTCGGGCGTCACCGCCTTGAAGGGAACGGCAATGTTCGGGTCGTAGTGCAGAACCCAGCGCTCGCCGGCCCGTCGCAACGTCGGTTCGACCAGTTCCACCCAGTCCTCGCGCCGCGTCAGGCCGAACGGCGCCGCCACCTTGGAGATGTAATCGACCGCGTCATCGACGCTGGCGAAAGACACCGGCACCCCGACATAGCCACCGATGCGCGCGATCGCCGCAGCATCGAGACGCGGACCGACGTCGTTGATGACCAGTCGCTTGATCGACGATCCCGGCTGGCCGGCCAGTGAGATGCCGATCAGGCCGCCCATCGAGGTGCCGACCCAGTCGACCTCGTCGACGCCGAGCCGGGCGATCAGCGTGACCATGTCCGCGACGTATTGCGGCACCACGTAGTGGGCCGGATTGCGCAACCAGTCGCTGCGACCGCGCCCCACGACGTCGGGGCAGACGACGCGGTAGTGTGAAGCCAGCGCGCGTGCGAGGCGGTCGAAGTCGCGGCTGAGGCGGGTCAGGCCGTGCACGCACATCAATACCCGCGGGTTGTCCGCGTCGCCCCACTCGGTGTAGGCAACGGAATGCATGCCCGCCGGACTCAGGCACTTCACATGCGAAAAGCGCGGGGCGGTTACGGTCACTTGTTGTTCCAGTGCGGTTCTGCGTCAGCGCGGAATTCTAGTCGCCCGACAATGGCATACTCGACGCAAACGACAATCAGCACCGGGAGGAACTCATGTTGAAGGGCAAGACGGCGCTGGTCACCGGCTCGACCAGCGGCATCGGCCTTGGCATTGCGCGTGCACTCGCGGCCCAGGGCGCCAATGTCGTCATCAACGGCTTCGGCGAGGCGACAACGATCCAGGGCGTAGAAAAGGAACTGCAGGCGCTTGGCGTGCGGACCCTGTATCACGGCGCCGACATGAGCAAGCCCGGCGAGATCGAGCAGATGGTGGGTGCGGCCGAGCAAACGTTTGGTCGCGTCGACATCCTCGTCAACAATGCCGGGATCCAGCATGTGGCGCCGGTCGAGTCGTTCCCCGTCGAGCGCTGGGACTCGATCATCGCGATCAACCTTACATCGGCGTTCCACACGACCCGACTCGTCGTGCCGAAGATGAAGCAGGCCAACTGGGGCCGCATCATCAACGTCGCATCGGTGCATGGCCTCGTTGCCTCGGCCGAGAAATCCGCCTACGTCGCCGCCAAGCACGGAATCGTCGGCTTCACGAAGTCGATCGCGCTCGAGACCGCGCAGACCGGAGTCACCTGCAATGCAGTATGCCCGGGCTGGGTGCTGACGCCCCTCGTGCAGATCCAGGTCGATGCGCGCGCCGAGCGCGACAAGCTCGACCAGGAGGCCGCGAAACGATCGCTGCTCGGCGAGAAGCAGCCGTCGATGCAGTTCGTGACGACCGAACAGCTCGCGGGACTGGTCGTGTTCCTCTGCTCGCCGGCGGCCGACCAGGTCCGCGGCGTTGCGTGGAACGTCGACGGCGGCTGGTACGCGCAGTAGAGCCCGGCCCTATGATCGACCGACCTGACCCGCGACCAGTTGGACCGAGGCGGGCGTCGCGTCGACCTCGAGCGTCGGCGGCAGTGGCGCCCGCACCGGCTGCGTGACCTCGGTTTCGAGGCGTGGCGCGCCCGGCGGCGCCTGCGACTCACGCCAGACCGGGTCCGGAATCTCGCTGAACACCTGCTTGAGCCGCGCGCCCCAGGTGTTGCGGATCATGTTCATGTACTGGTTCGACGAATCGATCTGCACGAACTTCGTCACCCGCAGCGCATCGGCTTCGTAAACGAGCAGGTCGAGCGGCAGCCCGACCGAAATGTTCGACCGCAGCGTCGAATCCATCGAGATCAGCGCGCACTTGGCCGCCTCATCGAGCGGCGTCGCGGGCTGGATCACCCGATCGATGATCGGCTTTCCGTATTTCGCCTCGCCGATCTGAAAATAGAGGTTTTCCTGCGAGGCCTCGATGAAGTTTCCGGCCGAGTAGACATGGAACAGTCGCATCCGCTCGCCCCGGATCTGGCCGCCGAGGATGAAGTTCGCATTGAACTCGATGCCGAACTCCTGCAGCGACTTCGCGTCGCGCTCGTGCACCTCGCGGATCGCCTCTCCCAGCACGCGAACCGCCTCGAACATCGTCTTCGCGCTCCAGAAGCTGGAGTCGTGCGGACCGACCCTCTCGCACAGGATCTGCCGCACCGCCTGTGTCACCGCGAGGTTGCCGGCCGAAAGCAGCACCAGCATGCGCTCGCCGGGATGCTCGAAGACAGTCATCTTGCGGAACGTCGAGATCTGGTCGACGCCCGCATTCGTGCGCGAGTCGCTGAGAAATACGAGGCCGGCATCCAACCGGGCTGCCACGCAATAGGTCATGTTTCTAGCCCGCCTCGTGCCTGAACGGAAACGGCCGGATGTTAACCCTGACGTCCATCGATTCCTCGCCGCCGCCGATGCGAACGCCGCGCACCGGGCCCGCCGACATGTAGTCGCGCCCGACCGCGAGGCGGCACAGGGAGTCGGACGCGAATTTCCTGTGCGTCACATCGATGCTGATCCAGCCGTGGCCAGACAGGTAGACATCGGCCCAGGCGTGGCTGGCGGAGTGCGGCGCATCGCTTGGGTACACATAGCCCGACACGTAGCGCGCGGGCACTCCGCGCGCACGACAGCACGCGATGAAGACGTGCGCCTGATCCTGGCAGACGCCACGGCCCAGCTGCAGCGCCTGTACTGCGGTGCTGGTGACCTCGGTCGTGCCGGTCTCGTACGCGATCGCCGCGCAGACCTCGTGCGCGAAGTCGAGCAGCCCGTGCGCGTCGAGGCGCACGAGCTTCGTGGCAAAGGTGCGCAACGGCTCGTCAGTCGATGTCAGTGGCGTGGCCGCGACGAAGCTCTGGGGCGGCACGGTGCCGAGACCGGCGAGCTGCCCGTCGATCAACGGATCGACCTCGACCTCACCGCGCGCATCGATCTCAACGTCGCCGTGCGACTCGGTCAGCGCCAGCGTGTGCGAAATGTTCCCGTAGGCGTCCAACGATTGCGTGAGGTTGCCGGGCGCGTGGATGCGCCAGCGCAGCGTGCGCTGTTGCGGCTCGTCGCGCGGCGTCAGCCGCAGGTGCTGGATCGAGTAGAAGACCGGACTCGTGTAACGATAGGTCGTCTTGTGCAGGACCGAGAATCGCATGAAGCGTCAGCTCGCCTGCAGCGGTACCAGGAAGTCCTGGCTGATGCGGCCGCCGAGGTCGTTGACCCGCTCCAGGAAACTGGTCAGGTAGGCGTGCAGCCCCTGCGCCAGGATGTCCTGGATCCGGCCGTAGCGCAGCTCCGCGCGCAGCAGGCCGGCGCGGCGTTCGGTCTCGACCGAGCGGCTGTTGCGCACCATCTCGAGATTCAGCGTCACCTCGTTCAGGCAGGAGAGCAGCGACCGCGGCATGTCGCCGCGCAGGATCAGCAGCTCGGCCACGCGCGACGGCGTGATGACGTCGCGGTACGCCTTGCGATAGATCTCGAATGCCGACACGGAGCGCAGCACCGCGGCCCAGTGATAGAAATCGAGGTGGTGGTCGATGGCGTCCTCGCCGAGCGCGGCTGCATACAGCGCATGGTCCTCGGTCAGCCCGTGGTACTTGACGTCGAGCAGGCGCGCCGTGTTGTCTGCGCGCTCGAGGAAAGTGCCGAGACGGATGAAGTAGAACGCCTCGTCCTTCAGCATCGTGCCGATCGTCACTCCGCGCGACAGGTGCGAGCGGAACTTCACCCATTCGAAGAAGGCCTGCGGATCGCGTTCGGGCTGCCGTTCCGCCAGCGGTTTCTGCAGACCGAGCCACGTGTCGTTGTGGGTTTCCCAGACCTCGGTGGTCAGCGAACCGCGCACCGCCCGCGCATTCTCGCGCGCTGCCTGCAGGCAGCTGCAGATTGATGATGGATTGCTCGTGTCGCGCACCATGAAGTCGATCACCGCGCGCGGCGAGACGAGCGGATGATTGGCGTCGAACGCCGGCAGCAGCTCCGAGATGCTGAGCAGCGCGCGCCAGCCGCGCTCGGAGGCGGCGGCCGACTGGGGCAGCAGCGACGTCGACATGTTGACGTCGAGCATGCGGGCGGTGTTCTCGGCTCGCTCTATGTAACGCGCCATCCAGAACAGGTGATCGGCGGTTCGGCTAAGCACCGCTAGGCACCGCTATCCCAGATGTGAACGCGGTCCCGGCCGGTGTGCTTGGCCGCGTACAGGGATTCGTCGGCACGGCGCACGAGTTCGCTCGAGTCGCCGAACTCCGACGACTCGCACAGCCCGACGCTCATCGTGACGTCGAGTTCGTCACCCAGTTCATTCCATGACCAGTTGCGCACGGCATCCATCAACCGCTGCACGACCCCGACTGCGGCGCCGCCTTCGCTGTCGGCCACCAGCAGCGCAAACTCGTCGCCTCCCAGCCGCGCGGCGAAATCCGTGTCCCTCAGATTCGCGCGGATCACCGCGCCGAGCTGGCGCAGCACTGCATCGCCTGTCAGGTGCGAATAGCGGTCGTTGATCTGCTTGAAGCCGTCGATGTCCGCAACCGCCAGTCCGAACCGCAGATTGCCGGCCCGGGCACGCATGCACCAGCTTTCGAACTCCTTCGTGAACGAGCGGCGGTTCGCGAGGCCGGTCAGTTCGTCCTCGAGGGCCAGCCGCTCGAGGCGGGAGCGCGTCTGCTCCAGGTCCTGCGTGCGCTGGTGCAGCGCGGCGGTCTGCGTACGCAGTTTCTGCAGTTCTGCGCGCGCCTCGTGCAGCCGTGCGCGCTGCGTGCTCAGCCGGCCGTTCAGGCGGTTCATCACCTCGACATAGCGCTTGTGGTGGAACAGCGCGACCTTGAAGTCGGAGTGCGCTTCGTACAACGCCGACAGCCGCTCATGCATGTCGGCCGGCCGCCGCAGGTCGCCGAGTTCCTCGGCCTGCATCAGCGCGGGCGCGAGCACGGCCAGGCCTTCCTGCTCGCGTCCGGCGGCGACGAGGTGGTAGCCGAGTTCGAGCCGTGCCTGCACCTCGCGCAGGCGGAACCCGCTGTGCGCGGCCTCGGCCACCGCCGTGTTCAGATCGGCGATGCCTTCCTTGAACTTCGCACGCCAGCAGCGCGCCGCCCCGCGCTGGATGCGGGCCGCGATTGCATTCGCGCGGTCGCTCGTGCCGGCCAGCAGTTCGAGCGCGACCTCGAAATGCTCCTCGGCGTCGGCCATCCGGCGCGTCACGGTCGCCGCATCGCCGGCGAGCGCAGCACGCAGGCCCTCGCGCGAATCGACCATGCCGAAGTGCAGCACGACCAGCCCTTCGTCAGCCGCCGAGCCTGACGGCAGTTCGAGCGCCGAGCGCAGCGATTCGCGCGCCGCTTCGAAGTCGCCGAGCATCGTGTGGACGTTCGACTGGTGGACGAGCGCGCGTCGTGCGGCAGCGTGGTCGTTGTGCTGGCGCGCCAGCTTCTGCGCCTGCGCGAAGCCGTCCAGCGCCTCGCCGTATTCGCCCAGTTCGCAGCAGGCGCTCGCGAGCTGAGTGATCACGCGGCACTGGGCACCGATGTCATCCTGCGCGCGGTACACCTGCTCGGCCTGCGACAGCTGGCGGATCGCTCCCGACCAGTCGCCGACCTGCATCAGCGCCGAGCCAGCGATGAAGTGCGCCCGCGCCATCAGTCCATCGGCCGTGCGCGCACGCGCGACGCTCTGAGCACGTAATGCGAACACCACCGCGTCGTGCGGCTCGGTGTTCAGCAACCGTTCAGCGCGCTCGATCAGCGCGTACGGGTCGATCTGGTCGGTCGAACGGCGCGCCACCGGGTCGACTTCCTCCGGCACGGGGTGGTCTGGAATCGACGGATCGTCTGCGCGGATCATCGCTCGAGCACCCAGGTGTCTTTCGTGCCGCCACCCTGCGAGGAATTGACGACCAGCGAACCCTCGCGCAGCGCGACGCGGCACAGGCCGCCGGGCACTGTCACGATGTCGCGGCCCGACAGCACGTACGGGCGGAGGTCGATATGGCGGGGCGCGATGCCAGACTCGACATAGGTCGGGCAGGTCGACAGCGCGAGCGTCGGCTGCGCGATGTAGTTTTCAGGCTGGCTCTTCACGCGCACCGCAAATTCCTCGATTTCTTTCCGCGTCGCCGCCGGTCCGACGAGCATGCCGTAGCCGCCGGCCCCGTGCACTTCCTTCACGACGAGCTCGCCAATGTGGTCGAGCGTGTACTGCAGGTCCTCGCCATCGCGGCACTTGTAGGTCGGGACGTTCGACAAAATGGGTTTCTCGCTCAGGTAGAAGTCGATCATGTCGGGCACGTACGGGTAGATCGACTTGTCGTCGGCGATGCCGGTGCCGATCGCGTTCGCCAGCGTCACGCGGCCCGCGCGGTAGACGGAAAGCAGCCCGGGAACGCCGAGCTGTGAGTCGGTGCGGAACGCGAGCGGATCGAGGAAGTCATCGTCGATCCGACGGTAGATCACGTCCACCCGCTGCGGTCCGCGCGTGGTCCGCATGTAGACGTTGTTCTCCTGCACGAACAGGTCCTGTCCCTCGACCAGTTCGATCCCCATCTGCTGCGAGAGGAAAGCGTGCTCGAAGTAGGCCGAGTTGTACATGCCGGGCGAAAGCAGCACGACCGTCGGGTCGTCGACGCCCTGCGGCGCGACCGAACGCAGGTTGTCCAGCAGCAGGTCCGGGTAGTGGGCGACGGGCGCGACGCGGTTGCGCGCGAACAGGTCCGGAAAGAGCCGCATCATCATCTTGCGGTTCTCGAGCATGTAGGAGACCCCGCTCGGGACCCTGAGGTTGTCCTCGAGCACGTAGAACTCGCCCTCGCCGGCGGCGTTCGCAGCGCGCACGACATCGATGCCGGAGATGTGCGAGTAGATATTGCTCGGCACGTCGACGCCGTGCATCTCGGGCCGGTACTGGGCGTTGCCGAAGACCTGCTCGGCCGGAATGCGGCCGGCGCGCACGATGTCCTGGTCGTGGTAGATGTCGTGCATGTAGAGATTCAATGCACGGACCCGCTGCTTGAGGCCGGCTTCGAGCTGGCGCCATTCAGCCGCCGGAATCACGCGCGGCACGACATCGAAAGGAATCAGCCGCTCGGTGCCGGCATCGTCGCCGTAAACCGCAAACGTGATGCCGACGCGCCGGAAGACGAGATCGGCCTCGGCCCGCTTGAAGCGCATCGTCTCGGCTGCCTGCTCCGTCAGCCAGCGCTCGAACTCGACGTAATGCGTACGGACATGGTTGTCCGGGTCGTACATCTCGTCGTACACGCTGACCATCGGATAACTACCCTCCTGAAGGGGTCGATCGAGTCTAGCAAGGTGTACACCAGCACCATTCACCGGATCATCCCGGGAAAAAGGGCTCGGGAGGCGCGGGATTCGAGTCGATACCGTCGGGAGGCTCGTCCTCCTCCGCCGTGGCGGAAGGAAGAGGACCCGGCCGGTTGTGCCAATAACGCACCGCAACGGAGCGCCAGGCCGAAACTGTCGTGCTGCCGTCCCGCGCGAAGCGCCATTGGAGTGCGCCCGCATGGTCGGTGCGCAGCAGGCGAATGCGATGGGCTCGATAACGCTCCATGACCCCGGCATCCGGGTGTCCGAAACGGTTTCTGTAGCCGGCCTGCGCGACGGCCCAGGTGGCTCCGAGCGTTTGCAGCAATGTTTCGCTCGACGACGTGCGGCTTCCGTGATGCGGAGCGGCGAGCCAGGCAACACGCAGCCCGGGTTCACGCGCCAGAAGAGCTGTCTCGTCGGCTGCCGGCACATCGCCGGTCAGCAAGAGCCGGGTCGATCCGAGCGTGACCGCGATCACGCAGCTCATCGCATTGCTCGAGCGGCGCCGCGCATAGTCTGCCGAATGAGGATGCAGGACGATGAATGCGAGCGCTCCCGACTTCCAGGCCATGCCCGCTTCGCAGCGCTCGACCGCGGCGCCTTGCCCGAGCGCGGGATGACCGTATGGGATCGAACTGATGACGCGTTCGACAGCGAGGGCACGCAGGAGCGAAGCGGCGCCGCCCGAGTGATCGCTGTCGAGATGCGAGACGATCAGGCCATCGAGCCGGCCGATGCCGCGGTATCGGAGATACGGCAGGATGACGCGTTCCCCGGCATCCGACTCGTTCGAATAGCGCGGACCGGCGTCGTAGAGCCAGGCCCGGTCGCGCGTTTCGACCAGCAGTGCCGAGCCCTGGCCGACGTCGAACGCGGTCACCCAGAGATCGCCGTCGCCAGGGCGCGTCGCGGGCCAGACGAAGATCGGCAGCAACGGCAGCAGTCCAACGGCGCGTAACGGCCATCCGGGCGGGGTGAGCAGCCAGGCGACGCCGATGAGCGCGAGCGCCACGAGCGCAATCGGCGGATCCGCCACCGGATGCGTTGCCCAGGAAAACGACGACAACCACGCCAGCAGGCCGGCGAGGACCCCGAACATTCCGTTGGCGGCCAGGAAGAGCGGTTCTGCGACCGCTGCGAACGGGGCAGGCAGGGTCGCCAGCGCGGCTCCGATCAACGCAAGCGGAGTCACTGCCCAGCTCACGATCGGAATCGCGATCGCATTCGCAAGCGGCGACACGACCGACAACTGATGAAAGAGCACGATGCTTGCGGGCACGAGCGCCAGCGTGACCGCGATCTGCACGCGCGCGGCGGTCAGCATTCCGTATTTCCAGCGATGACCCGGCGCAGGCGGCCTCCCCTGCACGACCCAGACGATCGCGGCGACGGCGCCGAATGAAAGCCAGAATCCGGGGGCGAGCACGGCCCAGGGATCGATGAGGCACACCAGCGCGGCTGCGAGTGCAAGCGCAGTCGCCAGGCCGATGCGCGACCCCGTGAGCCAGGCGGCCGCGACCGTTGCCAGCATCAGGACTGTTCGCTGGGCCGGAATGCCCCACCCGGCCAGCAGTGCATACAACAGCGCGAAGATCAGCCCCGCCACGATGCCCGCGGTCTGCGCCGCCGAACGCACCAGCAAGGCCGGTATACGGCGCCAGAGCGCACCGACGACCAGGCCGGCCAGGCTGGCGATCATCGTGATGTGCAGGCCTGAAATGCTGACGAGATGCGCGATACCAGTGCGGTTGAAAAGCGTCCAGTCCTCGTCGCCGATCGCGCGCTGGTCACCGAGGACCAGCGCGAGCAGGACGCCGCCGTGGCGCTTGTCCGCGACGGAGGACTGCAGGCGCTCGCGAAGCACGGATCGCGCGCGCTCGACCGCATGGCCCGGTCGCCAGACCATGGAGTCGAGTCGATCGGGTGACGGGTCGCGCGGGCCGCTGCGAACATAGCCGGTCGCACGCAGGTTGCGCTCGAGCATCCAGGCTTCAAGGTCGAACCCGCCGGGGTTCATCGCGCCATGCGGACGCCGCAAGCGCACGGTGAACGACCAGCGCTGGCCCGGCTGCACATCGAAGCCACCGTTGTACCAGCCGAGCAGCAGTCGACGCGGGACCCGCACGTCCGGAGTCAGGACACGCTCGACGTCGAACTCGAAGCGGACGCCGCGTTCTGCGCGCGCCGGCAGACTGGCGACGACGCCGATGACTGCGAGGTCCCGCCCTTCATCGGCGAACGAAAGTTCCTCGCCGATCCGCAGCGTCGACTGCGCAGCGGCATAGGCGAAGCCGAGCGCGCCGCACGCAGCCAGCAGCGCGCCGAGCCGGAGCACCGGCCTCGCGTCTTTCCACGCCGCCGCCACGATCGCCACTGGCAACGCGATCGCCATCAGCAACACGATCTGCAGCACGGAAGGAAGCGCGGCCTGCAGTTGCAGCACGCAGACGCCGGCGACGAAAGCAACCAGCGCGGACAGCAGCATCGGGTTTCAGGCTTTCACCGACGCCAGCCAGGCGCCGAGCCGCGGCAGCGCCACGATCGCATTCGAGCGGTTCTGCTGCGCGAGATCTGCGAGCGACATAGCACGCAGCGCCGCCAGTTCGGTCGCGATCCTCGGCAGTTCACCGGGCTCGTTGCGCTGCGCGTGGCCATCGACGCGCAGCCATTGCGGTGGGATGTAGGGAGCGTCAGTTTCCAGCACCCAGGCATCGGCAGCGAGTTCGGCTGCATGGCGGCGGATGCGCTGCGAACCGGAATAGGTCAACGCGCCCCCGAACCCGAGCTTGAAGCCGCGCTCGATGAACTGTTGCGCCTGTTGCCGGCTGCCGTTGAACGCATGGATGATGCCGCCGCCGACGTCGATGCGGCGCAGGTGCTTCATCAGCAGATCGGCGGATTGCCGCACGTGGACGATCACCGGCAGCCCGAAGTCGCGCGCGACGCGCAGCTGTTCCCGGTAGAACCACTGCTGGCGATCGATGTCGGTCACCGGCTCCGCGAGGTCGATGCCGATCTCTCCGATCGCGACGAAGCGCGGGTCGGCCAGGGCCACCGGCACCAGTTCGCGCAGGCGGTCCACATCGGCTTCGGCTGCCCGATCCAGCCACAGCGGATGGATTCCAAGCGCAAAGGCAAATCCATTCTCGCGCGCCACCGCCGCCGCTTTCTCGTGATCGTCGACGTGGCCGGCCGGCATCACGAGCATCGAAACCCCGGCCGCCCGAGCCCGGCCAACCACCGCGGCGCGATCGCCGTCGAACTCGTCCGCGTCCAGGTGACAGTGGGTGTCGATCCACATCGGCGCCGAGTTTACGCAGCCTCCGCACCGGCACGCCGGAAACTCGGTCGACTGCCGCGCCGGGCATCCGGCATGCCTACACTTGCGGAATCATGCGCAAATTCTTCCATCGGCTGATGCCGAGCATCGACAAGGTGCGCGAAGTGCGCGTGCTTTCCATGTTCGGCGAGCGCGTGTTCCATCCGGCTCTGTGGCACGTACACCGACGGTCGGCCGCCGGCGGCGTCGCGGTCGGCCTCTTCTGCGGACTCATCCCGGGTCCGCTGCAGATGGTGGGCGCCGGCATTGCCTGCGTGATGTTCCGCGTCAATCTGCCGATCGCACTGGTGATGACGCTTTACACGAATCCGCTGACGATCGTTCCGCTCTATCTGATTGCGTACAAGATGGGCTCCTTCGTCCTCGGCAGCGCGGGAGACCGCCCGGTCCCACCCCCGCCGCACTGGGACTGGAGCTCGATCGGCCGGTCAGGCGAAGCGATCAGCCAGTGGATGCTCGGCCTGGGTCCACCGCTCGCGCTCGGTGTGTTCCTGCTCGCCTGCCTCCTCGCCGCACTGGGTTATGCAGTCGTGCGTGGATCGTGGAGCGCCTACCTGAGGTACGCGTGGCACTCGCGCCAGCGCCGGCGTCCTGCCGGGTCGACGGACGATCAGGCCGGGGCCAGGCGGCCGTGATTGAGCCGTAGCACGCGATCGCATTTCGCCGCGAGCTCGGGGTCGTGCGTGACGATGACCACCGCGGTCCCACGGCCGCGCGCAAGTTCGACCAGGACCTCGAAGACGACGTGCGCGGTGTCGCGGTCGAGGTTGCCGGTGGGTTCGTCCGCGAGGATGCAGGCCGGCCGGGTGACGATCGCGCGGGCGATCGCGGTGCGCTGTCTCTCACCGCCGGACAGCTCGGCCGGATGATGCTGGCTGCGCGCCGAGAGGCCGACCGCAGCCAGCGACTCGGCTGCCTGCTGACGCGCCTGCGCCAGCGGCAAGCGACGGATCGCGAGCGGCATCGCGACATTGTCCAGCGCGGTGAATTCAGGCAGCAGATGATGGAACTGATAGACGAACCCCAGCCGCTCGTTGCGCAAGCGCCCGCGTCCGGCCTCGCTGAGCTGCGCCAGGTCATGGCCTTCGATGACGATGCGGCCGCGATCCGCCGCATCGAGCCCGCCCAGCACATGCAGCAGCGTGCTCTTGCCCGAGCCCGACGCGCCGACGATCGCGACCAGCTCGCCGCGTGCGAGTTCGAGGTCGGCCCCCTGCAGCACGTCGACCGCGAGACCGCCTTCGCGGAACGACTTCGCGATTTCGCGCGCGAGAAGCACCGGCTGCTCAGTCATAGCGCAGTGCCTCGGCCGGCTTGACGCGCGACGCGCGCCAGCTCGGATAGAGCGTCGCCACCAGCGACAGCGCGATCGAGATCAGCGCGATCGGAACGATGTCGCCGGCGCGCGGATCCGAGGGCAGCGAACTGATGAAGTAGATGTCCTTCGGGATCAGCGCAAACCCTGCCATGCGTTCGATCCACGGAAAGATCACGTCAAGATGATTCGCGAGCAGCAGCCCGCCGGCGACGCCGAGCAGCGTGCCGAGCACTCCGATCAACGCACCCTGGACCATGAAAACCGCCATCACGCTGCGCGGGCTCGCGCCCAGCGTGCGCAGGATCGCGATGTCCGATTGCTTCTCCGTCACGGTCATCACCAGGGTCGACACGAGATTGAACGCGGCGACCGCGACGATCAGCGCCAGGATGATGAACATCATCCGCTTCTCGACCTGCACGGCGGCAAACCAGCTGCGGTTCTGACGCGTCCAGTCGCGCACCAGCAGGCCCGGTCCGAGCGAACGCGCGAGCTCTAGCCCGATCTCGGGGGCGCGCAGCATGTCGGTGAGCTTCAGTCGCACGCCGGTCGGGCCGTCGACGCGAAACAGCCGTGCCGCATCCCCGATGTGGATCAGGGCCAGCGCGCTGTCGTACTCGAAGTGTCCGGAATCGAAGGTCGCGAGCACCGTGAACTGCTTGAGGCGCGGCACAACTCCCGCCGGCGTCACCTGGCCCTGCGGTGCGATCAGTGTCACCTTCTCGCCCATTGCGACGCCGAGCGTGCGCGCCAGTTCGCCGCCCAGGACGATCCCGAACTCGCCGTCGCTCAGCGCCGACAACGGGGCACCGCGAACCTGGCTTGCGATATCCGAAACTGCCGGCTCCGCAGCCGGATCGACGCCGCGCACCAGCACTCCGCGCACGCTGTCCCCGCGCGTCAGCAGCGCCTGCGCGTTGATGTAGGGCGCGGCGCCGACCACGTCCGGATTCCGGCGCGCCGCCTGCTCCACCGCACGCCAGTCCGGCAGCGCGCCGTTCAGCGCCGCGACTTCGACATGCGACACCACCGACAGCATGCGGTCGCGCACCTGGGAAACGAATCCGTTCATCACGGACAGCACGACGATCAGCGCCAGCACGCCGAGCGCAATGCCGAGCATCGAGATGCCGGAGATGAACGAAATGAAGCCGTTGCGACGGCGCGCGCGCCGGCCGGCACGCGTGTAGCGCAGCCCGATTCGAAGTTCGTACGGAAGATTCAATGGAAGGTCGGGCAGCGTTGAAAGCGCAGGGCGAGGCGATTGTATCCAAGCAGGCGTTGCGTCGATGCGCGTCGCGTCGCGCCCGTAGAATGACTCGATGCGCCTGACGCTGTGTCTGCCCGGCTCGCTCGTGCCTTCCGAACTCTCCGCCGACCTTCTGCCTTCGCTCGACACGCCGGTGCTTTTCGACCGGCTCGCGCGATCGGAGATCGCGAACGAATCCGCGGCCGCCGAATCCGTGCGCGGGGCAGCTCATTTGGACTGGATCGCCGATGCCCTGTTCCAGTCGAAGCCGCCGCCGGTCACTGCGCCCTATGCCTGGGCCGCCGCCTGCGGGTCGCCGAACGACGGCCAGGTCTGGCACGCCGATCCGATCCACCTCGCTCTGGCCGGCGATCACCTGATCGCGCAGCGACTCGACGCACATCCCGCGGAGGAAAACGAAGCTGAGGCATTGCTTGCGGTCGCCAATGAACTGGCCGGGCAGTACGGATGCCGGTTCCTGAGATCGGGGCACCACTGGTTCCTGCAAGCCGGGCAGCCGTGGTCGATCGAAGCCGTTCCGCTCGACGTCGTGATCGGCGATTCGGTCACCTCGCATCTGCCCGGCGGTCGCGACGCCGGGCGCTGGAACCATCTGCTCAACGAGATCCAGATGGCATGGCACGTGCACGATGTCAACGAGCGACGCGAGGCGAGCGGTCGACCGATGATCAACAGCCTCTGGCTGCACGGCGGCGGCGTCTGGGAGCCGTTGCGATCGATCGTGTACAAGGAGGTGCAGTCAGAAACGCCAGCCTGGCGCGGGGCAGCGTTAGCCGCAGGTGCACGGGCGTCTGTGCCCGGGTCGACGCCGGTCGACAACGCGCTGCTGATCTGGGACGAAGCGTTCGTGCCAAGGAAGCGCTTCGATCGTGGGGCTTGGCTGACCGCGATGGCGATGGTTGACCGCCGCCTCGCCACACTCGGGGAGGAACACGCTATCGATTTCGTGCTTTCGGGTCGCGAGAAACTGCGCCAGTTGCGCGCTCGGCCGTCGGCTCGCTGGCTGCGCTGGCAGCGCCTGGCCGTGCCCGCTGTGTTCACCGAATGACGCGACTCGTCGTTCGCGACTTCGATCCCGCAACCGCGCGCAGGCTGGCGGGCGAAGGCCTGCCGGTGGCGCTCGCGCGCGTGCTGGCCGCGCGCGGAGTCGAGCGGCTCGAAGAGACCCGCCTGCTGCTCGCCGGACTGACGGCGCCCGGCGCGCTGTCGCACGTTGATGATGCCGCCCGCCTGCTCGCAGACTCCATCGAGGCCGGCGCACGCCTGCTGATCGTCGCCGACTACGACTGCGATGGCGCAACCGCCTGCGCAGTCGGAATGCGCGGCCTGCGCGCGATGGGCGCCGAGGTCGACTACCTAGTTCCCAACCGCTTCGAATACGGCTATGGCCTGACGCCCGAGATCGTCGAGCTCGCGGCGCAGCGTCAACCCGACCTGCTGATCACCGTCGACAACGGCATCGCCAGCGTAGAAGGCGTTGCGCGTGCGAACGAACTCGGCATCGCCGTCCTGGTCACTGATCATCATCTGCCTGGTGCCGTCCTGCCAGCGGCGGCGTGCATCGTCAATCCAAATCAGCCGGGGTGCGGTTTCCCCAGCAAGCACCTGGCCGGCGTCGGAGTGATGTTCTATGTGCTGCTCGCGCTGCGGGCCGAGCTGCGTTCGCGCGGGCACTTCGGCGAGGACACGCAGCCTCGACTCGATGCGCTGCTCGACTTGGTTGCGCTCGGAACCGTGGCCGATGTCGTGCGGCTCGACCGCAACAACCGCATCCTGGTCGCGCAGGGACTGCAGCGGATCCGCAGTGGCCGCCTGCATGCAGGCATCGCGGCGCTGTTCCAGGTCGCGGGGCGCGATGCGCGGACCGCTCGTGCTTCTGACCTCGGTTTCGCGATCGGGCCGCGCATCAATGCCGCCGGTCGCCTGACCGACATGACGATCGGCATCGAGTGCCTTGTCACCGACAGCTTCGAGCGCGGACTCGAGCTCGCGCAGCAACTCGATCAGCTGAACCGCGAGCGGCGCGCGCTCGAAAGCGACATGCAGCTCGACGCGCTGGCGGCGATCGATGAAGCGACGGTGGATTCGCGCAGCACGATCTGCCTGTTCGATGAGGACTGGCACCAGGGCGTGGTCGGGCTGGTCGCATCGCGCGTGAAGGAGAAATTCCACCGGCCGACGATCGCGTTCGCGCGCGCTGGCGAGCGCGAGCTGCGAGGCTCCGGCCGTTCGATCGAAGGCGTTCACCTGCGTGACACGCTCGACCTCGTGACCAAGCGTGCTCCTGCGCTGGTGAGCCGGTTCGGCGGCCATGCAATGGCGGCGGGCCTGACGCTGCCGGCGGAGAGCTACGAGCGCTTCGCGGCCGAGTTCGAGGAAGCGACGTGCACGACCTGCGACCGCGCACTCTTTGCGCGGTCCGTCGCCACCGACGGGCCGCTGGCAGCGGGCGAGATCTGCCTTTCGCTGATCAATGCGATCGACGAGCATGTCTGGGGCCAGGGATTTCCGGCGCCGCTGTTCGACAACGAGTTCGATGTGCTCGAGCAGCGGCTGCTGAAGGACAGGCACCTGAAGCTCTCGCTCGGTCTCGACGGCAGGCGGTACGACGCGATCTGGTTCCGTCACACGGAGCGACTTCCGGCGCACGTGCGGCTCGCGTATCGGCCGGTGGCCGACGAATACATGGGCGCCCGGCGACTGCAGCTCGTGATCGAACACGCGGCGGAGTAACGATGTCCGGCGGCGATCGTCGAAAATCGAAAGCGGCATTGCGCGCTGCCACCGCGTCGGCTAGCGTAAGACGCGATCCACCTTCCTGGCTGGCTGCCATTTCGCGCTTGAGGCGACTACCCTCTTCCCTACGAATGCGACTCAACCCGCAGCAGCGGATCGTGCTGATCTACGTCGTGCTGGGCGGGCTCTGGATCTTCCTGTCGGACCTGTTCATCGAGGCGCGCTTCGCGGAGCCGGCGGCGCGCGCGACGGCGCAGCTCGTCAAGGGCTGGGGCTACGTCATCGTGACCGGCATCCTGCTTTACTTCCTGATCCGGCACGCAGTGCGAAAGCTCGAGTCGGCCAACCAGGCGCTGGTCGACACCTATGACCAGACAATCCGCGGCCTGATGGCGGTTCTCGATCTGCGCCACCAGGAGTCACGCAACCACACGCAGCGCGTGACCGCAATGACGGTCGAGTTCGCACGACTGGCCGGCGTCAGCGGCGAGAATCTCGTACACCTCGAGCGCGGCGCCGTGCTGCACGATGTCGGCAAGGTCGGCATTCCGGACAGCATCCTGATCAAGCCCGGTCCGCTCACGCCGGCGGAGCGCGAGCTGATGAGCACGCATGCGCAGATCGGCCATGACCTGCTGGACTCCATCGACTTCCTCCGACCCGCGATCGACATCCCTTACTGTCATCACGAGCGCTGGGACGGCAAGGGTTATCCGCGCGGCCTCAGCGGCGAGCAGATCCCGCTGCCGGCACGGCTGTTCGCGATCGTCGACGTCTGGGACGCGCTCAGCTTCGAGCGCGTCTACAAGGAGCCCTGGCCGCAGGACGAGGTGCTGGGATACCTCGAAGCACAGGCGGGCCGGCAGTTCGATCCGACGCTGGTGCGGGTGTTCGTCGACCAGATCGATCGCATTCGCGCTGCGGGCGACGCGGCTGACATCGCCGCCGCGCAGGTCCGACCCGCAGACGACCCCACCGCCGATCGCCGCCTATAATCCGCGGCTTTCGAAAGGTCACGATGGAAGCCGAACGCCTCAATCAGATCGAAGGCACGATTGCCGAGCTGCGCGGCCGCCTCGCTGAACTCCGGAGGTATCTTTGACGTCGACGCGAAGGAGCGTCGACTTGAGGAAATCGGCCGCGCGCTGGAAGACCCGAAGGTCTGGGACGATCCCAAGCGCGCACAGGAACTGGGGCGGGAGCAGAAGAACCTCGACCTGATCGTGCAGAAGATGCACGCGCTGGAAGCGGGCGTGCGCGATTCGGGCGAGCTGTTCGAGATGGCGCGCTCCGATGAGGACGACGCGACGCTGGTCGCGGTCGAGTCCGACGTTGCCGCCCTGGCGAAGAAGGTCTCCGAACTTGAGTTCCAGCGGATGTTCAACAATCCGCTCGATCCCAACAACTGTTTCATCGAGATCCAGGCCGGCGCTGGCGGCACCGAGGCCCAGGACTGGGCGTCGATGCTCGAGCGCATGTACCTGCGCTATGCCGAGCGGCACGGTTTCAAGCCCGAACTGCTCGACGAAACCGAGGGCGAGGTGGCGGGCATCAAGGGCGCGACGATCAAGCTCTCCGGCGAATATGCGTACGGAATGCTGCGCACGGAGACCGGCATCCACCGGCTCGTGCGCAAGTCGCCGTTCGACTCTAACGCGCGCCGCCACACGTCGTTCGCCAGCGTCTTCGTCTACCCGGAAGTCGACGAAACGATCGAGGTCGACATCAACCCGGCCGACCTTCGCATCGATGTGTATCGCGCTTCGGGCGCGGGCGGCCAGCACGTGAACAAGACCGAGTCGGCGGTTCGGATCACGCACGCGCCGTCGGGCATCGTCGTGCAGAGCCAGAACGACCGCAGCCAGCACCGCAACCGCGCGGAAGCGATGGCGATGCTGAAGTCGAAGCTGTACGAGCAGGAGCTCCGCAAGCGCATGGCCGAACAGAGCGCGCTCGAGGCATCGAAGACCGACATCGGCTGGGGCCACCAGATCCGCTCGTACGTGCTCGACCAGTCGCGGATCAAGGACCTGCGCACAAACGTCGAAATCGGAAACACGCAGGCGGTGCTCGACGGCGACCTCGACGATTTCATCCAGGCCAGCCTGAAGCAGGGAGTCTGATGACGGAACGCCCCGCACAGTCCAAGCCGGAGCTGTTGCCGCTGCCCGACGGGGTGGCGAGCGGCCGCGTCCTGGTGCGCCGTTATCGACCGGGCGACGGCGCGGCTTTTTTCGCCGGTCTGGCGCCGCAGCGCGCCGAGCTGATGCAGTGGATGATGTGGCCGCAGAAACACCAGCGGCCCGAAGACTCCGAGTCATACGTCGTCCGCATGCATGCCGAGTTCGCGTTGCGATCGAACATGCCAATGGGAATCTGGAGCGAGGCGGGCGAGTTCCTCGGCGGCTCCGGCTTCCACGCGCCGGACTGGAATACGCCGAAAGCGGAAATCGGCTATTTCCTGCTGCAGTCTGCGCGGCGCCAGGGACTCGCCAGCGAAGTAGTCCGGCTCCTGATCCAGTACGCGTTCGAACACATGCAGGTAAACCGCGTCTTCGGCACCTGTGACGCCGGCAACGCCGCCAGTGCAAACGTCATGCGCCGCGCCGGCCTGGCCGAAGAGGGGGTGATGCGAGCCGAAGCGCGCGACCATCACGGCCGGATGCGTGACACGCTGATGTTCGGCCTGGCCATTGCCGGCTATCCGGCCTGGGTCGAACGCCACGGCGTGCGCGACCTCGCCTACATTTCCTGAGACCATGACTCCGCGACGCCTTTACATCCTGACCGGGGCTTCGCGCGGGCTCGGCGCAGCGATGGCCGAGCAACTGCTCGCGCCGGACGTGCATCTGCTGACGATGGCGCGGCATCCCGACCCGGCGCTGGCTGACCGGGCGCTTGCCGCCGGCACCGCGCTCGAACAGTGGGCGATCGACCTCGGCGATGGCGTGAGCGCCGCCGCGCGGCTCGCGACCTGGCTGCATCAGCATGCCGCGGCGGGCTTCAGTGCCGCGACGTTGATCAACAACGCCGGCCTGCTCGGCCGGGTCGGGCCGATCGAACGCGCCGATGCGAATCAGCTCGCCGCGGTGCTGCGCGTCGGCCTCGAAGCGCCGCTCCTGCTCAGCGCCGCATTCCTGCGTGCGACGCGCGCCTGGGCAATCGACAAGCGCGTGCTCAACATCTCCTCGGGCGCCGGCAGGCGACCGATCGCCGGTTGGGCCGCGTACTGCGCCGCGAAGGCCGGAGTCGATCACTATTCGCGCGTGGTTGCTGTCGACGAAGCGCTGCTGCCTCACCCGGCGCGCATCGCGGCGCTGGCGCCAGGGGTCATCGACACCGACATGCAGGGTGAGTTGCGCGCCAGCGAGGCGGAGGGCTTCCCCGAGCAGTTCCATTTCGTCGACCTGAAGACCAGCGGCCAGTTGCCGACGCCGGAAGCCGCCGCTGCGCGCGTTCTTGCATATCTCGTCCGCCCCGATTTCGGAACCCAGCCGGTCGCCGATGTGCGCGACGCGTGAGGCCCTGATGAACGACCCGATCCCTGCCGCGCCGGTCGACGAGAACCAGATCATCGCCGAGCGTCGCGCCAAGCTCGCTGCGCTGCGGGCCGCCGGACCGGCGTTTCCGAACGATTTCAGACGCACGCACATGGCGGGCGAACTGCATACGCAGTACGGCAGCCTGGATCGCGAGGCGCTCGCGCAGGCCAATGTCGAGGTCGCCGTTGCGGGCCGAATGATGCTCAAGCGGGTGATGGGCAAGGCGAGCTTCGCGACGCTGCAGGACGGCAGCGGCCGGATCCAGCTCTACGTCGCGAACGACGATACCGGCGAGGCCGCGCACGAAGCCTTCCGGCACTGGGACCTCGGCGACATCGTCGCGGCCCGCGGCGTGCTGTTCAAGACGCAGAAGGGCGAGCTGTCGGTGCGCTGCCGCGAGCTGCGGCTGCTCGCGAAGTCGGTACGCCCTCTTCCCGACAAGTACCACGGGCTCGAGGACCGCGAACAGCGCTACCGCCAGCGCTATGTCGACCTGATCATGAGCGAGGAGACGCGCGCGGCGTTCGTCCTGCGCAGCCGGGCGATTTCCGCGATGCGCGAATTCATGGTCGCCGAGGGATTCCTCGAGGTCGAGACACCGATGCTGCAGGTGATTCCCGGCGGCGCGGCGGCCAAGCCGTTCGTCACGCACCATAACGCGCTCGACATCGAGATGTTCCTGCGCATCGCGCCGGAACTGTTCCTGAAGCGGCTGGTCGTCGGCGGCTTCGAGCGCGTGTTCGAAATCAATCGCAACTTCCGCAACGAGGGGCTGAGCCCGCGCCACAACCCCGAGTTCACGATGATGGAGTTCTACGCCGCGTACCAGGATTACGAATGGCTGATGGACTTCACCGAGCGGCTGCTGCGACACGTGGCCGTCGCCGCCACCGGCTCGGCCGTCATCGAGTACCAGGGGCAGACGATCGATCTGGCGCGGCCGTTCGCCCGGATGACGATCGTCGAGGCGATCCGGCAGCATGCTGCCCAATACACCGGCACACAGCTCGCCGATCGCGAGTTCCTGCACCGCGAACTGCGCTCGCGCGGCAGCACCCACGCGGAGGAGGCCGGCCTTGGCGCTTTGCAGCTTGCGCTGTTCGAGGAAGTCGCCGAGTCCAAGCTGACCCAGCCCACCTACATCGTCGACTATCCGGTCGAGGTTTCGCCGCTGGCACGTGCGTCGGATCGCCGGCCCGAGATCACCGAACGCTTCGAGCTTTTCATCGTCGGCCGCGAAACCGCCAATGGATTTTCCGAACTGAATGATCCGGAGGACCAGGCGGCCCGCTTCAACGAGCAGGCCCGGGCAAAGGCGGCGGGCGACGAGGAAGCGATGTTCTATGACGCGGACTACGTGCGCGCGCTTGAATACGGCATGCCGCCGGCGGCAGGTTGCGGCGTTGGTGTCGATCGTTTCATCATGCTGCTGACCAATGCTCCGAGCATCCGCGACGTCATCCTGTTTCCGCACATGAGGCCCGAGGCCCAGTGATGCTCACGGCGGATCGACTGCACGAGCATGTGCAACGGCTGCAACAGCAGGCCGACCGACTGCAACGGCGCGCGCATCAGCCGATCCCGCCCGGCCTGGTTTCGGTGTGGATGGCCGGCGCGCAGGTGGGCAGCACTACGCCCGACGTCGCCCGGGTGCTCGCCCGCCCTCCGAGCGGATTCCTGCTGCTCGACGATGCCCTGCTCCTGCAGGACGACGATTTCGATGCGGCCGGACGCACCGCGCTGCTTGGGGAGGCCGCGCTGCGGCTGCGCGACGCCGGACTGTTGACCGGGTGGCGGGACGAGGCACTCGCGATCCACGCGCGACGCGGTGACGATCCGATCGCGGCGATTGAGCGTGCGGCCTGCCGTCCGCTCGGCATCCGGACCGACGCGGTCCACCTGAATGCATTCATCGACGATGAAACGCTGGTCGTCGCGCGACGCGCCGCGAGCAAGCAGATCGACCCCGGCCTGTGGGACAACCTGGTCGGCGGCATGGTCCCGGCGGGAGAATCGCTCGAGCAGGCGCTGACGCGCGAAGCCTGGGAGGAAGCCGGAATCGAACCGGGGCGCCTCGCGATTCAGCGCGGCCGGCGCTTCCACGTCAGGCGGCCGGTTCCGGAGGGCTTGCAGTCGGAAATCATCCACGTCTTCGACGCAATGCTGCCCGCGGATCTCCCGCTGCAGAACCGGGACGGCGAGGTGGCCGCGATCGAACAACGACGGCTACCCGAGGTGATCGCTGCGATCGAGCGCGATGAATTCACGCTGGAGTCCGCGCTCGTTACGCTGGATGCTTTGGCGCGGCGCGCCGGCATCGCAACGCCGGCCGGCCTCTACTACTGATCGAGTCTCGTCGCCAAGCTCAGAAGCGGGATCCCGGCAGCTTGAGGAACTCCAGTTCCTCGGGTGTCGAGCGGCGGCGGAGGATCTCGTTCCGGTGCGGAAAGCGACCGAAGCGCCGGATCACATCGAAATGCTGGCGCGCCCAGGACAGCGGGGTTTCGAATCCGGCCTGCGCCAGTTCCTCGAACAGGCGAACCGATTCGTACTGGTGCAGCAGAGACTCCGAGTGCTCGAACGGCATGTAGGCGAACCAGCGTTCGACCGGCACCAGAGCGCGATCGCCGCCGCCATCGACGAGCTTCGCCGCCAGCCCCAGGGCGACGGGATCACCTTCGAATGCGCGCGGCGTATCGCGATGAACGTTCCGCGTGAACTGGTCGAGCACGACGATCAGGGCCAGCGCGCCTCGGGGGGTGCGAGTCCAGCCATCGAGCTCCCCGCGCAGGGCCGAATCGAGAACTGATCCGAAGCGCTCACGGACCATGACATCAGTCGCGTCGGACTTCGTGAACCAGATGTCGCGCGCCTGCCCGTATTCATCCGAGTCCGGAGCACCGAACCAGAATTCGAGGACGTCGGAAGCCTGCATGTTGCGAGATTACAGAGCGATCGGTACGCCAAGCCAAAAAAAAGGCGCCGCAGGCGCGGCGCCTATCAGACCTCAGGACTCGGGAGCTCAGGCTGCGGCGTACATCGTCGCGCGCTTGCGCACGACTTCGAGCAGGCCCTGGCAGGCGTCCTCGACGTAGTCCAGCACCGTGTTGAAGCCCTCCGGCCCGCCGTAGTAGGGATCCGGCACGGTCGCGGCGTCGAACTCGCCGGCAAAGCGCATCAACAGATGGAGCTTGTGTTTCTGCTGCCGCGGGCACTGCTGCTGCAGCAGGGACAGGTTTTCCCAGTCCATCGCGAGGATCAGGTCGTACTCGTGAAAGTCGTCCTGGGTGATCTGGCGAGCCCGCAATTCCGTCAGCTCATAGCCGCGCTTGCGCGACGCCTGCTGGGCGCGCACATCGGGCGGTTCGCCGACGTGGTACGCGTGCGTGCCGGCCGAGGCAATGTGGACGCTGTCCTCGAGCCCGGCGTCACGAACCATCTTGCGGAAGACTCCCTCCGCAGTGGGCGAGCGGCAGATGTTGCCCATGCAAACAAAGAGGATTTTCGTCATAGCCCAGTTCGCCTTTCAGTGGGCGGCGTTACCGCCCTTTGTCATCCGGGTCGTGACTCCGTGCCCGGTACTTTCCAAACTTTCAACGTGCCGGCCCTGCAATCGGCATACCTTGACTCCGGCAGACCCTGGAAACCCGGCAAAGTTCTCTTCCCGAGATGGGGGCCGCCGGGACCGACGCAAGCCGCCCCCCGCCCACCGTTCCCGGCCTAAGCCGCCTTCTCGCCGGGAACCAGCGGAACGACATTCGTCGCTCCACCCGCCCCGAACACCTGCTCCTTCAGCAGTGCGAGCTGGTCCCTGACCCGCGCCGCCTTTTCGAACTCCAGGTTCTTCGCATGCTCGAACATCAGCTTCTCGAGCCGCTTGATCTCCTTCGAAACCTGTTTCTCCGACATCACCTCGTATTCAGCGGCGTCCGATGCCGCCTTGCGCTCGATGCGCTCCGAAGCCGAGTCGTACACGCCGTCGATCAGTTCGCGGACTTCCTTCACCACGCTGCGCGGCACGATGCCGTTGGCGGCATTGAAGGCGGTCTGCTTCTCGCGCCGCCGGTTGGTCTCGCCAATCGCCCGTTGCATCGAATCGGTCACGGAATCCGCATACAGGATCGCCGTGCCATTCAGGTTGCGCGCGGCGCGTCCGATCGTCTGGATCAGCGAGCGCTCGGAGCGCAGGAAGCCTTCCTTGTCGGCGTCGAGCACGGCCACCAGCGAGACTTCGGGCAGGTCCAGGCCTTCGCGCAGAAGGTTGATGCCGACGATGACATCGAATACGCCGGCGCGCAGGTCGCGGATGATCTCGACCCGCTCCAGATTGTCAACGTCCGAATGCAGGTACCTGACCTTGACGCCGTGTTCGGACAGGAAATCGGTCAGGTCCTCGGCCATGCGCTTCGTCAGCGTGGTGATCAGCACGCGCTCGCCGAGGTCGACTCGCAGCTTGATTTCGGACAGCACGTCGTCGACCTGGGAGCGCGCCGGCCTCACCTCGACGCGCGGGTCGATGAGGCCGGTCGGGCGCACCACCTGCTCGACCACCTGCGACGAGTGCTCGAGCTCGTAGCCGGAAGGCGTCGCCGAAACGAAGATCGCCCGGCGCAGCTTGCGTTCGAACTCGTCGAAGCGCAGCGGCCGGTTGTCGAGCGCCGACGGCAGCCGGAAGCCGAACTCGACCAGCGTTTCCTTGCGCGCGCGATCGCCCCGGTACATGCCGCCGAGCTGCGGGATCGTCACGTGCGACTCGTCGACGATCATCAGCGCTTCGGGAGGCAGGTAGTCGACCAGCGTCGGCGGCGGCTC
>DAINBQ010000018.1:20590-24840 GCA_036732825.1 Burkholderiaceae bacterium | reverse complement strand
GTCGAGCACGACGTCGCTGCCATCGCCGCGCGCGCTCCCTCCGCCTGATGGGTCTTCCCGCGTCCGCGGCCGACCGCGCCGGTTGGCGGCTCGGGGCGTTCTACGGCGCCTACTTCGCGCTGGTCGGCATCCTCGCGCCGTACATGCCGCTTTACTTCGAGCATCGCGGGCTCGATGCGGTCCAGATCGGCCTGCTGGTCGCGATGGGGCAGGCGATGCGCGTGGTCGGCCCGAACTTCTGGGGCTGGCTGGCCGACCGCAGCCATCGGCGCACTTCGATCCTCAGAGCGACTGCCTTCGCGATGGCGCTTTCCTTCGGGCTGCTCATCTACCCCGGAGGCTTCGCGTTCGTCTTCGGCGCGATGCTGCTGCTGAACTTCTTCATGACGGCGCAGATGCCGATCGCGGAGGCCCTGGCCTCGGCACGGATGAGGGGGCGGGCCGACGTCGCGACGCGCTATGGCCGATTGCGGGTCTGGGGTTCGCTCGGCTTCATCACGGTCGTGCTTTCCGCCGGACCGGTCTTCGACCGCTTCGGGGTTGAGCAGGCGCTCTGGCTCGGCATTGCGCTGACGCTGGTCCTCGTCGCGGCCGCCTCCCGCGTGCAGGAATATGCGGCGCCCGACCAGGCGCACGAGCGGGTGTCGGTGCGGGCCCGCCTGCGCGAGCCCCGCGTGCGCTGGTTCTTCGCGTCGGCAGCGCTGATGGTCTTCGCGCACGGTGCGCTGTACACCTACCTGTCGCTCTATCTTTCACAGCTCGGCTACAGCAAGACGGCGATCGGTGTGTTCTGGGTGTTGAGCGTCGTGTTCGAAGTGGTCTTCTTCTATACACAGGGGCGGTGGTTCGCGCGGTTCGGCGTGTTCCAGTTGCTGGGTGCAAGTTTTTTTGTCGCCGCGGTACGCTTCTTGCTGATTGCCGAACTGGCGGCGATCTGGTGGATCCTCGCGATCGCCCAGTGCATGCACGCAGTGACGTTCGCCGTGCACCACAGCGCATCGGTGCTGACGATCCAGCGCTGGTTCCCCGGCCGCGCGGCGGCCCGCGGGCAGGCGCTCTACATCAGCACCGCCTACGGTGTCGGCGGAACCGCTGGCAGCCTTACCGCCGCCTGGCTATGGTCCGCGTTCGGCCCGTCCTGGGCTTTCGTCGCGAGCAGTTTCGCGGCGTTGGTCGGTGCGTGGGCTGTGCGACGCGCGCAGCGACGGGATGAAGCGCATGCGGAACCGCACGTGCTAAGTGTCGATGTCGACAGGAGCGTTGAACTATGAAAACGAATCTGATGGGTTTGCTGCCGGCGGTGGCGATCCTGTTGTCCGCCTGCCAGACAGTCGAGACAACCAAGGGGGGCGAGGTCGGCATCGAGCGCAAGCAGCAGATGACCACTCTGGTCAGTGCGCAGCAGGTCGAGCAGGCGGCGGCGCAGGAGTACGCGGAAGTGCTGGCGGAGGCGCAGAAGAAGGGACTGCTGAACCAGAACCCGCAGCAGGTCCAGCGGGTGCGGGTCATCGCACAACGCCTGATCCCACAGGTCGCGGTTTTCCGTCCGGACGCCTTGAAGTGGAAGTGGGAAACGAATGTGTTCACGGCGAAGAGCGTCAATGCCTGGTGCATGCCGGGCGGCAAGATCGCTGTCTATACGGGCCTGATCGAACGCCTGAACGTGACGGACGATGAACTCGCCGCGGTGATGGGACACGAGATCGCGCACGCGCTGCGCGAACACGCGCGAGAACGGATGGGTCGGCAGATGGCGACGCAGACCGCCACTGCGGTGGGCGCGATTGCGCTGGAGATCTTCACCGGAGTCAGTATCGATCCCCAGCTGGCGGGCACCTTCAGCCAGGCGATGTTCGTGCTGCCGAACAGCCGCGAGAACGAGCAGGAAGCGGACTTCATCGGCGTCGAGCTCGCCGCGCGCGGCGGTTACGACCCGCGCGCGGCGCTGACGCTGTGGCAGAAGATGGGGCAGATGGGGGGAGGCGGATCGCCTGAGTGGCTGTCGACCCACCCGAGCAATGAAACGCGGCTGCGCGACCTGCAGGGCTACGTGACGAAAGTCATGCCGCTGTACGAAAGCAGCCGGCGGAAGTAGGCCTAGGCAAACACCAGCTCCGTGCGCGCGACAAAACGCGTCGCCTGCGCCAGCGGATGCGTAACTTTCGGATCGATCGGCTCGAACTTCAGCGTCAGCGCCGCCTGTTCGTCCGCGGCCAGGCGCCTGAAAAGGAAGTCGCTGCGGTTGCCGGGGTCATCAGCCAGATAGAGCTGTGTTGCGAGCGGCGCCAGGCCCGCGGCGACGACGCGCACGTGGATGTGCGGTGTCCGGCCCGGATAGGCGACCGGACGGATCGTGCGGAAGTGAAACGCTCCTGAGGCGTCGGTCCGAGTAACGCCGTATCCCTGGAAGTTCGGATCTCGCTCCGCTTCGGCTCCGCCGGCGGGGTGGTGATACACGGCATTGGCGTCGCACTGCCAGATCTCGACGACCGCGTCTGCCAGCGCTTCTCCGCGCCGGTCGAGCACGCGTCCAGTGAGAAAAATCGGCACGCCCTTCGTCAGCACGCGATCGCCGTCGACCTTGATCAGATCGGCGTCGGTTTCGCGCGGCCGTTCTGCGGCGTCGCGCGGATAGAACGGCCCGAGTGTTTGCGCCGGCGTCGCGCGCGATTCGCCTCGAGGGGGCTGGGCGGCGGCGAGCGGGACGAGCGCGCTACCGGCCATGCCGGCGAGAAAGTGGCGTCGCTCGAGCACGCGCCGGTTGTTGGGTCTCTGGCTCATTTCGCCTCCTTCGATCAGAGTCGAGGTTAGATCAGACCGCGGCTGTTGCCTGCCGTTCCGTCCCGTCGTCCCACGGCGCAGCGACCTGAGGACGCACCGTGCGGATGGCATAATCTTCCGCTCTGCGCCGGGCACTTTCCGGCGGATTTGAGCATGGCCGCCGCACGCACGCTGTACGACAAGCTCTGGGATGGACACGTGGTCCACGTCGAAGACGACGGAACCACTATGCTCTATATAGACCGCCATCTCGTGCACGAAGTGACGAGCCCGCAGGCCTACGAAGGACTGCGCTTGGCCGGCCGCAAGCCGTGGCGCACGAGTTCCATCGTCGCCACCGCCGACCACAACACTCCGACCACCGGCTGGGAGCAGGGCTACGACGGGATCGCCGACCCCGTGTCGAAGGAGCAGATCGTCACGCTCGACGCCAACATGAAGCAGTACGGCGCCGCAGCCTACTTCCCTTTCCTCGACGGCCAGCAGGGCATCGTGCACGTGATGGGGCCGGAACAGGGCGCGACGCTGCCCGGCATGACTGTCGTCTGCGGCGATTCGCATACCAGCACGCACGGCGCGTTCGGCGCACTCGCGTTCGGCATCGGCACCAGTGAAGTCGAGCACGTGCTGGCGACACAGACGCTGCTGACGAAGAAGGCGAAGAACCTGCTGGTGCGAGTCGACGGCAGGCTGCCGCTCGGCTGCACCGCGAAGGACATCGTGCTTGCGATCATCGGGCGGATCGGCACTGCGGGCGGCAGCGGCAGCGCAATCGAGTTCGGCGGCAGCGCGATCGAAGCGCTGTCGATGGAAGGCCGCATGACGGTCTGCAACATGGCGATCGAAGCTGGTGCTCGCGCCGGCATCGTCGCGGTCGACGAGAAGACGATCGATTACGTGAAGGGCAGGCCGTTCGCTCCGGCCGGAGCGTTGCTGCAGCGGGCCGCGGCGCACTGGCAAACGCTGCGCTCGGACCCCGGCGCGCACTTCGATCGCGTCGTCGAGATACGGGCCGAGGAAATCAAGCCGCAGGTCACCTGGGGCACGTCGCCGGAGATGGTGACGACGATCGACGGAGCGGTTCCCGATCCCGACGCCGAGAAGGATCCGGTGAAGCGCGAGGGCATCGAGCGGGCGCTGAAATACATGGGCCTGACTCCGAAGACGCCGATGTCCGAGATCCGGATCGACAAGGTCTTCATTGGTTCCTGCACGAACTCCCGCATCGAGGACCTGCGCGATGCGGCCGCGGTTGTGAAACGCCTGGGCAAGCGCGTGGCTCCGAACGTGAGGCTCGCGCTCGTGGTTCCCGGTTCCGGCCTGGTCAAGGTTCAGGCGGAACGCGAGGGTCTGCACAAGATCTTCACCGCGGCCGGCTTCGAATGGCGCGAGCCGGGCTGCTCGATGTGCCTCGCGATGAATGCCGACCGGCTGGAGCCGGGCGAGCGCTGCGCATCGACCAGCAATCG
>DAINBQ010000018.1:1188-20490 GCA_036732825.1 Burkholderiaceae bacterium | reverse complement strand
AATGTCGATACCGACGCGATCATTCCCAAGCAGTTCCTGAAGTCGATCAGGCGGACCGGCTTCGGTCCGAACCTGTTCGACGCGTGGCGTTACCTCGATCACGGTGAACCCGGCAAGGACAATTCGAAGCGCCCGTTGAATCCGGATTTCGTGCTGAACCAGCCGCGCTACCAGGGCGCCTCGATCCTGCTGGCGCGATCGAACTTCGGTTGCGGGTCTTCGCGCGAGCACGCGCCGTGGGCGCTGCTTCAGGCCGGCTTCCGCGCCGTCGTGGCGCCGAGCTTTGCCGATATCTTTTTCAACAACTGCACCAAGAATGGCCTGTTGCCGGTCGTGCTGCCGGAACTCGTCATCGACCGCCTCTTCCATGACGTGGCGGCGCACGTCGGATACCGGCTGACGGTCGACCTGCCGCGCCAGAAACTGATCGAACCCGGCGGAGCCGAACACGATTTCGATGTCGCTCCGTTCCGCAAGTTCTGCCTGCTGAACGGCTTCGACGACATCGAACTGACGCTGCGCCACAAGGACAAGATCGAGGCATTCGAGAAGAAACGCCTCGGCGAGCAACCCTGGCTCGTGAAAACCGGCTGACACCACACTGCTTCTTTGCGGGGAGGAGCGGGGTGGAAGAAAACAACCCCGCTCGAGGAACACGATGAAAATCGCTGTATTGCCGGGCGACGGCATCGGCAAGGAAATCGTCGCCGAGGCCGTGAGGGTGCTGCAGGCACTCGGCGAACCGCTCGAGATCGAGACGGCCGAGGTCGGCGGCGCCGCGGTCGATGCGTTCGGGCACCCGCTGCCGGACGCCACGCTCAAGCTTGCGCAGCAGGCCGACGCGGTGCTGTTCGGCGCGGTTGGCGACTGGAAATACGACAAGCTCGAACGCCAATTGCGGCCGGAACAGGCGATCCTCGGGCTGCGCAAGAGCCTCGGCCTGTTCGCGAACTTCCGGCCGGCGATCTGCCATTCCGAACTGACTCACGCATCGAGCCTGAAACCCGAACTGGTGGCGGGCCTCGACCTCCTGATCGTGCGCGAACTGACCGGCGACATCTACTTCGGCCAGCCCCGGGGACGACGCGTTGCACCCGACGGAGCCTTCGCCGGCCAGCCCGAGGCCTTCGACACGATGCGCTACAGCCGTCCCGAGATCGAGCGCATCGCGCATGTCGCGTTCCAGGCGGCGCGCAAGCGGAGCCGCAAGGTGACCAGTGTCGACAAGGCCAACGTGCTGGAGACCTTCCAGTTCTGGCGCGACGTCGTCACCGAAGTGCACGCCGGGTATCCGGACATCGAACTCGAGCACATGTATGTCGACAACGCAGCGATGCAGCTCGTGAAGGAGCCCAGGAAGTTTGACGTGATCGTCACCGGCAACATGTTCGGCGACATACTCTCCGACGAAGCCGCGATGCTGACCGGGTCGATCGGCATGCTCCCCTCCGCGTCGCTGAACGAACGCAATCGCGGGCTTTACGAGCCGGCGCACGGCAGCGCGCCGGACATCGCGGGCAAGGGCATTGCGAATCCGCTGGCCACGATCCTGTCCGCCGCGATGATGCTGCGCTACTCGCTGAATCGGCCCGAGCAGGCCGATCGCATCGAGGCGGCGGTCGGCAGGGTCCTGGGGCAAGGCCTGCGAACGGCAGATATCTGGAATGCGGGCACACGCAAGGTCGGCACGCGCGAGATGGGTGACGCGGTGGTCGCCCAGTTGCGGACGAGCGCGAACTGAGGAACGAGTGAGGGAACGATGAAAGTCGGAATCGTCGGATGGCGCGGGATGGTGGGATCCGTCCTGATGGAGCGCATGAGTGCGGAGCGGGACTTCGACCTGATCGATACGCAGTTCTTCAGCACGTCGAACGCCGGCGGCGCTGCGCCCGCGGTACCCCGCGCGCAGCGGACGTTGAAGAACGCGGACGACATCGCGGCGCTCGCCGAACTCGACACCGTCATCACCTGCCAGGGCAGCGATTACACGAAGGTGATCTATCCGAAGCTGCGTGCCACCGGCTGGAACGGTTACTGGGTCGATGCGGCCAAGACGCTGCGCATGCAGGACGACGCGGTGATCATCCTCGATCCGGTGAACCGGGCGGTCATCGACGCCGCGCTGGCGCGTGGCATCAGGAACTACATCGGCGGCAACTGCACGGTGAGCTGCATGCTGATGGGCGTCGGCGCGCTGTTCAAGCAGGACCTGGTGGAGTGGATGACCTGCACGACCTACCAGGCGGCGTCCGGCGGCGGGGCGCAGCACATGCGCGAGTTGCTGACGCAGTTCGGTACGCTGAACCTCGAGGTGCGCGACCTGCTCACCGATCCCGGCAGCGCGATCCTCGAGATCGATCGCCGGATCATCGGCAAGCAACGTGCGCTCGGCGACGACGAGACGCAGCACTTCATCGTGCCGCTGGCGGGCAACCTGATTCCATGGATCGACGCGGACCGCGGCGACGGCACCAGTCTCGAGGAGTGGAAGGGCGGTGCGGAGACCAACAAGATTCTCGGCCGCGGGCCGGGATTCGGCACCGCACCGACTCCGATCGACTCGATCTGCGTCCGCATCGGCGCGATGCGTTGCCATTCGCAGTCGCTGACGATCAAGCTCAGGCGCGACGTGCCGCTCGCGGAAATCGAAGAACTGATCCGGAATGACAACGCGTGGGTGAAGCTGGTCCCGAACACGAAGGACGCGAGCATCCACGAACTGACTCCGGCCGCGGTCACGGGCACGATGTCGATACCGGTCGGCCGCATGCGCAAGCTCGCGATGGGTCCCGAGTACCTTGGAGCGTTCACTGTCGGCGACCAGTTGCTGTGGGGCGCTGCGGAGCCGTTGCGTCGCATGCTCAGGATCCTGTTGAACGCGCTCTGACGTGATTGCATGCCCTGTTGTGGGCCTGCTTCATTTCTCACATAAAGGCGTGACTTACGGCTATTTCTAAGCTTGCCGCCCTAAGTCCATGATGTTATGTTCGATTCACGTTGCATCCCATCGGCAAGGGGGCGGAATGCCATCCCAGAAAAAATTTGCGCGCGCGCCCCTGTGGTGCGCGCTTTCGCTTGCGCTTGGTCTTGCGGCAACCAGTCCGCTGGCTGATGCCGCCGGGCTTGGCAGGCTGTCGGTCCAGTCCGGACTGGGCCAGCCGCTGCGGGCCGAACTGGAGGTGACTTCAGTCGGGCGCGACGAGCTTCCGACCCTGCAGGTGCGGCTTGCGCCGCTCGCCGCCTTCCGTGCGGCAAACCTGGAATTCAGCCCCGCGCTGAACAGCCTCCGCTTCGCGGTGGAAAAGCGCCCCGACGGCAACTATTTCGTCCGCATCTCTTCGCCGGTGCCCGTCAATGAGCCGTATCTCGACCTGATGGTCGAACTCACGTGGTCGACCGGCCGCGTGATCCGCGAATACACGGTCCTGCTCGATCCGCCGTCGCTTCGGGCCCAGGCCGATGTGGTGACTCCGGTGGCCCCGCCGGCCGCCGCTCCGAGCGTCGCAGCAGCACCCGCCCCGGCTCCGGCGCCGACAGCGCAGGCCGAGCCTGCGCGCCCGCCCGCGCCCACCGTGGCTCCTCCGGCTGCCCCGCCGGCCCCGGCCGCCGCACCACGCGCACCGGCGGCGACTACCGCAGAGGGTTCTTATTTAGTGAAGTCGGGCGATACGCTCGGCAGGATCGCGGCGCAGAACAAGCCCGCGTCGGTCTCCCTCGACCAGATGCTGGTCGCGATGCTCCGCGCCAATCCGGACGCCTTCATCCGGAACAACATGAACCTGTTGAAGGCCGGCGCCACGCTGACGATTCCGTCCGAAGCGGACGCCGCCGCCGTCGCGCGCACGGATGCGCGCAGCGAGGTCGTCGCGCAGAGTGCCGACTTTGCGCAATACAAGAGCCGGCTGGCCCAGGCCGCAGGCACTGCCCCGGTGGTCGCCGCGGCGCCGCCGGCAGCGGCGGGCAGCGGCCGGGTCACAACCAAGGTCGAGGAGAAGGGCACTCCGGCAGCCCGCACCGGCGACCAACTCAAGATCGCGAAGGTCGACGACAAGGCTGCGAAGGGCGCAGCAGCAGCCACCGCCAAGGCGGATGAAGCGGCTGCGAAGGCGCGGCAGCTCAAGGAGCAGGAAGAGCGTGCTGCCGAACTGAAGAAGACCAACGAGGCGATTCAGAAAGCCCTCGAGGTCCAGAGCAAGAGCGGAGCCCAGGCCCAGAAACAGGCCGAGCAGAAGGCAGCGCCGGCGCCAACTCCTGCCGCTGCGGCGCCTGCCCCGGCACCGGTCGCGGCGGCGCCGAGCCCTGCCCCCGCTCCCGCAGCGGCTGCGCCGGCTCCCGCGGCGACCGTCTCCGACCCCACCCAGGCGGAGCCGGTCAAGGCAGAGCCCGCGCCTGTGCCGCCGCCGGTTGCAGTGACACCTCCTCCCATGAAGGCCGCGCCGCCTCCGCCGCCACCGGTCGAGGAACCGAACGTCTTCGCGGATCTGCTGAGCAACACGACGACCCAGCTCGGGCTCGCGGGCATCGTGGCCTTGCTGGCCGCGCTGTTCGGCTGGAGCTGGTATCGCAAGCGCAAGGTCGAAAGCGGAGAGCGCTTCAAGGAAACCGGAGAAGGCTTGCAGGCGAACTCGCTGTTCGGCGCGACGGGCGGCCAGAGCGTCGACACCGGAACCAGCACGTTCAACTCGAGCTTCATCCCGGCCGCCTCGCAGCTCGATTCGAACGAGGTTGACCCGGTGGCCGAGGCCGATGTCTACATCGCCTATGGTCGCGAAGAGCAGGCCGAGGACATCCTCAAGGAGGCCCTGCGCCTGCAGCCCGACCGGCACGCAGTGCGCGTCAAGCTCCTCGAAATCTATGCACGACGCGGCGACAAGGCGTCCTTCATGGCTGTTGCCGAGGATCTGCGCGACCGCACCGGGGCTGCCGGCGAAGACTGGGAGCGCGCGGTGAAGCTGGGCCGCACTGTCGATCCTGCCCATCCGATGTTCGTCGGCGCGGTTCTGACCGACACCGCGAAGGGCCCGACCACGGGCTTCCGCCTGGATCCGAATACGCGCGGCGGGCGGCCTTCGACGGTCGGTGGCGGGCCGACGAGTGGTCTCGACCTGACCGGTCTGACCGCAAATTCGGCGATGACTCAGCCGGCTGGAGGCGGCAACGTGCCGCCGCTGACGAAGATGGTCGTCGATACGCGCATGGGCGATACGACGATGTCGGTCGACACCAAGATGCCGGCGGACACCAAAATGTCGGGGCCGATGACGACCTCGGCGCCGACGACACAATTCAAGGCGACGTTGCCGGGCGAGACCGCGAGCACAGCCAGCGCACAGGAAGCTGCCGCGACGACGCCGATGGACTTCGGCTCGCTCGACTTCGACCTCGGCCGTCCGACCAAGATCAATCTCGAGCCGCCGACGAAAATGCCGGTGATGGACACGGTCGGTCCCGTGACGAAGGAGACAGAGGTGTTCGCCGCGACGACTCCGCAGCGCGTCGAGGCCCCTGCAGTGGCGGACATGACGGCTGCGCTGACTCCGGAGAAATTTCCCGCGATGGCGCCCACCGCGACCGGCGTCGGAATGATTCCGGATCTCGACCTGAACATCCCGTCGACTCGCATGCCGATCGCCCCTGCACCTTCATTCGAAGAGGCGCTTTCGCGCCCGACGGTGGTCGGCGCGATGAAGGCGGCGACGGCGGGAACGACGACGGTTGGCGGACTGCCGGACGAGCAGGCCGCGAGGTTGACCGCCAACACCGACCAGGCGACCGTTCCGCTGATCGATTTCGATCTGTCCGCGGTGAGCCTCGACGCCGCAACGAAACGCGGTGAAACCGAGCCCGGCAGCGCGCTCGCGCAACAGATGGCGACCAAGCTCGACCTGGCGCGCGGTTACATCGACCTGGGCGTCAAGGATGGTGCACGCGAACTGCTGGACGAGGTGATGCGCGATGGCACGCGTGAGCAGCGCCAGGCCGCGGTCGACCTGATCAAGCAGATCGAAAGCTAAGGCCCCGCGGGCGCGAGGCCCGCGGGAACCACTCGGTGCGCATCGCGCTCGGTCTCGAGTACGACGGCACCGCGTTTTCGGGCTGGCAGACCCAGCCCGACGGCCGGGGCGCGCAGGATGTCCTCGAGGCCGCGCTGGCCGAGATCGCGGGAGTCCCGGTGTCGACGATCTGTGCCGGCCGCACCGATGCCGGCGTCCATGCACTCGACCAGGTCGTTCATTTCGATACCGAGGTCAGCCGGCCCGATTCTGCCTGGGTCCGGGGAGTCAATCGCTTTCTGCCGAGCGCGATCGCGGTCCGGTGGGCGCGGCCGGTGCCGGACACGTTCCACGCGCGCTTCAGCGCCCGGCGCCGCACCTACGTTTACTGGATCCTGAATGATCCCGTCCGCTCACCGCTTTGCGATGGGCGCGTCGGTTGGGTATTCAGGCCACTGGCCGTCGAGCCGATGAGCACTGCCGCGTTGCTGCTGGTGGGGCGCCATGACTTCTCCGCCTTCCGCTCGGCTGAATGCCAGGCCGCGAGTCCGGTGCGCGAAATCGCCGATCTAACGCTTATGCGCCTCGGCCGTTTCATCCGCATCCGGGCGACCGCCAATGCTTTCTTGCACCACATGGTGCGCAATATCGTCGGCGCCCTGGTCGACGTCGGCTTGGGACGGCGGCCGCCCGACTGGATCACCACCGTGCTCGCAGCGCGAAATCGCGCGCTCGCGGCTCCGACGTTTCCGGCCGCCGGTCTCTACCTCGAGCGGGTCGAGTACGATCAAACGTTCGATTTGCCGGCGCCGCCGGCCCTGACCCCCGCTGGAATCGATGCGCACCCGGATCAAGATCTGCGGACTGACGCGTGAGGCTGATGTCATGGCCGCAATCGAGGCGGGCGCCGATGCGCTGGGCTTCGTGTGTTATCCGAAGAGCCCGCGCTATGTCGCCCCGGCCCGGCTGCGCCATCTGAGCCGCGAACTCGGCGTGTTTGCAACGCCGGTCCTGCTTTTCGTCAATGCCGCGCCCGATCTGGTCGAAGGCGCGCTCGAGGTGATGCCGGACGCGCTGCTGCAGTTTCACGGGGAGGAGCATGAGCAGGCCTGCAGTCGTTACGGCCACCCATACATGCGGGCCGTCGCAATGAGCGATGAGGTCGATTTGCTAGACTTCGAACGCGATTTTCATTCGGCGGCCGCGCTGCTGGCCGATGCTCCGTCCGAAGGGTTTGGCGGCGCCGGCAGGGCGTTCGACTGGTCCCGCATCCCGACGCAGCGGACGAAGCCGCTGGTCCTGGCAGGGGGCCTCAATGCGGAAAACGTCGCTGCGGCGATTCGTCTGGTGCGGCCGTACGCGGTCGATGTCAGCAGTGGCATCGAAGACGAGCCCGGTATCAAGAATCCGGCGCGCATCCGGCAGTTCGTCGACGCCGTGCTCGAGGCCGATGAAAGACTGACCGACGACGCACCCTGAACTGAGTTCCACCCGAGAGTGAAGTGACGCGAGTGCTGCGCAGATGAAGCCTTACGACCTTCCGGACGCCCGGGGCCATTTCGGCCCTTATGGCGGCGTCTTTGTCGCGGAAACGCTGATGCATGCGTTGGCCGAACTGCGCGACGCGTATGAAAGTTACCGTAACGATCCGGAATTCGTCGCCGAGTTCCAGCGCGAGCTGAAGCATTACGTCGGCCGGCCGAGCCCGATCTACCACGCGCAGCGCTGGTCGGCGCAACTCGGTGGTGCGCAGATCTACCTGAAGCGCGAGGACCTGAATCACACCGGGGCGCACAAGATCAACAACACGATCGGGCAGGCGCTGCTGGCGAAGCGCATGGGCAAGCCGCGAGTGATTGCGGAGACCGGCGCCGGACAGCACGGCGTCGCGACCGCGACCGTGGCCGCCCGCTACGGCATGGAATGCGTCGTCTACATGGGCAGTGAGGATGTCGGCCGCCAGGCCGCGAACGTCTATCGCATGAAGCTGCTCGGGGCGCAGGTCGTCCCGGTCGAAAGCGGCAGCCGGACCCTGAAGGATGCGCTGAACGAGGCGATGCGCGACTGGGTGACGAATGTCGAGAACACTTTTTACATCATCGGCACCGTCGCGGGCCCGCACCCGTACCCGATGATGGTGCGCGATTTCAACTCGGTGGTCGGCAGGGAATGCCGGACCCAGATGCCCGAGATGATCGGCCGCCAGCCCGATGCGGTCATCGCGTGCGTCGGCGGCGGCAGCAACGCGATGGGAATCTTCTACGACTACATACAGGACGAGCAGGTGCGGCTGATCGGCGTCGAAGCTGCCGGCGAAGGGTTGACGACGATGCGGCACGCGGCCAGCCTGCAGATGGGCACGCCCGGCGTGCTGCACGGCAACCGCACCTACCTGCTGCAGGATGAGGATGGCCAGATCACCGAGACGCATTCGGTCAGCGCCGGGCTCGACTATCCGGGCGTCGGCCCGGAGCACGCATGGCTGAAGGACAGCGGCCGCGCCGAATACGTCGGCGCGACCGATGCCGAAGCGCTCGCGGCATTCCACGACTGCTGCCGGATCGAGGGCATCATCCCGGCGCTCGAATCGAGTCACGCGCTGGCGCACGCCGTGAGGCTCGCGCCGACGCTGGCGCCGGACAAGGTCCTGCTCGTGAACCTGTCGGGACGCGGTGACAAGGACCTGTCGATCGTCGCCGAGGCCAGCGGGCTCGAGTATTACTGCCGCGCGTCGTGCCGCGAAGCGACGCTCGAATTCCGGCGCACCCACGCGGGGCAGCGCTGATGTCGCGCATCGCATCCCGTTTCGCCGCGCTCCGGGCGCGGGGCCGCACGGGTCTCGTGCCGTATATCTGCGCCGGCGACCCGGCGCCCGAACTCACGGTTCCCCTGATGCAGGCACTGGCGCGCGCCGGCGCCGATGTGATCGAACTCGGCGTGCCGTTTTCCGATCCGATGGCCGACGGGCCCGTGATCCAGCGCGCAGCGGAGCGCGCGATACACGCCGGCGTCGGACTGCGGAAGACGCTTGCGCTGGTCGCCGAGTTCCGCCGCACCGATGCAGTGACCCCGGTCGTGCTGATGGGCTATGCGAATCCGATCGAACACATGGGACGCGCCGAGTTCTGCGAGGCTGCCCGCAAGTCCGGAGTCGACGGTGTACTGGTCGTCGACTATCCGCCGGAGGAGTGCGAAGACTTCGCGCGCGAACTGCGTGCGGCCGGCATCGATCCGATATTCCTGCTGGCGCCGACGTCGACCGACGAGCGTATCGAGACCGTCGCGCGCCAGGCGTCCGGCTACCTTTACTACGTCAGCCTGACGGGCATCACCGGTGCCGGCCATCTCGATATTGCGAGCGTGAGCGAGAAGTTGCCGCTGATCCGGCGCCACACCGATGTGCCGGTTGGCGTCGGTTTCGGCATCCGCGACGCGGCCAGCGCGCAGGCGCTGGCGCGTGTCGCCGACGCCGTCGTCATCGGGTCCCGCATCATTCAGGAAATCGAGAACAATCCGCGCGACCAGGCGGTCGACGCGGTCGAGCGCTTCGTGGCAGGCATCCGCTCCGCACTGGACGCTTTGCCTGTCAAGGAAGCGGCATGAATTGGGGGAATCACAAGTGGGGAATGACATGAGCTGGATCGACAAGATCCTTCCACCGCGCATCAAGCGGGAAGAAGGCGCGGCGCGCAAAGTCGTTCCCGAAGGCCTGTGGACCAAGTGTCCGGGCTGCGAGGCCGTGCTGTACAGCGCGGAGCTGCTGAAGACGCAGTTCGTCTGCCCGAAATGCAGTCACCACATGCGCATCGGTGCCCGGGCCCGGCTCGACGCGCTGATGGACGCCGAAGGGCGCTATGAAATCGGCCAGGACGTGCTGCCGGTCGATGCGCTGAAGTTCAGGGACAGCCGCAAGTATCCGGATCGCCTGCAGGAAGCGATGGAGGACACCGGCGAAACCGACGCGCTCGTTGTCATGGGTGGGTCGATCCGCGCGTTGCCGGTCGTCGTCGCCTGCTTCGAGTTCGACTTCATGGGCGGCTCGATGGGTTCCGTCGTCGGCGAGCGGTTCGTCAAGGGCGTGCAGACGGCGATCGAGCAGAAAGTGCCGTACATCTGCATCACGTCGACCGGCGGTGCGCGCATGCAGGAAGGCCTGCTTTCGCTGCTTCAGATGGCCAAGACCACCGCGATGATCGCCAAACTCGCCGAGGCCAGGCTGCCTTTCATTTCAGTGCTCGCCGACCCGACGATGGGTGGGGTGTCCGCCAGCTTCGCTTTCATGGGCGACGTCGTGATCGCCGAACCCAAGGCGCTGATCGGCTTTGCCGGGCCGCGGGTGATCGAACAGACGGTGCGCGAGAAGCTGCCGGAAGGATTCCAGCGCTCCGAGTTCCTGATCACAAAAGGCGCGATCGACATGATCGTCGATCGCCGCCAGATGCGTGACGAGATCGCGCAGCTGCTGGCGCTGTTGCTGAAGCAGCCGGCGGACGCTATTAGTTGACTCGGGGAAGCCGGTCGCTGCGCGACCGGCCACGTACTCTGACAACCCTTTCGCTGGCCGATTGGCTTGCGCGCATCGAACGGCTGCATGCGAAGCCGATCGATCTCGGGCTCGAGCGCGTGCACGAGGTCGCTGCACGGCTGGATCTGCGGCTGCCGTTGGCAATTGTCGTCGGCGGCACCAACGGCAAGGGTTCGACGTGCGCGATGCTCGACAGCATCCTGCGATCTGCCGGCTACCGCGTCGGCCTCTACACGTCGCCGCATCTGCTGGAGTTCAACGAGCGCGCGAAGCTGAACGGCAGCGATGCCGGCGATGACGCGCTGATCGCGCAGTTCGAAGCGGTCGAGTCCGCTCGCCAGGCGACCTCGCTCACCTATTTCGAGTTCACGACGCTGGCGATCCTTCGGCTGTTCACGCAAGCGAATTTCGACGCCGTCGTGCTCGAAGTGGGGCTGGGTGGTCGGCTCGATGCCGTCAACATCGTCGACGCCGACACCGCGATCGTCACGTCCGTCGCGATGGATCACATGGACTATCTCGGCACGACTCGCGAATTGATCGGCTGGGAGAAGGCTCACATCTACCGGCCAGGCCGGCCCGCGATCTGCAGTGACCCCCAGCCGCCGGCTTCGCTGCTCGAGCATGCGCGGACGATCGGTGCTGACCTCTGGCAGTTCGGGCGTGACTTCAACTACCAGGGCGACCGGCAGCAGTGGGCCTACGGCGGGCGCCAGGTCCGCCGCGCCGGTCTGCCTTATCCGGCGCTGCGCGGTGCCAATCAGCTGCTCAACGCATCCGGTGCGCTGGCTGCGCTCGAGGCACTGGCCGATCGATTGCCCGTCTCGCAGCAGGCCGTGCGGGAAGGCCTGCTGACCGTCACGATTCCCGGCCGCTTCCAGGTCCTTCCGGGGCGTCCGACCATCGTGCTCGATGTCGCGCACAATCCGCACGCCGCGGCCGTGCTCGCTGAAAACCTGGACCGCATGGGATTTCATCCGACCACCCACGCGGTGTTCGGCATGCTGCGCGACAAGGACATTGCCGGTGTAATCAAGGCGGTCGGAGAACGCATCGATCATTGGCACGTCGCCGGCACGCCGGGACCGCGCGGAGCCAGTGCAGAAGACACGGCGGCGCTCGTGCGCGCAGTGGGCTCGTCCGGCAGTTCGCTCACCACGCACGAAAACGTCGCCGATGCATTCGCAGCCGCGCGAAACGCTGCCGGGGCCGATGATAGAATTCTTGCCTTCGGTTCCTTCCTTACGGTGGCCGAAGTGATGCGCGAGCTGAAGGCCGTTCGCGCCGCGGTCCGTGGCTGAGGATCTGCACTGGAGTCTGGATGGGTCTTGCCTTCTGGCGCCGCAAGAAAGGCGCAGCCGATGCCGCGCCGAAGCGGGCAACCCGCTCTCCGATCCCCAATGACGATGAATCCGGCGGCCGGGGCGACCCGACCGCCGCCCTGCGCATTCGCGCGCGCCGGCGGCTGATCGGTGCGGCGGCGTTGCTGCTGACCGCCGCGATCATCGTTCCAATGCTGCTCGATCCCGAGCCGCGACCTGTTCCCGACAACATCCCGATCGACGTTCCCAGCGAGAAGACGCCGTTCAATCCTCGGCTCTCCCTGCCGCCGGTCCCGGCGCCGGAAAACGTACCCGTCGTGCCGCCGGACACGACGGCCGAGGAGCCGGCGAAGGCCGACGAAAAGGCTGCACGGGCCGCTGACGACAAGAAGCAGGAAGAGCAGCGGGCGCGAGCGCTGCTCGAAGGCAAGTCTGCGGATGCGAAATCCGCGCTACCGGCAACGACGAAGAGTGGTCGTTACGCCGTGCAGGCGGCCGCGCCAGCGAGCGAGACGGCTGCGCGCGAACTCGTCGAGCGATTGAAGAAGTCCGGATTCGCGCCATATACCGAAAAGGTCGAAACCAAGGATGGAACCCGGCATCGAGTGCGCGTCGGGCCGTACGCGTCGCGTGAAGATGCCGAGAAGGCGCGCGCGCGTCTGAAGACACTCGGAATCGGTGCAAATCTTGTCGTTCTCTGAGCCCCGCGATGAGCGTCGTCGACTGGGTCATCACCGCCACAGTCGGCTTTTCGATGTTGCTGGGGCTGGTGCGCGGGTTCACGCGGGAACTGATCTCGCTCGCCGGCTGGATCGCCGGCATCGTGCTGGCGTACCTGTATTCGGAATCGCTGGGCGCCGTGTTGCCGTTCGACCTGCCGGTGGACGGCATGGATACGGCGCTGGCGGCTCTGCTGATATTGCTCGGCTGCCTGATCGCAGCGGCGCTGATCGGCGCCCTCCTGAAGGCACTGCTCGCCGCCGTCAAGCTCACCTTCGCCGATCGGCTGCTGGGAGCGGTGTTCGGATGGCTGCGCGCGATGCTGGTGATCGGAGGACTCGTGCTGCTGGGGGGCGCGACCGAAGCGCCGAAGCTCGACTGGTGGAAGGAATCGATCCTGTTGCCTTGGGTGCAGGCATGCGTACGATTCGCCTCACCGATGTTGCCGGAGTCGCTGGCGCGGCTCGCCGGCAGCAAGTAGGAGTCTAGGGGAACGCCATGTGCGGCATCGTCGGAGTCGTTGCGACCGGGCCCGTCAACCAGCTGCTCTACGACTCGCTGCAGCTCCTGCAGCATCGCGGGCAGGACGCGGCGGGTATCGCCACCGGGGCCGGCAACACGTTCTCGATGTGGAAGGGCAACGGCATGGTGCGGGAGATCTTCCGCACCCGGAACATGCGCAACCTGACCGGCAATGCCGGCATCGCGCACGTGCGATACCCGACGGCGGGCTCACCGAGCAGCCTCGAGGAAGCACAGCCTTTTTACGTGAACGCTCCGTTCGGCATCACGCTGGGTCACAACGGCAACCTGACCAACACCGAGCAGCTCAAGAGCGAGATGTTCCGCATCGACCGGCGGCACATCAACACCAGTTCCGACTCGGAAGTCCTGCTCAACGTGCTGGCGCACGAGCTGCAGGAAGGAACCAGCTCCTACACACTCGACCCGGCGACGATCTTCGCGGCAGTGGCCGGGCTGCACCGGCGCGTGCGCGGCGCCTACGCCTGCGTTGCGCACATCGCCGGCCATGGCATCCTGGCCTTCCGCGATAGGCACGGCATCCGCCCGCTTGCCTACGGCATCAACGAGACCGATTCGGGAACCGAGTACCTGGTCGCAAGCGAATCGGTCGCGCTCGAAGGTCTCGGCTTCAAGTTCGTGCGCGACGTCGCGCCCGGCGAGGCGATCTTCATCGACCTCGACGGCAATTTCTACGCGCAACAGTGCGCCGACGAAACATCGCTCAACCCCTGCATCTTCGAGTACGTGTACTTCGCACGGCCCGATTCGGTCATCGACGGCGTCAGCGTCTACGGGTCGCGACTGAAAATGGGCGAGAACCTGGCCGAGAAGATCCGGCGCGAGCTCCGCGGCGGCGAAATCGACGTGGTGATGCCGATTCCCGACACCTCGCGGCCTGCGGCGATGCAGCTCGCGATGAAACTCGGATTGACCTTCCGCGAGGGTTTCTTCAAGAACCGCTACGTGGGGCGCACCTTCATCATGCCGGGCCAGGCAGTGCGCAGGAAGAGCGTGCGGCAGAAGCTCAACGCGCTGCCGACCGAGTTCAAGGGGAAGAACGTGCTGCTGGTCGACGACTCGATCGTGCGCGGCACGACGTCGCGCGAGATCGTGCACATGGCGCGCGAATCGGGCGCCAACCGGGTGATTTTCGCCTCGGCCGCGCCGCCCGTCCGCTTTCCCAACGTCTACGGCATCGACATGCCGACGCGCAGCGAACTGATCGCCCACGGGCGATCGGACGAGGAGATCCGGCGCCTGATCGAGGCCGATGGACTCGTGTACCAGGACATCGATGCGATGAAGCGCTCGGTCTCCGAGCTGGGCCCGCACCTGACGAATTTCGAGTCGAGCTGTTTCGACGGCGTCTACATCACCGGCGATGTCACCCCCGAGTATCTCGATCGGCTCGAGGCCGCACGCGAACAGTTGAGCGGCGGCGACGGTGAGCCGCTTTCGCAGCTGAACCTCAACCTGGCGAGCGCGGACTAGCGGTTTCAGCTATCATTTCTGTCCACGCGCCGATTTGAGTTCAGCTTGCGGGCGCGCAACAAATGCGGCTAAAGCGAGGCGACACGGACGAAACCCGCTGCGCTTGGCCAGGCGGGTTTTTTTATGTCCGAATCCTTCGATCTAGACGGCAGCGACTTCGATACCCGCGCGGTGCGGGCCGGTACCGAGCGCACTCATTTCAACGAGCACAGCGAGGCGCTGTTCCTGACGTCGAGCTTCGTGTTCGACAACGCGGCTCAGGCGGCAGCACGTTTCTCGGGAGCTGAGCCCGGCTACGTCTATTCGCGCTTCACCAATCCCACGGTGACGATGTTCGAGCGGCGCCTTGCGTCGCTCGAGGGTGCCGAGGATTGTCTGGCCACCGCATCGGGCATGGCGGCGATCACGGCGACCTGCCTCGCAACACTGCGCGCCGGAGATCACGTGATCTGCGCGGCAAACGTGTTCGGCGCGACGGTCCAGCTCTTCTCCAACATCCTGTCGAAATTCGACGTCAAGGTGAGCTACGTGCGCGCACCTGATCCAGCAGCGTGGCGCGCCGCGGTGACGCCGCGCACGCGACTCCTCTTCTGCGAAACGCCGTCGAATCCGCTGATGGAACTGGTCGACATTGCGGCGCTCGCGGCACTCGGGCGCGAGATCGGTGCGCTCACGATCATCGACAACTGTTTCTGCACGCCGGCGCTGCAGCGTCCGCTGGAGTTCGGCGCTGACGTTGTGATCCACTCCGGAACCAAATATCTCGACGGGCAGGGAAGGGTGATTGGCGGCGCGGTGCTCGGCTCGAAGTCATTCATCCGCGATCAGATACTTCCGGTGCTGCGGTCGAGCGGACCGAGCCTGTCGCCATTCAATGCCTGGGTGATGCTGAAGGGACTCGAAACGCTCGGCATTCGCATGCAGGCGCAGAGCGATTCGGCGCAGAAGCTTGCCGAGTGGCTGGAGCGGCAACCCGTCGTGGAGCGGGTTCACTTCCCGGGCCTTGCTTCTCACCCGCAGGCCGCTCTGGCCAGGCGGCAGCAATCGGCCCCGGGCGCTGTCGTGTCGTTCCAGGTGAAAGGCGACTCGCCTGAGCGACTCCGCGAGCGCGCCTGGAAGATGATCGATTCGGTCCGCCTGATGTCGCTCACCGCAAATCTCGGCGATACACGGTCGACGATCACGCATCCGGCCACGACCACTCATGGCCGCCTGACACCGGAGGCACGCGAACGCGCCGGCATCACCGAAGGCCTGATCCGGATTGCGGTCGGGCTCGAGTCGGTCGCCGATCTGCAGCGCGATCTTGAGCAGGCGCTCCGTGGCTAGATCGTTCGGATGATGGCCGAGCGCTAGGACGTACGGCGGATCGAAAGTCCGCTTTCGCTCATCGAGAATTCGCTTCGAGGCGCCCCGTCGCGGGCGTCCTTCACGCGGCCCGTGGATTGGCCGCGAGCCACGAAGGACAAGGAAGCGGATGTCCCTGCTGCGTCGATCCGATCAACGTCACCCTTCCTGTGAGTGATGTGATGAGGCAATCGCTGAAAGCTTTCATCGGAGCGTTGCTGTTGGTTGCGATGGGTGCTGCGGCCCAGGACGCGAATCGCGGCCAGGCGCTTTGGTACAACGCGCCGGGCGTCAAGAACAACTCGACGATCCTGCCCTGTCAGTCCTGCCACAGCCAGGGGCCGACGATCAAGATGGGCCGCACGGCCGTGATGATCAACGCTGCGATTGTCGGCAACACTGGTGGCATGGGGATCTTCAACAACATCCTCAACGTCGGCGGCGCAGCCAGCGTCGATCTGCTGGACCTGCAGGCCTTTCTGGTCAACCCCACGGCGATCCCGCTCGCGATCGCCACTGCATCGGCCAGCCTGAACTTCGGCAACCAGGCTTTGAACACGACCAGCGGCGTGATGACGGTCACGGTGAGTCACGGGACCGGAAGCGCGGCGGCCTTCCAGCTCGCAACCGCGAGCGCGATCTCGATCGGCGGCACCAATGCGTCTGAGTTCGCGGTCGCGCCGGGCGGCACCTGCATGAACAGCCTGAATGTCGCGATCGGCGGCAGTTGCACGATCAACCTGACGTTCACGCCGACCGGTGCGACTGGCGCCAAGGGTGCGTCGCTGCGCATCGCTTTCGCGACGCCATCGGTGCCGGCGCTGACGGTGATCCTGACCGGCAACGCGACTGCGGTCGCGACGCCGACGATCTCGCTGTCGGCGACCTCGCTTGCCTTCGCGAACCAGGTCCAGTCGACGACCAGCGCGGCACAGACGATCACGCTGACCAACAGCGGGGCGGGCACGCTGAGCCTGACTTCGCTCAGCACCGGCGGGACCAATGCAGCCGACTTCACGCGCGGCGGCACCTGCGTGGATGGCGGCACCGTTGCGCCGATGGCAACCTGCACGATCACCTACACGTTCACGCCGGGCGCGCTCGGCGCGCGCACCGGTACGCTGACGATTGTCTCGAACAACCCGAGTGGCAATGTCGTCGTCGCGCTGACCGGGACCGGCGTCGGCAACACGCCGGCGATCGCGATCAATCCGACGACGCTGACCTTCAGCACCGTGCTCGGCCAGACCAGCGCAGTGCAGAACATCACCGTGTCCAACGCGGGCGGCGGCACGCTGAACGTCACCGGTGCGGCACTGGCTGCCGCGAATGCCGCCTACATGGTCACAAACGGTTGCACGGCGGGCCTCGCGACCAACGCGAGCTGCACCATCGGCGTCAGCTTCACGCCGGCGGCGCTTGGCGCGAACAACGCGACGCTGAACATCACGCACGATGCGGCCGGCAGTCCTTCGAGCGTGACGCTCAACGGAACCGGAGTCTCCGCGGTGCCGGTCGTCTCACGCAACCCGGCGACCCTGAACTTCCCGCTGACCGCGGTCGGCCAGCAGTCGGCCACGCAGCGAGTCACCTATTCGAATGCGGGACCGGGCGCGGCAACGATCAGCACGATCGTGCCGTCGGCCGGCTTTGCAACCGCGGCACCGGTCACAGGCGCCTGCGCAAACGGCGCTGCGGTCGCTGCCGGCGCGTCGTGCTTCGTCGATGTTCGCTTCGTGCCGGCAGCCGCGGGTCCAGCGAACGGAACGCTGACGATCAACAACAGCGGGACGCCGGCTGCGATCACGGTCGCGCTTGCCGGCACCGGGACCGCGACGGTGGCGCCGATCGTCGGCTATACACCGGCCGGCGGTCCGCTGTTCGAGCCGGCACAGGCCGGGGTGACTTCGGAGGCGATCCGCGTGACGATCCGCAACATCGGCACCGCCAGCATGACGTTTCCGGCGTCCGGCGTGGCAACGATCACGACCGGCTTCAACCCGAGCGATTTCCGCGTCGCGACAACCAGCTGTGTGGCAGCCACTCCGCTGCTGCCGAACACTGGCAACTGCACGGTCGATGTCACGTTCGCGCCGGCTGCGGCGGGCAATGCGATCCGCACGGCGATTCTCGTCATCAGCCATTCGGGCGGTGCCGATCAAGTTCCCCTGACCGGCGTCGTAATAGGAGCTACGGGAGCAGGGACTCCTGCGCCTCCGCCATCGACCGGCGGCGGCACGAATCCGTCGGCGGCTCCGGCCGGAGGCGGCGACGGCGGCGGCGGGGGGCTGTCCTGGCAGTGGCTGGGATTGCTCTTGTTCCTGACGCTGGCCGCAGTTCGGCGACGGAGTGCTTGAACGGATCCAGACCTTGGCGGGTTATCTCAACGGAAGTGCACTGACTATGCTGACATCGACTTCAGTTCCCAACGTGGCCCGGGCCGTGCTTCGCGGCGCGCTGCTGGCGGCAGTTTGCGCCGGCGCTTCGAGTGCCTACGCGCAGAATGCAGTTCGCGGCAAGCAGTTGTACGACAACACGAACAACGCGCCGATCAGCTGTGGATTCGGAATCTGCCACGGGCCGGATCCGAGGATCAACACCAACAAGATCCGTGACGGTGCCAACGACCCGGCCAAGATTCTCAGAGGCATCACGAACGTGCCGGAGATGCGTTTTCTCAGCGTCTACGTGAATGCGACGGATGCAGCCGACATCGCGGCCTACATCGGGAACCCGGACGCCGCATCGGGCGCCGCGGTCACTGCGTCAGCCACCGCGATGTCGTTCGGTTCGACACAGGTCGGCGGCACGAGCACGAACTCGACGCCGGCGACGATCACACTGACCAATTCCGGTGCCGGCACGCTGACGATCACCGCGATCGCGCGCTCGGGCACGAACGCGACTGAATTCACTGCGGGCGGAACGTGTGTCAGCGCGTCGCCAGTCGCGGTCGCGCCGGGCGCGAACTGCACGCTGACGGCGACGTTCCGTCCGACGGCGACGGGCACCCGCACGGCGTCGTTCGTCGTGCAGTCCAATGCACCGGCCAATCCGACCATCGGCCTGACCGGCCTGGCGTCTGCCACGGCGACGCCCGACTTCACGCGCAGTGCGACATCGCTGACATTCAACACCCAGACGATCGGTACGACGAGCGCTGCGCAGCAGGTGACGGTGACCAGCTCGGGCATGGCGGCGCTCACGATCACCCAGGTCAGTGCCGCACCGAATCCCGAGTTCTCGGCAACGAGTAACTGCGTCGGGACACTGGCGGCGTCCGCCTCGTGCTCGATCAGCGTGACTTTTGCGCCGACCGCGTCCGGGACGCGTAACGGAACAGTTTCGATCACGTCGAACGTTCCCGGCTCGCCGCACA
>DAINBQ010000018.1:0-1088 GCA_036732825.1 Burkholderiaceae bacterium | reverse complement strand
GCCAACGTGATGGTCACGCACAACGCCACGGGTGGAACGACAATGCTTGCGGTTTCAGGCGGCGCGACTGCACCGGCGCCTATCAATCAGGACGCCACGACGTCGTCTGCGCTTTCGCCGTCGAATGTTGGCGGCGCGGGCAGCGTCCAGGCCTGGCATCTGGGGCTTCTGGGGTTGCTTCTGCTCGTGGCTGGCCCAATCCGCCGACGGGCGCGCTGAGGCCTCCCGCACACCTCCAAAAACGCGGCGCCTGGCGCCGCGTTTTCATTTGTGCGCCCGTCTGCCGTGACTTTTGACTTGCACCAAGCCCGGTTCAGCCCCAAATCAGTAAAGTTGACCGTGGCAGTCGGGATTAGTACAATTCCCGAGTGAATTAATCGGGAATTATTTGGACGGCCGCTAGTCTGACCGTCGTTACCCCCGAAACCGATCGGAACACGAGATGAGACTGACGACCAAAGGCCGTTTCGCAGTGACGGCGATGATCGATCTGGCACTGCGCGAGCACAACGGCCCGGTCACCCTGGCCGGGATCAGCCAGCGCCAGAAGATTTCCCTGTCCTATCTGGAGCAGCTGTTCGGCAAGCTGCGCCGGCATGAGCTTGTGGAAAGCACGCGCGGGCCGGGCGGCGGCTATACGCTCGGGCGCCCGGCGCGCAACACGACGGTCGCGGACATCATCTTTGCCGTCGACGAGCCGCTCGATGCGACCCAGTGCGGCGGCAAGGAAAACTGCCTCGACGACCAGCGTTGCATGACGCATGACCTCTGGGCCAACCTGAATGCCAAGATGGTCGAGTACCTGGATTCAGTCACGCTTGCCGACCTCGTCGAGCAACAGAAGGAACGGGTCACGCAGGCCGCCAAGGAAGGCGCGTCGTCCGTCTTGCACGATAATCGCGGGCGGCAGCGCCCGGCATCGGACGCGAAGAACGAACCCGTGCTGACGTAGGAACGAGGACGATGAAGCTTCCGATTTATCTCGACTACTCGGCGACGACGCCGGTCGACCCGCGCGTCGTCGACGCGATGATTCCGTGGTTGCGCGACCACTTCGGCAACCCGGCATCGCGCAGTCACGCGTTCGG
>DAINBQ010000017.1:0-25165 GCA_036732825.1 Burkholderiaceae bacterium | reverse complement strand
ATCGACGTCAAGGCAGGCGATACCGTCGCCAAGCGTCAGATCCTCGGCAAGACCGGTGAGACCGGGCTTGCGGGCGGCGACCACCTGCATTTCGGGATCTATCTCGGTGGTGTCGCAGTGCTGCCCGTGGAGTGGTGGGATCAGAAGTGGATCGACGACAACTTCAAGCTCAAGCTCGAAGGACGAACCGGGCAGGAGATCGCGGAGGCACAGCAGCCGGCGAAGGGAAAGCGGAAGGGCGGAGGCAAGCGACGGCGATAGCCGCTCGGCCCGGCGGCGCTCCAGCGCGTAGCTCCGGAGCGGTTCCCGCGAGGCAGTTCTTACCGCGGCGGCGCGACTGAATCCCCGCGCATGCGGTGCCATAGCCACGGCAGCCCTCGGTCCAGCGCCATACGGTTGCTCACCTGAATCGGGGGATAAACCGGCACCGCGGTGCTGTATCGCTCGCCGACGACGAAGTTGAACGTGTAATAGGGCTCCTGCCCCATTCGCAGGTCGGTGATCAGAACGCGCGAATCCTGCTGCGTGAGCTTGAAGAAACCGCGCGAGAAGCGCGCGATGCGCTCGACACTTGGGTCACCGCGCAGCTCCTCGTATAGCTTCGCCCCGCGCGGGAACCGCACGAAGTCGATGCGCGGCTCACGGTCCGCGAACGCGTAGAAGCCCTCGTGGAAATCATCCGGCGTCACCGCGACAACGCGCCACAGCAGCGTATTGAATGGCGCCGGCGTCACCAGCACGCGCTCGGCTTCGATCCCGTTCCCGCGCAACGACTCGGCGGCGATCGATGCCACGTGCTGCTGCGCCGCGACGCCCCACGCGAGATATGCGGAGCTCAGCACGAGGCCGGCCGCGTTCCAGCGCGCACCGCGCGCGCGATCGCGCGCAACGAGTGCCGCAACGACACCGACGAGAAGCGGCAGCGTGTACAGCGGGTCGATGATGAAGATGCTGCCGACGCCGAACGGGCGGTCGGTAAACGGCAACGCGATCTGCGTGCCGTAAACCGTCATCAAGTCGAGCAGCGGATGCGTGACCAGCGCGAGCCAGACCGCGAGCCACCAGCGCCGGAACCGGTCCATCTCGCCATGGATCCTCGCGGCGAGCCATGCGACCAGCGGCGACAGCAGCGTCAGATAGAGGATCGCGTGGCTTTCGGCCCGGTGCAGCGTCATGTTGCGGATCGGGTCGCCGTAGTCGATGACGACGTCGAGATCCGGAAGCGTCCCGCACACCGCGCCCCAGGCCGCGGCCTTCCAGACGGCCGTGCGCCGCCCCATGACTGCGACGCCGACCGCGGCGCCAAGTGCAAGCTGGGAAAGGGAGTCCATGGGCGCGTATTGTGGCGGCGGCCGACGAACGAGAGTGCGAGAATCGATCGATGCGACCCACGGAAAAACCCGCCGTCCTCGACCTGATCGGCAACACGCCGCTGGTCGAGGTCACGCGACTGGACACCGGCCCCTGCACACTGCTGCTGAAGCTCGAGTCGCAGAACCCGGGCGGTTCGATCAAGGACCGCATCGGGATATCGATGATCGAGGGCGCCGAGCGCCGCGGCGATCTGAAGCCCGGCGGCACCGTCGTCGAAGCGACGGCCGGCAACACGGGTCTCGGGCTCGCGCTGGTGGCACGCGCGAAGGGCTACCGCATCGTGCTGGTCGTGCCCGACAAGATGTCGACCGAGAAGGTGCTGCAGCTGAAGGCGCTCGGTGCCGACGTGCGCATCACGCGCTCCGACGTCGGCAAGGGCCACCCCGAGTATTACCAGGACTACGCGGCGCGCCTCGCGCAGGAGATTCCCGGATCGTTCTACGCCGACCAGTTCAGGAACCCCGACAATCCCGCGGCGCACGAGCACACGACCGGTCCGGAGTTGTGGCAGCAGAGCGGCCAGCACCTCGATGCGATCGTCGTCGGCGTCGGTTCCGGTGGAACGTTGAGCGGTCTCAAGACGTTCTTCCAGCGCGTCGCCCCCAAGGTCGAGTTCGTGCTGGCCGATCCGGCGGGCTCGATCCTCGCCGACTACATCAGGAATGGGACGCTCGGCACCGCAGGATCGTGGGCCGTCGAAGGCATCGGCGAAGACTTCATCCCGCCGATCGCGGATCTTTCCGGCGTCACTCATGCCTATTCGATCCCGGACCAGGAGAGTTTCGGCACCGCGCGCGAACTGTTCCGGACCGAAGGCCTGCTCGGCGGCTCGTCGACCGGGACGCTGGTCGCCGCCGCGCTGCGGTACTGCCGCGAACAGACGGCGCCGAAACGCGTCGCGACCTTCGTCTGTGACACGGGGACACGCTATCTGTCGAAGGTCTACAACGACAACTGGATGTTCGACCAGGGACTGCTGACGCGTCCGCCGCTCGGCGACCTGCGCGACCTGATCTCGCGCCGCTTCGACGAAGGCTCGGTTGTCACGGTCGGGCCCGACGACACGCTGCTCACCGCGTTCCAGCGGATGCGGCTTGCCGATGTATCGCAACTGCCGGTGCTAGAGGCGGCCGGCGGCGGGCCAAAGCTGGCCGGCGTCATCGATGAGTCGGATCTGCTGCAGAAGGTACACCGCAACCCGAAGCTCTTCGGCTCTCCGGTGCGCACGGCGATGACGACGAAGCTCGAGACGATCGCTCCCGACGAAAGCATGGCGACGCTGGAGGCGATCCTCGATCGCGGCCTGGTCGCAATCGTTGCGGACGGGCGCGGCTTCCATGGGCTGATCACTCGCTTCGATCTGCTCAACCATCTGCGGAGGAGCCAGGCATGAAACGGGATGCGAACAAGGCAGTCGCCGGCGACGAGCGGCTCGAGTTCGAGACGCGCGTGATCCATGCGGGACAGGCGCCGGACCCGAGCACCGGCGCGATCATGCCGCCGATCTACGCGACATCGACCTATGTGCAGGCGAGCCCCGGCGTGCACAAGGGCCTGGATTACGGCCGCTCGCACAACCCGACCCGTTGGGCGCTCGAGCGCTGCGTCGCCGATCTCGAGGGTGGCGCGCAGGCCTTCGCGTTCGCGTCCGGCCTGGCCGCGATCGGCACCGTGCTCGAGTCGCTCGATGCCGGCTCGCATGTGGTCGCGGGCGACGACCTGTACGGCGGCACGTTCCGTCTGTTCGAACGCGTGCGCAGGCGCAGTGCCGGGCTGCGCTTCGCCTATGTCGACATGTCGGATCTCGATGCGTTTGAGGCCGCTCTGCAACCTGACACGAAGATGGTCTGGGTCGAGACGCCGACCAATCCGCTGCTGAAGCTCGCCGACCTCGCGGCGATCGGCGAAATCTGTCGCCAGCGCGGCATCGTGGCAGCAGCGGACAACACGTTTGCCAGCCCGTGGAACCAGCGCCCGCTTGAACACGGCTTCGACGTTGTCGTGCACTCGACGACCAAGTACCTGAACGGACATTCGGATGTGATCGGAGGTGTTGCAGTCGTCAGCAGCGACGAACGCGTCGCCGCCCTGCGCGAACAGATCGGGTTCCTGCAGAACTCGGTCGGCGCGATCGCCGGGCCCTTCGACAGTTTCCTCGCGCTGCGCGGAATCAAGACGCTCGCGCTGCGCATGGAGCGCCACTGTGCGAACGCGCTCGCGCTCGCACAGTGGCTGGAGAAACAGCCCAAGGTCGAGCGCGTGCGCTACCCGGGCCTGGCTTCGCACCCGCAGCACGAACTCGCACGGCGCCAGATGCGCGGCTTTGGCGGCATGGTGACGATCGAACTCGGGACCGACCTCGTCGGTGCGCGCCGATTCCTCGAGGCGTGCCGGATCTTCGCCCTGGCCGAGAGCCTCGGCGGAGTCGAGAGCCTGATCGAGCACCCGGCGATCATGACGCACGCATCGATTCCGGCCGACCAACGGGCCCGGTCGGGTATTGGTGAAAACCTGATCCGGCTGTCGGTCGGCATCGAGAATGTCGACGACCTGCGTGCCGACCTGAAGCGCGCGCTCGCCGCGATCTGACGAATACCGGGGGTTTCAGGGCAACAGTAATCGCATTGCGCCGGCGCGACGCGCGCAGCGGTTGATCGCTGTCAAGTCCGGCCGGCGCTCACCCGCTACGGTCGACTCTGGGGAAATAGCAGACGAAATGCCGCCTCCCGCTGGCGGGTTTCGACATGCACGGGGCCACAAGTCCCGGAGGCGTGTGCAATCAACAGCGGACCCGGAGAAAGTCGTGTTCAGCCAGCCGATCAGAAGCATCATGGAGCCTCGCAAGCTCCTCGTCGCACCGCCGCAGACCACCGTGCTGAAAGCGGCCGAGATGATGGCGAAGAAGCACGTCGGCGCCGTCCTGGTCGTCGATAACGATCAGCTCGTCGGAATCTTCACCGAACGCGATGCTGTGTTCCGCGTGATGGCCCGGGGGCTGGAGCCGAAGGCGACCGCGCTGGCCGACGTGATGACTCGCGATCCGAAAACCATCGCTCCCGAGAAACCTTACGGCACTGCGATGCTGCTGATGCACGAAAACGGATTCCGCCATATGCCGGTGCTCGACAAGGGCAAGCTGGTCGGCATCGTCTCCTCGCGCAACGCGCTCGATCCCGATCTCGAGGAATTCGTTTCCGAGGAACGCCGTCGCAAGCACTTCCAGGAAGCGCGGTAATTGGCGAGTGCGCGACTGCGTGTGACGCGTTCGCCGATCTGACGCGGGTCTCAGCCGCGCGCGGACCCGACCAGGGTCGCGATCGCCTTGCCCATCTCGGTCGTCGACGCCTTGCCACCCAGGTCCGCCGTGCGCGGGCCCTGTGCAAGCACCTGCTCGATCGCGCGCAGGATCGCATCGTGCGCATCACGCTCGCCCAGAAAGTCGAGCATCAGCGCCCCTGACCAGATCATCGCAACCGGGTTCGCGATGTTCCGGCCATAGATATCGGGCGCCGATCCGTGTACCGGCTCGAACAGTGACGGAAAGTGACGCTCCGGATTCAGGTTGGCCGACGGTGCGAGCCCGATCGTGCCCGTGCAGGCGGGGCCGAGGTCGGACAGGATGTCGCCGAACAGGTTGGTCGCGACGACCACGTCGAAGCGCGTGGGCTGCAGGACAAAGCGCGCCGTCAGGATGTCGATGTGCTGCTTGTCGATCGTCACCTGCGGATAGGATTTTCCAATTGTGTCCGCGCGGCCGTCCCACCACGGCATGCTGATCGCAATACCGTTGGACTTGGTGGCCACTGTCAGGTGCTTGCGCGGACGCGATTGCGCCAGTTCGAACGCATACCTGAGCACCCGGTCCGCGCCGTGCCGGCTGAATACCGACTCCTGGATCACGACCTCGCGTTCGGTGCCCTCGTACATGATGCCGCCGAGGTTCGTGTATTCGCCCTCGGTGTTCTCGCGCACGATCATGAAATCGATGTCGCCCGGCTTGCGTCCCGCCAGCGGGCACGGCACGCCGTCGAAGAGCCGCGCCGGCCGCAGATTGATGTACTGGTCGTATTCGCGCCGGAACTTCAGCAGCGAGCCCCACAGCGAAACGTGATCGGGCACGCTCGCGGGCCAGCCGACCGCACCGAAATAGATGGCATCGTTCCCCGAGAGCTGCGACTTCCAGTCATCCGGCATCATCTTTCCGGTCTGCAGGTAGTAGTCGCAGCTGGCCCACTCGATCTGCAGCAGTTCGAGCCGGAAGTCGAATCGGCGCGCCGCGGCTTCGAGCACGCGCAACCCTTCCGGCATGACTTCCTTGCCGATGCCATCGCCGGGAATCACTGCAATCCTGAGAGTCCTGGTCATTGGTTCACGCGTTGAGAGGAAGGGGCGCCCGCCGAGTCGTCGAGCCGGATTCTAGGCGGGCATCTGCGATGACCTCGCCTGGCGAAGGGCGCGGTCTTGCGGTGACCCGCTCGTCGCCCTGATGACGCATTGAAGCGATCGCCGCTGTCCTGAACCTACGCGAACGCGTTAAGCCACGCGCCGAGGTGCAGGCAAAGGCCCGAAAGTTGCTGCTTTTTCAATCGGCTACCCCACGCGATCGGCGGTAGCTTCCCGAGGTATCGGGTGTCGTCCGGGCGATGCGCCCGCGCGTTGGACACAGAGACACTGGAGGGATCAAAGATGAAGCGTTACCTGCTAGCAACCATGCTCATCGCGGCAACCCCCGCGATGGCGACCGACGTCGGAGTTTCGATCAGCGTAGGCCAGCCGGGCTTCTACGGCCAGATCGACATCGGCAATGTGCCGCGACCCGTCGTTGTCTATCCACAGCCGGTTGTCATCCAGCCGGTCCGGGTCGTGCAGCCGGTTCAGCCGATCTACCTGCACGTGCCGCCCGGTCACGCGAAGAACTGGCGCAAGCACTGCCACAAGTACGACGCCTGCAGCCGCCCGGTCTACTTCGTGAAGGAGGATTGGTACAACAACGTGTACGTGCCGCAATACCAGGCACAGCACCCTTCGTCGAACGGAAAAGGCAAAGGCAAAGGCAACGGCAAGGGCAAGAACAAGTAACGGCGCGACTCCAGCTGGTCGCCGACTGTTGCCAAAGGGAATCGACCCGTCGCGTTCGCGACGGGTCGATTTTTTTGCTGCTGACGCTTTCCAGCTAGTCGTGCTCGGCGAAGCGCGTCGGCTCCGCAGCGCGGCGGCCGGCTTCGGCGATCTGCCGTTCCTGCGCCGGCGTCGCAGCCGGAACATCACCATCACCGAAGTTCATCAGCCCAAGGCGCTGTGCTTCGCGCAGTTCGGCGATCACCTGCGCCCGGCTCTTCGTCGCCGCGACCTGGTGACGCGGATCGGACGGCACATCGCCCTCGCCGACAGTCATCAGTCCGAGACGCTGCGCTTCGCGCAACTCCGAGATCACCTGCGCACGGCTCACCGGACCCGACTCGGGAATTGCCGGCTCGGGGTACGGGCCACCACCGGCAAAAGCGGCACCGGCGGCACTCAGGACGAACATTGCAACGATCGATTGCGTGGCTTTCATGGCAAGACTCCTTCACGTTTAAGCCCCGTCGTCCACGACCACCGCCAACTGATGCCTGGTGACCGTGGCAGCCGAGAGGGGAGAAACACGGCTGGCCGATTGCGCGGGGATTTCGATTGAGAGAGTGTTCGCGCAGCGGTGATCGCAATGTGCCGGGATGCGGCCTGCGCCGCCCCACCCGCTGCCACGGGATGTGTCCTACCCGAGCGGGTGGGATGCGATCCGCCGTCGAGAGCCGACGGCGCGGAACTCAGCGCCGGACCGTGTGGCCGTCCAGAATGCGCGCGATCGCTTCAGCGCGGTCGTGCGCGTCCAGCTTTCCGTACAGCTGCTTCACGTGATAGCTCGCAGTGTTCAACGACATCAGAAATTTTCTCGGATATATCAAGGTCCGCAAATTCGACAACAACTTGCGGCCGAGGGCTACGCTCCCCAGAGCACGAACGGCGCCCAGTACCGCGGGGCGCCGTACTTCTCCTCGCGCGCGAACTCGCGCTTGGTGCGCGTGAGCGCTGCGGACTGCGATAGCCCGGCGCGCAGGTGGCTGAAGAAGCGCTCGACGAACTCCGCCGTGCTGCGGTCGGCGACTGGCCATAGCGACAGGAGCGCGTTTCGATTGCCGGCGACGAACAGCGCGTAGGGAAGGCCCGCGACGCCTTCACCTTCGATCACCTTCCCCGCCCCGGTCTCGCAGGCCGAGATCACGATCAGGTCGCTGCGTAGCGTGTAGCTCGTCCACTCGGCCGCAGTGACATAGCCGTCGGCTTCGGGGGTCACGTCAACTTGGCCGAGCACCACTGCCGAGAGGCTCGGCGCCTCGGTCGAGAGGAATCCGTGCGCGGACAGGAGTACGTAGCGATGGCGCGCGAGCGTACCCTGGCGGTCGTCGTCCTTCAGGCGCGCCTCGGTGGCCTCGCCGTAGCGGCGCAGCGTGACCTGGCTCGCATCGAAGCGCGCTGCGACCGCCTCGATCTCGGACGCCGACTGCGGCAGGTTCAGCCATTGCGCGCCGATGACGTCGTAGGCGCGGCGCACGCCGCCCGGATCGACGGCGAGCGCGCTTTCGAGCCGCGCCAGCTCGGGTCGAGCACGCGCCGGCGCTGCGTCCGCTCGTGCGGCCGTCTCGTAGATCGCCGCGCCCATCGCGTAGAGCCCAGCGCGGTCCGTGCGACGGTCGTAGTCGCGGCCGCGCCTCGCGGTGAGGGCGTACACGGTGAGCGACGGGGCGTAACTGATCTCACGGGTCTCGACCAGCGGCCGGCCGCGATACGGCAACGTCTCGAACGGAACCAGCGCGAGCGCGCTGTCCGGCGACACGATCCAGCGACGACTCCGCGCGAGTTCCGGGATCGGCTCGATCAGGCGCGCCGCGAGTTCGGTGCCGATCAGGTTCGGGTCGCGGATTCGCACCGCGCCTTCGACCGCTGCCGGATCGACGCTATAGCGTCCGTCGCGAAGGCGCCACACCGGGGGCGGTGCGGCGGGATTCGGCGCGGTGAGCAGCGTTCGATAGGCGAGCACTGCGTCGTCGAGCCCCGGGAACGCACCGAGATCGCGACCGACGGGGAGTCCCCTTCGGTCGACCAAGAACGCGAGCAGCCGCTCGCCGTCGCGCAGGTAGCTCACGAATGTGGCCCCCGCGGGCAAGTCGCGCGCCCCCTCCGCCACGCCAAGCACCCGTGCCTCCGAGAGTGCCGCGTAGCGGGGATAGCTCGAGCGCAGCTCGCGGCGCAGCGTGGCCGCGCGGACGGCCGTTTCGCTGCGCCGCTCCTCGAGCGGCAAGCGCGCGCTTGCATCACGCGGGGCACGAGCGATCTCGGCCTCGACCTGCGCGAGCTCGCGATCGAGCTCCGCGAGCCTCCGGAGGGCGTCGGGCGGCAGCACGTCGCTGACCTCGCTGCGGCGCAGAGCAAGCGTCTCGACCAGCACGCGCGCCTTCGAGCGCTCCGTCTGCTCGAACGCGGCGCGCGTATCGCCGAGCGCGAGCTCGACGGCGGCGAGCGACTTGTACGACGACACCCAGCGCGAGAACAGGTCGCGCCGCGCCGTCGGACTGGATGCGCCCTCTTCGCGCCAGCGCTCGACGCCATCGACTACAGCAGCGAGCGTCGAGCGCGAGGCCCTGAGCTCGCCGGCGTCGCGCTCGGCCTCGCCGAGCACCGCTGCGAGCTCGAGCGTAATGCGATCGCCGCGGCCGAGCGCGGCGGCGGCGCGCGCGTGCGCCGCGCGCATGCGCTCGAGCGCCTCGGCCTTGTGGCCCAGCTTGAGCTCATAGCGGCCGAGATAGCCGTGCGCGAGCAGCGTTTCGGCGTGCAGCGGCCCGCTCGTGGCCTCGCGGCCGGCCGCGACCGCGCGCAGCAGCTCGACCGCCTCGGCAACGCGCCCGTCGTCGGCGATCAGGTGCGCGAGCGCCTGCTGGGAGAGCAGCGTCTCCGAGTGCTGCGCGCCCAGCACCTCGCGGCGCGCGAGGAGCACCTCCTGCAGCCCATCGGCGGCCTCGCTACGCAGGCCAAGCCGCGGCATCACGACGAAGCGGTTGCTCTCCGCGCGCAGTGTCGCCGGGTGCCTCGGGCCCAGCGTGCGCCGGTAGCGCTCGACCGCCGTCGAGTAGTAGATGAAGGCCTCCTCGTGGCGGCCCGCGGTCGACAGCAGCGTCGCGAGGTTGTTCAGCGTGACCATCGTGCGCGGGTGGTCGGGCCCCTGCACGCGCTCGAATCGCTGCAGCACGTCGAACATGATCTGCTCGGCCTCGATGACGCGTCCGCGCTGGAAGAGCAGCGTCCCGAGGTTGGTGCGCGTGCCGAGCGCGTGCACGTCATCGGGGCCGAGCATCGTGACGTAGCGGTCGGCCACCGCGCGCAACAGCGTTTCCGCCGCCTGGTAGTCGCCGACGTCCCACAGCACCAGCGCCAGGTTCTGCCGCGCGCGCCACACCTGGAAGTGGTCCGGCCCGAGCGTTGCACCGATGCGCGGGATGAGGTCTTCGAACAGCGCCTTCGCGGTCGCGAACTCGTCCAGGTCCCGGTGGAGCGATGCGAGGTTGGTGCCGGCGTTCAGCGCCAGCCAGTGTTCGGAGCCGAGCTCGGCGGCCGCGAGCGCGCGGGCGCTAACGCCTGGCTCGAGCGCCGCACGCGAGTTGCCCGCCGCGCGCAGCGCGTCGCGCCGCCCGAAGGCGTTCATCGTCTCCACCAGTCGCGCGGTGCTCGCGGCGATCGCGGGGTCGGACGCGGGCGCGAGCGTCAGCGTGCCGCCCACCCGGCAATCGGAGTCGAGATAGTTGTAGCTGATCGCGAGCAGCGGCTGCGGCTCGCGCTGCAGAACGACGAGTTCGCCGATCGTGTGCGTCGGCGGCTCGGTAGGGTCGACGAGTTTGTGCGCCCCGTCGCCGCTCGCAGGCACGACCGGCATCGCGATGCCGCCGTCTTCGCGCAGCACCGCGACCGCGGCGGGCGCATTCTCGGCGCCGACCGGCCCAATGCTCAGCACGAACGAGGGCTCGAGTGGCGTGCCGTTCCCGCAGGCGCGCCCGGAGGCAACGAGATCGGTGTGCGTGGCGACGTAGGTGCCGGCAGGGAGCAGCGCCTCGGAGGCCGCCGCGCCGCCCGTGCCGCACGCAAGCGCGCCGGCGAGCGTCACGCAAGCCGACGCGAACTGCGCGCGTAGCACGACCTCCGGCATCCGTCCTTCCATCGTCGCAGCATGCCCCTCGGGTCTTTGGCCCGCAAGCTGTGCGATCGTTGCCTGTGTCAGCCAATTCAGCAGTGTTGCCTCCTCGTCCCGCGTGACCGGGACTTCTCCCGGGTCAAGTCTGCCTCGGGCCCTACCCGAGCAGCGGGATTCGATTCGCCGTCGAGAGTCGACGGCGCGGAACTCAGCGCCGGACCGTGTGGCCGTCCAGAATGCGCGCGATCGCTTCAGCGCGGTCGTGCGCGTCCAGCTTTCCGTACAGCTGCTTCACGTGATAGCTCGCAGTGTTCAACGAAACGCCCAGCGCATCGGCGATCTGCGCGTTGCTGTGCCCACGTGCCAGCAGCAGCGCGACCTCGCGCTGCTGGGCCGAGAGCTGCAATCCGTGCATCGCATCGACCAGACGCACGATCAAGTGCTCGTGGCGCTCGATCAGCACTCCGAAGTCCTCGCCGAGCGGATACGCGCGCAGCCTGAATGAACCCCATTCATTTGTCGTTTGAAGACTGGGCAGCTGCGCATCCGCAGCGGGGTCTGCAATCGCACCCGCGAGCAGCCGGCGCAGCAGTGCGAGTCCGGATTGCTGCAACTCTCCGGTGATCGTGTTTCGATTGATGCGGCAGCCGCTGGCCTGGGCCAGTAGCGCATGCCCACGTCCCGACGCCTGCCTGACATTGCCATCGCGCGCGCAGACCAGGAGCGCGGCCTGCCCGCTCTCTCGATACTGGTCCGCGGCCACCGGACCCGTTTCGCTTCGCATCGCCGGCAGCAGGTAGCGACACGCCGTTTCGACGATCGCGTGTTCGGCGGCGCTGAAGCCCGCTGCATGCTGCGGTCGATACAGCGCCATCAGCCCGAGCGGCGCGCCGCGGTCCTGCACGATCCCGTGCAGGATGCGAAACGCGCCGAGCGGCTCAAGGATCTCCCGGTAGTAGTCGCTCGCCCTTGTCTTCGAATCGACGACTGTCTCGCGCGTGGATTCACCATCACGCGCCAACGCCAGCACCCGCTCGCGAAACGCGTGCACCGCACTTTCGTAATGAAGCCCGAAATAGCGTCCGGTCGCTTCGGCCGACAGCATCTTCTCGGAATACATATGTGTCATGTCGCCCGCGGCATCGACCCAGAAGAACGCCGCCAGGTCGCACGGGGCAGGCTGGTGGAGCGATCGCAGCAATGCCGGAATGATCGCTTCGGCCGGCAGGCCGAGCGAGCAGAGCTGGCGGATGTGCGCGGCGGCGGCGGCCTGCTTCACCGTCGGGCCCCGGTGCGAACGGGACCGTCCGATGCCGACAGGCCGACGCCGGCACCGTATTTCACAACTTGCGCACTTTGATCGAGTAGTTGCCCATGCCGCTCGCGCGGTTGTAGTGGCGGACCTGCGCCCAATACTTGCCGGCGATCAGGTTGGCAGTGATACGCGCGTTCGTTCCAAAGCCGGAGTCGTCGTCCTCGGCGATCAGCGCGGTCTCGCTGTCCGGGCCGAAGAGCTTCATCACGACGTCGGTCGGTCCGGACGTGTCGATCACATAGCGACCATCCTTCGCCGCAGTGAACGTGAACAGGTCTTCCTCGCCGACCTTTCCGATTGCGGCCGCCGTCCGGCGCGGCGCATTGACCTTCAACTCCACGGCGTCGGCCACCACGTGGCCGGTCTTCGGGTACATCTTCGCGCCGGCGATGAAGCCCTTGTCGATCGCCGACAGCACTTCGTTCGCCTTGGTGCCGATGCCGTTCAGCGTCCAGTCCGCCGGAAAGAAATACAACATGATCGATTCCGGATCGAATTTCGTTCCGTTCAACTGATCGGCCGTGTATTTGCGCAGGATGTTGTGACGCGTCGTCTGCTCGTTCCAGAAGTTGGGCGACTTCGCCATCTCGCGGAGGACGACCGGCTCGTTCCACTGGATGCCGCCGGCGGGATTCTGGTGTTCGTGAGCCAGGCCGATCGCGTGCCCGAACTCGTGCGCCACCGTGCCGCCGTCCAGGAAACCGAGGTTCATCGTCGGCTCGTTCAGCGGAATGCCCTTGCAGTCGGTGCCGATGTAGGACCAGGCACCATCGTCCTCGTCGTACTTGATCCGGATTTCCGCGTCCGAAGCGTTGTTGAAGTCGAACTTCAGGTTGGCCACCGCCGACCACCAGCCGGCCTGCTCGCGCGTCTTCCCCTGCTGGGCCGGCGTGCCACCCATGAACCGCACGCGCAGCGTCGAGCCATTCATCCAGGTCTTGCCGATCGGCGCTATGGCACGGGTGCGGCCTTGCGGTCCGCGCGTCGTGGGTTGGAAGCGCATCAGGTCGCGCGGCAGGACGCGATCGAAACAAACCTTCGGTCTTTCAGCCATCTTGGGTCTCTCCTCAAATCGCGATAGTCGTCCGGTCAACGCCGGATAGCCTCCGCCCATGCAGGCGGCAAGTCAATGGAACCGCGACGCGATGTTAGAGCTTTGACGTTCGATCGTGCCTGCCGAATTTTCACGCAGGATTTCCTTTGCAGTGACGCAGACTCGCTCTAGGATTGCATCGACCGGCAATGAGGCCGGTCGAAAAGAGAGTTCAGAGATGGTCCAGATGAACAGCGATTACAGGCCCCCGCAGCGAGCGACGCTCGCGGCTCAGGGCGTGTGCCGGGACGCGACCCTGTCGCGCGCCGGAATCGCAGTGCTGGAGGTCGGCGGTCTGAAGTTTGGCCGCAGCACGCCGACCCACGATCCGGGCGGAGGTCCAGGCACCTAGCTGGACCCGGCTGCACCGAAGCCCGGATCGCGAATCGCCTCCGGGCTTTTTGTTTGTGCAGCCTTCACCGCAGGGAGAGTGTCATGAAACGCTGGAAGCCAGGTGGAGCGAAGGGCGACGTCTTCCATGGAGTCGTGATCTTCGCGATCTTCGCCGTGATCGTGGTCGGCGTCTTCGCCGAAAACTTCGGTCGGGTTGAATACGCCGAAGTGGTTGCGCAGGCCCAGCAGGGCCGTCCGCAGCAGCAAGCCGTACGCGCCATCCAGGTGGCGCAAGCGGCAGTGAGGAAGTGATGAGACCCCGAGGTTCCGGTCGGCCGGCAAGCGATCATCGCGGATCGTTCCCGGTCGGCCGGAGCACGGCTTACGAACCCGCCCAGACACGGGGGAGTCACGCCGGCTTGCGCAATCGCAGCGCGTTGGTGATGACCGACGCGGAGCTGAGGCTCATCGCCAGCGCGGCGATCATCGGCGACAGCAGCCAGCCCGTCAGCGGATACAGCACCCCCGCGGCGAGCGGGATCCCGAGCGCGTTGTAGACGAACGCGAAACCGAGGTTCTGCTTCATGTTCCTGACGGTGGACTCGGACAGTTCCCGCGCATGTGCCACACCCCGCAGATCCCCCTTGACCAGCGTGACCGGCGCACTTGCCATCGCGACATCGGTTCCGGTGCCCATCGCGATTCCGACGTCGGCCTTCGCCAGCGCCGGCGCGTCGTTGATCCCGTCACCTGCCATTGCGACGACCCGTCCTTCCTGCTGCAGCCGCGCGACCAGCGCCAGCTTGTCGGCCGGCTTGACCTCGGCGTGGATTTCCTCGATTCCCAGCCGGGCGGCCACGGCCTTTGCGGTCGTCAGCCCGTCGCCGGTCGCCATCACGACGCGCAGGCCGGCCGCCTTGAGCGCGGCCAGGGCCTCCGTCGCACTCGGCTTGATCGGATCCGACACCGCGAGCAGACCCGCCAGCCGGCCATCGACCGCGAGGAACATCACGCTCGCACCCTGTGCGCGCAACCCTTCGGCGTCGGCCGCAAGGCTTTCCACGGAAATGGCGGCCAGCTGCATCAGCGCCGAGTTGCCGAGCGCGAGCCTCCGACCGCCTACGCGTCCGCGCACACCGATGCCGCTTTCCGACTCGAAGGACTCTGCCTTGTCGAGCACGAGCTCTCGCTCCTTCGCAGCCCGCACGATTGCGTGCGCCAGCGGATGTTCGCTGCCCTGGTCCAGGCTCGCCGCCAGGCGCAGGACCTCGTCGGCCGAAAATCCCTCGGCCGGCACCGCACGCTCGAAGACAGGCCTGCCTTCGGTCAGCGTCCCGGTCTTGTCGACGATCAGCGTATCGACCTTGCGCATGTTCTCGATCGCCGCCGCGTCGCGGAACAGCACGCCTTGCAGGGCCCCGCGCCCGGTGGCCACCATGACGGACATCGGCGTCGCCAATCCCAGCGCGCAGGGGCAGGCGATGATCAGGACCGCGACAGCGTTGACCAGTCCGTAGACCCAGCTCGGTTCGGGGCCGAACAGGCCCCAGCCGAAGAAGGTCGCGACTGCAATCGCCACGACGACGAGCACGAACCAGCCGGCAACATGATCGGCCATGCGTTGCATCGGGGCCCTTGAGCGCTGCGCCTGTGCGACGAGCTGAACGATCTGGGCGAGCACGGTTGCGCTGCCGACGCGCTCCGTGCGCATGATCAGCGCGCCGCTGGTATTGAGCGTGCCACCGATCAGCTTGTCGTCCGTGCGCTTGGTGACGGGCATCGGCTCGCCGGTCAGCATCGACTCGTCCACTGCACTGCCGCCCTCGAGGACGATGCCGTCGACCGGCACCTTTTCTCCCGGCCGGACCCGCAGCGTGTCGCCGACATGTACATGCGCGAGCGGTATGTCTTCCTCGCTGCCGTCGGACGTGATGCGACGCGCAGTCTTCGGCGCGAGCCCGAGCAGGGCCTTGATCGCTGCCGATGTCTGCGAGCGTGCCTTGAGTTCGAGAAGCTGCCCCAGCAGCGTCAACGAAATGATGACGGCGGCCGCCTCGTAATAGACCGCGACGCGACCCATCGACACAAAGGACTCCGGGAACACCTGCGGCGCAATCGTCGCCACGACGCTGTAGACGAACGCGGCCCCGGTGCCGAGCCCGATCAGGGTCCACATGTTCGGGCTGCGGTTCCTGATCGACTGCGCCATGCGAACGAAGAACGGCCAGCCGGCCCAGAGCACGATCGGCGCGGTCAGCAGCAGTTCGATCCAGCTTTGAGTCGCCATCTCGAACAAGTGCAGTCGATGGCTGAACATTCCGAGCACAGCGACGACGACCGTCAGTGGCAACGTCCACCAGAAGCGACGACGAAAATCCGTCAGTTCGGGGTTCTCTTCATCCTCCAGGCTCGGCATCTCCGGTTCGAGCGCCATGCCGCACTTCGGACAGTTTCCCGGATGGTCCTGCCTCACCTCCGGATGCATCGGACACGTGTAGATCGTGCCCGCCGGAGCTTCCACGGCCGTCAGAGGCGTCGGCTCGGGTGCAAGGTATCTCGCAGGCGTCGCGGCGAACTTCGCCTTGCAGCCGGCGCTGCAGAAATAGTAAGGACGCCCTTCGTGCTCCAGCCGGTATGGCGAGTCCTCGGTCACCGACATACCGCAGACCGGGTCCTTCAGTACGGTCGGCGATGTCTGCCTGCCAGGTGCATCGGCGCAGCAATCGTGACTGCCATGCGCGTGTGAGTGTTCCATCGCAACTCCCGTCGACACTTCGATGCGGGAAGCTTAGAGTCCGTACCCTACCCCAGAGTCAAGCAGATTTTCCGGAGCTTCAGGAATGACCGCATCCACAGCCGGAACCGCAACGATGACCATCGGTCGGCTGGCACGCGCGGCCGGCGTCGGTGTCGAAACGATTCGCTATTACCAGCGGCGCGGGCTCCTGCCCGTTCCCGCCACCTCAGGCGCCTTCCGGCACTACCCCGCGGGCCTCCTTGATCGTATTCGCTTCATCAAGCGTTCACAGGAACTCGGCTTCTCGCTCGATGAAATCGCGCAATTGCTGAAGCTCGAGGACGGAGCCGACCGCCGCTCGATCCGCCGGATCTCGACCGAGCGCCTGCAGCAGATCGAGGCCAAGGTGGCGGACCTCAGACGAATGCAGCGGGCCCTCCGGCATCTGGTTGCCGAATGCGAACACGCGGACCTGGATCGGCCGTGCCCGATCATCGCCACGCTGGCGGCCGATCAGCCGCTGCGAAGCGCGCACACGTGAACTTTGCCGGCTCCCGGCGACCGAAGATTCCGCCCGCGATCTGGGCGCTGGGGTTCGTCAGCCTGTTGATGGACATCTCGTCCGAGATGATCCACAGCCTGCTGCCGGTGTTCCTGGTTTCCGTGCTGGGAGCGAGCGCGCTGACGATCGGCCTGATCGAGGGTGCGGCCGAAGCGACGGCGCTGATCGTCAAGGTGTTCTCCGGTGCGCTCAGCGATTACTGGGGCAAGCGCAAGCCGCTCGCACTCTTCGGCTATGCACTCGGAGCGCTGTCGAAGCCGCTGTTCGCGATCGCGGCGTCCTCGCCAATGGTGCTGGCGGCGCGGCTCATCGACCGCGTCGGCAAGGGCCTCCGCGGCGCCCCGCGCGACGCGCTCGTGGCCGATCTTGCGCCAGCCGAGATCCGCGGCGCGGCCTATGGCCTGCGCCAGTCGCTCGACACCGTCGGTGCCTTCCTTGGACCGCTGCTTGCGATCGGGCTGATGCTGCTCTCGAACGACGATTTCCGGGCCGTGTTCTGGGTCGCGATCGTGCCCGGCTTCATGGCCGTCGCACTGCTCGCGTTCGGCGTCAGGGAACCGGAAACCCGGCGTGCCTCCGTCCGTGTCAACCCGATCTCGCGCGTGAGTCTGGCGCGGCTCGGAAAGCACTACTGGTGGGTCGTGGTGCTCGGAGCGGTCTTCACGCTGGCGCGCTTCAGCGAGGCCTTCCTCGTGCTGCGCGCACAGCAGGGCGGCCTGCCTCTCGCGCTGGCACCGCTGGTGCTGATCGCGATGAACGTCGTCTACGCCCTCGGCGCCTATCCGATGGGGCGCCTGTCCGATTCGATGAGTCACGAGCGGCTGCTCGCGCTCGGCCTGATCGTGTTGATCGGCGCCGACCTCGCGCTGGCGTACAGCGCCGGTTGGCCGTGGGTGTGGGTCGGCATTTCGCTCTGGGGACTGCATCTGGCGATCACGCAGGGCCTGCTCGCGACGATGGTCGCGGACGCTTCGCCACCCGACCTGCGCGGCACCGCGTTCGGCTTCTTCAACCTGGTCAGCGGCATCGCGATGCTGGCTGCCAGCGTGCTGGCGGGGGCACTCTGGGACGTCCTCGGTGCGCGGAGCACGTTCCAGGCGGGCGCCGGCTTTTGCGCGCTGGCATTGGTCGTGATCGCGCTGCGGCCACGCTCGACCGGCACTCGGGGATGACTGGGAGATCGAATTCGAATTCAATCGCAAGTCCCGGAGTTCGGCGATCCGCGGTGCCGCCTACATTCCGGGCATCGATCACGCCGAGCTGAGACAATCCAATGAACATGACCACCAAGGCCGAACTGCTCGCCGCCGCGACCGTCAGCGACCCGCGCTGGGCTGCCGTCGTCGCGCGCGACGCGGCTGCGGACGGCACCTTCTTTTATTCGGTCAAGAGCACCGGCGTGTACTGCCGCCCCTCCTGCGCGGCCCGCACCGCGCGGCCCGAGAATGTCGAATTCCACGCGACCTCGGCCGATGCCGAGCGCGCAGGGTTCCGTCCGTGCAAGCGCTGCAAGCCGAACCTCGCTGCGACCACAGCACCCCATGCCACGCTGATCGCGGAACTGTGCCGTTTCATCGAGAGCGCCGAACAGCCGCCGAGCCTCGACGAACTCGCGCAGCGTGCGGGAATGAGCGCATACCACCTGCATCGCGTCTTCAAGGCCGCGACCGGAGTGACACCGAAGCAATACGCCGCGGCGCACCGCTACCGCCGGATCCGCACCGAACTCGAGCGCAGCAGCACGGTCACCGAGGCGATCTACGGCGCCGGCTACAACTCGAGCGGCCGCTTCTATGACCGCTCGAGCGACGTGCTGGGCATGACGCCGACCCGCTATCGCGCCGGCGGAGCGGAGACGCAGATCCGCTTCGCAATCGGCGAGTGTTCGCTCGGTTCGATCCTGGTGGCAGCAAGCGCGCGTGGCGTCTGCGCAATCATGCTGGGCGACGATCCGGATGCCCTCGCGCGCGACCTGCAGGACCAATTCCCGCGCGCGCACCTGATCGGTGGCGACCGCGAGTTCGAACAACTCGTCGCGAAGGTCGTGGGTTTCGTCGAGGCGCCGGGCCTGGGTCTCGAACTGCCACTCGACGTGCGCGGCACCGCGTTCCAGCAGCGCGTCTGGCAGGCACTGCGCGAGATTCCGGCCGGCAGGACGGTCAGCTACTCCGACGTGGCAAACCGGATCGGCGCGCCGAAGTCGGTACGCGCGGTTGCGCACGCGATCGCCTCGAACACACTGGCGGTCGCGATTCCCTGCCATCGCGTCGTTCGCAGCGACGGCGCACTGTCCGGCTACCGCTGGGGTGTCGAGCGCAAGCGCGCGCTGCTCGAGCGCGAAACGTCCTAGCTCCTTCAGATCCGGAACGCGGGCGGTGCGGCGGCCCCCTCGCGCTAGAGTGCGCGGTCGCGTGAGCGCGGGCCCGCCTGATGACCCTGATCGCCGTCTTCATCACCGTCGTCTTCCTGTACAGCCTCGTGTCCCGTCGGCTGGAGCAGACCGTCATCACCGCGCCGATCGTTTTCTCCGCCGCCGGCGCGCTGATGCTGCTGCTGCCATCGGCGGCTCAGGAGCTTGCGATCGACCGCAAGTCCTTCCTGCTGATCGCTGAGATCGGCCTGGTCATGACGCTATTCACCGACGCCGCGCGTGTTGCGCCGCGACTGCTCGAGAAGAACGGCGGACTGCCGGTCCGGCTGCTCACCGTCGGAATGCTGCTGACGATCGTGCTGGGGGCGGTCGGCGCGATGGTGATACTCGGCGGACTCTCTTGGTGGGAAGCGGGAATCATCGCCGCGATCCTGGCGCCCACCGATGCAGGGCTCGGGCAGGTGATCGTCGCGAGTGATCGCGTTCCACAGCGGATCAGGGAGGCCCTCAACGTCGAGGCCGGTCTGAACGACGGGCTCTCCGTTCCGTTCCTGATGTTTTTCATCGCGCTGGCCGCAGCCCAGCACAGCGGCGGCGACGTGACCGGCGTGCTGGGCAGGTTTCTGCGTGAGCAGCTCGGTTACGGTGCACTGATCGGTGTCGTCATCGGGCTGGCGGGCGGATATCTGCTCGAAGCCTCCAGGCGCCGCGAATGGATCACACCGCCCCTGATACAACTCGGCGTCGTGGCGCTGCCTCTGCTGTGCGTGATTGCGTCCGAGGCCACTCACGCAAGCATGTTCATCGCGGCCTTCGTTGCAGGGCTCGCCGCCCGGGTCGGCTTCAGCAAGGTTGGCCAGCACAGCATCGAGTTCACGGAGGACTGGGGCCAGTTATTCAACTTCTTCGTGTTCTTCCTGTTCGGCGTGCTGGTCGCCCGCGAGTGGAACAACTTCACGCCCGCCGTGCTGCTCTATGCCGTCGCCAGCCTGACGCTGGTGCGCATGGTGCCGGTGGCAATCGCGCTCGCGGGAACGGGCCTCAGCCGAACCACCGTGCTCTTTGTCGGCTGGTTCGGTCCGCGCGGCCTGGCTTCGATCGTGCTCGGCCTCATGTTCCTGGAACACGAAGCGGATCTGCCCGGAGAGCCGACGATCCGGCTCACGGTCATGGCGACCGTCCTGCTCAGCATCATCGCGCACGGCCTGAGTGCGAAACCCGGCATCGATCTGTACGCAAGGAAGATCGCCGCGCTTGGCGCCCGCGCTCCTGAGCGCAAGGCGGAATAGCGCCTTCCTCATCCGTTCGCACGCGGGGCGCTACACCGTTCGTACGACGGTGAAATCCATGCGGCGTGGATAGACTGGTTCGCAGTCTTTCCCAGACTTCTTCTCGATTCGGCCCGGCCATGACGAACCGCCGCCACCTGTTTCATCTGCGTACCCTGCCGCATGCGGCGATCGCGCTTGCTGCCTGCGGCAGCGGCGCCGCGTTGGCCCAGACCGGAGATCCGGTCGCAGGTGCAGCGCTCTACGTGCAGCGCGTGAGCATCCCGGTGACTGGGATGGTGAACTGTGAAGACTGTCACGCGCCCGGCCCGTTGTTCCGCACCTTCTTCCAGAGCCGCGGCATCGACGAGGCGGGTGTGCTGTCGCGCATCAACGGCGCAATCAACGGCAATAGCGGCGGCATGGGCGCCTTCTCCGGCTACACCGCGCAAAACCGCGCCGACCTTGCCGCCTACATCATGCGCGGCCCGAGCGCGCCGCCGCCGCCGCCGTTCGCTCCTCCGCCGGGCGCGGCGCCTCCGGCGGCGCCACCCGCCGCGACGCCGAACCCGGTGATGTTCAACAGCACGCAGGTCGGCGCGACGAGCGCGATGGTCGGGATCCTGTTCACCAACAGTTCAACCGTATCGGTCACGTTCGGCACTCCCGCCGTCATCGGCGGCGGCGGCAACGCCGGCGACTTCCTGGTTGCAGCCCCGTCGGCCGGAACACAGCAATGCATTGCCGGCTATGCCCTGGGCCCGGGAATGAGTTGCTCGATCGGCGCGCAGTTCGCGCCGACGGCGGCTGGTTCGCGCAGCGCGGCCTGGACGATCAACTTCAGCGGCGGTGTCGCGCCGCGATCGCTTTCATTGCAGGGCACGGCCACCGCCACCGGTGCGCCTGCACCAGCCCCTGCACCGGCCCCGGCACCGGCGCCCGCGCCGAGCGCGGCCAATGCGCCGACCTCCGGCGGCGGCGGAGCGCTCGGCTGGCTGAACCTGCTCGGACTCGTCGCGCTGTGGGGTGTCGGCGCGCGGCCGCGCCGCCCGCGCTAAGGACGCGTCGCTGCGCGGCGGTTACTCCGCGCGCAAGGATTCCACCGGATCGAGCAGCGACGCGCGACGCGCCGGCAACACGCCGGCGGTGAGCCCGATCACCGCGGAAAGCGCGATTGCGAGCACCGCATACAGGATCGGCGTGTGCACCGGCAACGCGGGCACGACGGCGTGGATCAGTTGTGCCAGCCCGACGCCGAGCACCAGACCGAAGACGCCGCCCAGCGCGGCGAGGACGACCGCCTCGCCGAGGAACAGTCCCAGGATCGTGCGCCGCTGGGCGCCGAGCGCCAGCATCAGTCCGACTTCGCTGGTGCGTTCAGCGACCGCGATCGTCATGATCGTCACGATGCCCACGCCGCCGACCAGCAGCGAGATGCTGCCGAGCGCGCCGACGGCCATCGTCAGGATGTCGAGGATGTTGCCCAGCGTCCGCAGCATGTCCTCCTGCGTCGTGATCGTGAAATCCTCGCGGCCATGGCGCGCCGTCAGCAGCGCCTTGGCAGCTTCGCCGACGGCCGAGGCGGATGCGCCTTCCGCGTACGACAGGTGGACTTCGGTCAGACCTTCCTTGTTGAAGAGATCGAGCGCGTGCGCGGTGGGAATGAACGCGGTGTCGTCCAGGTCGATGCCGAGGAACTGACCTTTCGACGCCAGCACGCCGATCACGCGGAACTGCAGCGTGCCGATCCGCACGCGCGCACCCAGCGGGTTGCTGGTGCCGAACAGCTCTTCCTTCAGCTTGCTGCCCAGCACGACGAAGGCACGCGCGTTCTCCCAGTCCTCGGCCGGCAGGAACTGGCCGCTCTTGACCGCCATGTTGAACAGCTGCAGCGCGTCCTCGTTGACCCCGTAGACCGTCGTGCGGCGCAGCCGTCCGTTGCCGCCGACCTCAGAGTTGCCCCACACCGTCGGCACGACCCCGATCACGTGCGGCACTCGCTGCAGTGCGCGCGCATCGTCGAAGGTGAGCGGCCGCACGGCCGTGGGCAGGCCCGACGGCGGACCGCCGCCGGTCTTCACGCGCCCGGGCGCGATGCCGACGACGTTGGTGCCGAACTGCGAGAACTCTCCCAGCACGAAACGATGGATGCCCTCGCCGATCGAGGTCAGCAGGATCACGGCCGCGATGCCGACCGCGATGCCGAGCAGCGTCAGGAAACTGCGCATGCGGTGCGCGGTGATTGCACGCAGCGCGAGGAAGACGCCGTCACTCCAGATCATCTTTTCGCCAGCGCCAGTACGGGGTCGAGCGCGGCGGCGCGCCGGGCGGGCAATACGCCGAACAGCAGCCCGGTCGCTAGCGCGGTGCCGAGCGCCGCGAGCACGGCCCAGTCCGGCGGATACGCGGGCAATGCCGGATAGAGTGTGCGGATGATCACCGCGCCGGCCAGTCCGAGGCCGTAGCCGATCACCGCCCCTGCGGCCGACAGCATCGCGGCCTCGGCCAGGAACACGCTGCGGATGACGCCACCGGTGGCGCCGAGCGCCTTCAGCAGCCCGACCTCCGGCGTGCGTTGCGCGACCGAAACCAGCATCACGTTCATCACGAGGATTCCCGCCACCGCGAGGCTGATCGCGGCGATGCCCGCGACCCCGAGCGTCAACGTGCCGAGGAGGCGGTCGAACGTCGCCAGGATCGCATCCTGCGTGATGACGGTGACGTCCTCTTCTCCTTCGTGCCGCTGCTTGAGGATGTCACGAACCTGCTGCTTGGCGATCTCGATCGCGTCACGGTTGCGTGCTTCGATCAGGATGCGGAACAGCGTGTTGCTGTTGAACATCTGCTGCGCGGTCGCGACCGGCACGAAGGCCAGCTCGTCGGTGTTCATGCCGAGGCCGGTGCCGCTCGATGCCAGCACGCCGATCACGCGGAAGCGCCGGTCCCCGATACGCACGAACTGCCCCAGCGCTGTCGCATTGCCGAACAGCTCCGTCGCGACCTTCGCTCCGAGCGCAATCACCGGCGCGCCGTGGTTCCAGTCGTCGTCGGGCAGGAAGCGGCCCTGACCCATCTTCAAATTGCGCACTTCGACATATTCGGCCGTCGTGCCGACGACCAGCGCTTCGCGCAGGCGGCCGCCGGTGCTGATTTCCGAAGTGCCGACTGCGAGCGGAGCGACGCGACGCGCGGCGGTTGCACGCCGCACCGCAAGGGCGTCGTCGACCGTCAGGTCGCGCGGCGTGCCGGTGATCGCATTGGCCGGGTTGAAGCCGCCGGTCTCCGAGCGGCCCGGCAGCACGATGACGAGGTTGGTGCCGAGCGAAGAGAACTCGTTGACGACGTAGCGTCGCGCACCGTCGCCCAGCGCGGTCAGCACGACGACCGCCGCGACGCCGATCGACATCGCCAGCATCAGCAGCACGGTGCGCAGCCGGTTGCCGGCCGCGGCACTGACCGCGAAACGCAGGATGTCGAATGGGAGCATCAGCCTAAGGCCGTGTCGTGCTTGACACTGCCATCCTCCATGTCGATCCGGCGCCGGGCGCGCGCGCCCAGCGTGCCGTCGTGCGTGACGACGATCAGCGTGACTCCACGCGAGTTCAACTGTTCCAGCAGACGCACGACTTCTTCGCCGGTGGCGCGATCGAGGTTGCCGGTCGGTTCATCGGCCAGGATCAGCGCCGGCTGCATGATCGTCGCGCGCGCAATCGCAACGCGCTGGCGCTGTCCGCCGGAGAGCTGGTCGGGCCGGTGCTCGGCGCGATCCGCGAGACCATAGTCGGTGAGCGCCTGCTTGACCCGCGCAGCGCGCTCCTTTGCCGCAATCCCCGCTAGCATCATCGGCAGCGCGATGTTCTCCGCTGCGGTCAGGCGCGGAACCAGGTGAAAGCTCTGGAACACGAAACCAATGCGCGTGCTTCGCACGCGCGCCTGCTCCTCGGCCGACAGCGTCGTCACGTCGCGCCCCTCGAGCAGGTAGGTGCCGGCGGTGGGCCGGTCGAGCAGCCCGATCAGGTTCAGCAGCGTCGATTTGCCGGACCCGGAAGGCCCCATGACCGCGACGTATTCGCCGGCCGCCACGCGCAGGTCGAGCTCATGCAACGCGTGCACTTCGCTGTCGCCCAGATAGAAGACGCGCTCGATGCCCCGCAGATCGATCAGCGCGCCGATACCCGAATTCGCCACTTGCTTCCGCCTTGTCGCCCTGCATTGCCGGAGACCGCACTGACGCACTCCGAGTGCCGGTCGTGGCGGAATATAAGCGGCTTGCCGCTATTGCATCAGCACGTAGGTGCCGGGCGCATCTCCCATCGGCATGAAATCGTGGTTGCCAAGCGCAGGTGGCTTGACGCGATCCCCTGATTTGTCCGCCAGCCAGCGCTGCCAGGTCGGCCACCAGGACCCGTCCTGCGGCGAGTGGCGCGCAAACCACTGGTCGGGGTCGACATAGCGCTCTTCCGCCGGCTTGGTCGCGACACGAAAGTGCCGGGCCGGTTTTTCGACTCCAGGCGGATTGACTATGCCGACGTTGTGACCACCGCTGCTGAGGCAGAACGTGATGTCTGCATCGGCGTACAGGTGCAGCATGTAAACCGACTTCCATGGCGCCACGTGATCGCGCTCGGTGCCCACCAGGAAGATCGGCGCGCGAATGTCGGCCAGCGCGACCGCGCGGCCGTCGTAGCGCAGGCGGCCCGACGCCAGATCGTTGTTCAGGTAGAGATTGCGCAGGTACTCGGTGTGCATGCGGTGCGGCAGGCGCGTCGTATCAGCGTTCCACGCGGTCAGGTCGGTCGACTTCTGCGGCTCGGCCATCAGGTACTGGCGCACGATGCGCGACCAGATCAGGTCGTTCGAATTGAGCAGCGTGAACGCTCCCGCCATCTGCC
>DAINBQ010000016.1:9315-25359 GCA_036732825.1 Burkholderiaceae bacterium | reverse complement strand
ATGTGTCCGTGCAGGCCCAGATCCTCAACCTGCTGAGCGACCTGCAGAGGGAACTGGGCGTGTCGTACCTGTTCATCACGCACAATTTCGGCGTCGTCGAATACCTGGCGCACGACATCGCGGTGATGAAGGACGGTCGCATCATCGAGTCCGGCCCGGCTGCGCAAGTACTGGATAACCCGAAGCACGCCTATACGAAGGCGTTGCTTGCCGCGGTGCCCCGCGTCCGACTCGCGGCATAAGGCCGAATCTCCGAGGCAATTTCGGTTCAATTCGAACGCTGCTGCGTCGCAGCAGCGTCGCAAAGCGCATGCGTTGATTCCGCTCTGTGTGATCGATACAACAGCCGCCAACCGTCCGGATGCAGTTTGTTGCATTCACATGACCCGGCGCTGAGAATCGGCCCGTTCGCACGTCTGAGAACTTTTTGGCTACCAAGGTAGCCCGCTGAGCAAACTTGTGCTGAACGGCACGGGCCTTGCTTAAGCGGTCGCCCCAGACAAGCGGCAACTCTCAACCTCTCGGGGGAATTCACATGTCTTTTAGAGTGAAGCCGATCGTGCACGGCCTGGCTCTCGCCTTCGGCGGCCTCGCGCTCGCCGGTGGCGTTGCGGATCCTGTGTACGCACAGGGAACACAAGCTCTTGAACGCGCGACGATCACGGGCTCCAACATCCGCCGCACCGATCAGGAAACGGTCGCACCGGTGGAGATCATCACGCGCGAGCAGATCGAGCGCACGGGCCTGCCGACGATCGCCGATGTGATCAAGACGATCCCGTCGAACCTCGGCGGCAGCTACAGCGAGAGCTTCACGAACAGCTTCGCATCAGGCGCTTCGGGCATCTCGCTGCGCGGCCTGGGGCAGAAGGCCACGCTGGTGCTGTTGAACGGCCGTCGCGTTTCCGGCTTCGGTTTCGCACAGAACCTGCAGGACACCTTCGTCGATTTCAACTCGATCCCGACCAGCGCGATCGAACGCGTCGAGATCCTGAAGGACGGCGCCTCGGCCATCTACGGTTCCGACGCGATCGCCGGCGTCATCAACATCATCCTGCGGCGCGACTACAAGGGTATCGAGGCCGGCGGCAGCGTCGGCTTCTTCGAAGGACAGAATGACTACCGGGCGAACATCGTCGCGGGCTTCGGCGACCTTGGTTCCGACAAGTTCAATGTCTTCGGTGTGTTCGACTACTACAAGCGCGACCTCGTCCTGCTTTCGGACACAAAGTTCCAGGAGACCCGCGACTATCGCGGCGAAGACGGCGGCCGAAACCTCCAGAGCCTGACGGGCGGCGGTACCTGGAACAACGGCAACAGCCGCCGCGCGATCACGGAATGCGCGCAACACGGCGGCTTTGTGTTGGACAACAATACCGCGGTGGAACGCGGCCTTCTTGCAGCAGGTTCTCCGCAAAACATTCCGGGCAATACCTTTTGCGGGTACGACTTCAACTCGGCCTTCACTGCGTTGCCGGAGACCGAGCGCTTTGGTTTCATCGGTCGCGGCACGTACGATTTCTCCGCGACCACGCAGGCGTTTGCCGAATTTGGCTGGAGCAAGTTCGAGAACTTCCAGACATTCCAGCAGCCATTCTTCGCGGGCACGACCGGTCTGCAGCCGACCGCGGCCGGGCTGCGGCCGTTCGCCTACAACATCACGTTCGGTCCCGGGGTGGCGGGCAACCCGTTCGGCTCGAATTCCACGTTCTCGGGCGTCTTGCCGTGGCTCGGAACGCGCGACCAGCAAACGGATTCCGACACCTACCGCCTGCTCGGCGGTCTACGGTATTCGTTCGGGGGCTGGGACCTCGAGAGCGCACTCGGATGGTCGAAGAACGAGGTTGAGCAGCAGAATCTCCGCCGGCTTTCGAAGACCGCGACCAGCGCCGCGTTCGGCGTTCCGACAGCTCCGAGCGCAGGTCCGCCGCCGGTCTTCCCGCCGAGCCCGATCTCGACCAGTTCGACCGTCAACCTCGATCAGCCTTCGACGACCCTCGCAGCCGGCCAGTCGATGCTGATCGATGTCAGCCGGACCGCTGAGTCGGAAGTGAAGTTCATCGACACCAAGGCGACGACCGAGATCGGCACCATGCCGGGCGGACCGATGGGATTGGCGACTGGCTTCGAGTTCCGCAAGGAAGAGCTGCGCGACAGTGCGGATCCGGCCGCTACACAGGGCGAGGTGCTCGGCCAGGGCACGACAACGACCGACGGCGACAGAGATGTCCTTGCGCTGTATGGAGAGCTCGCGTTGCCGATCACGCGCCAATTGGAGGCCCAGTTGGCGCTTCGCTACGACGATTACAGCGACTTCGGGTCGTCCCTGAACCCCAAGATCGGCGCGAAGTTCAAGGCGACGCCTGAACTGCTGTTCCGCGCGAACTGGGGCCGCGGCTTCCGCGCTCCGACTTTGGTGGAGATTAGCCCCTCCACGGCGACGTTCTTCACAACAGTGATCGATCCGACCACTGGTACTCAAGCTAACATCTCCGGCGTCTTCGCCGGCAACCCGAGCCTGAATGCGGAGAAGTCGCGCAGCACGACGATCGGCATGGTCTGGGAGCCGAACAGCTCGTTCAACACCGCGATCGACTGGTACCAGATCACCTGGTCGAATCTCGTCGCTTCGCAATCCTTCCAGTCGATCGTGAATAGCGGCGATCCGACCAAAGTAATCCGTGATCCGGCCACGGGCCTGATCACCACGGTGCTGAGCCAGTTCGAGAACCTCACGGAGGTCGAGACGAGCGGCGTCGACATCGACATGCGCTACATCGCGCGGACGACCTGGGGCCGCTTCACGACGCGACTGAACACGACCTACGTGGACTCCTTCGAGGAGCAAGGCACGGAGTGCGTCGGCCACAACGGCTGCACGAACACCTATCCGCGCTGGAAAGGGTATGTCTCGCTCGACTGGGATCGCGGCCCCTGGGCGGCGACGGCACGCGTCAACTACATCCACAGCTATTACCAGGACCTACTGCCGGGTTCATTCTTCACGCCTCAGGACCCGCGCTTCCAGACGGGGACGTATCCGGAACGGGTGCCGTCGTACACGACGCTCGACCTTTTCGGCCGCTACAACTTCACGCCGATGCTGCAGGTCTTCGGATCGATCATCAACGTCACCGACGAGACCCCGCCGTACGATCCGGGCTTCTCGACGACGCAGATTTACGACTTCTCGCAGTACGACGTACGCGGAATCCAGTTCCGTATCGGAGTCAACTATCAGTTCAGATAAGCGCTTTTCGACTTCGACCAAGCGGGCCTCGTGCCCGCTTTTTTTTCATTCGCAGGGTGCACGAACCGCGAGAGTCTCGCGGCACTGCAGCACAGCGGTTTGCGAGTGTTGGCCGAATGCGACACGCACTGCATTCGCATGCGCCCAGAGCGAGACGTTTGTGTTTCCCGTGCATGACATTGAGTACGCTCCCGGAGTACCGAAAATGAGCCGCGTGCAGCGGAGTGCGCTCGGCATCGAATCGGGCAACCCTCTGGAGGAGTTTCTCAACATGCTGAAACGAACGCGACTTAGCCTCGCTGTCAGCGCCGCCTTCGGTGCGGGACTGGTGGGTCTGACACCCGCCGTCACCGCTCAGACGACGACCCTGGAACGCGCCGAGATTACCGGTTCGTCACTGCGGCGCGTCGATGCCGAGACGGCCCTTCCGGTCACGATCATCAGGGGAGACGACCTGATCAAGCAGGGCGTGACCACGGCCGAACAGGCGATGCAGCGGATCGCTGCCAACCAATCGAACTTCGGTATCAGCGGTGCGATCGGTGCGACGACCGGCGGCAAGGCCGAGGCCGACCTGCGCGGGTTGAGTGCGGCCAGTGGCACGAACGCAAACAAGACGCTCGTGCTGCTCAACGGCCGCCGGATTGCCAACCACGCTTTCGACTCCGCTGCGGCGGACCTTAACGCGATTCCGCTGGCGGCGATCGATCGGATCGAGGTGCTGCGCGACGGTGCGTCTGCCATCTACGGCACGGACGCGATCGGTGGCGTGATCAACTTCATCCTGCGCCGCGACTATCAGGGCGTAGAGGTGATGGCCGAGTGGCAGGCGCCGCAAGCCGATGGAGGCGGAGAGACCGCGCGCGCCAACATTCTGGCGGGCTGGGGCTCCCTGGCCAAGGACGGCTGGAACGTGATGGGCGCGTTTGACTGGCGCAAGCAGAACGTGCTCGAGGCCAAGGACCGTGAATTTGCCAGGACCGGCGTATTGGGCCCCACACGCGACGACCTGCTTTCCGGGACCAGCGGAACCTCGTTCCCCGGCGACGCCGGCGGCTTCGAGCCCTCGGGCCCGGCCTGCAACCCGCCCACTTCGCTGCCGGCAACGGATGCCGCCGGAACGGCGTTCGACAGCTGCCGTTACGACTTCACGCGCGACATCGACATCATCCCGGAGAATGAACAGACGACGTTGCTGCTCCGGGGCTCGTTCGCCCTCGGCAAGGACCACGTGCTGGCCGCCGAGTATCTGAATGCCAAGAACGAAGCCACTTCGAAAGTCGCTGCGGCGCCGACCAGCAGCTTCATTCCGTCGACGAGCCCGTTCTTCCCGGCCGGTGCCTCCGTAATCGCCGTCCCCGGTTTTGGCGACGGCAATATCGCCAACTGGCGCCAGGTTCCTGCGGGCAAGCGCATCAGCGGCGACGACACGACGACCGAGCGCTACTACCTCGAGCTGACCGGTCTGGTCGTCGGCTGGGACTACCGGACTTCCGTAGGCCAGTCAAAGAACGAGAGCACGGCGTCCGTCAGCAACGGATATGTCAATGATGACCTGATTCAGGACGGAATCACCGCCGGCGTCATCAACCCGTTCGGACCGCAGTCGGCCGCGGGTACCGCGGCGATCGCCGCGGCGCAGACGAACGCGGACACGTTGATCGGCGAGAACAAGGTCAGCTGGTTCGATGCGCGTGTCACGAAGGACATCTACCAGATGTCCGCCGGACCGCTCGCGCTGGCCCTCGGCACCGAATTCCGGAAGGAGGAATCGTTCTTCGAGGCGACCGAAATCACCGCGGCGCTGGGCAGCCTGGGTATCGATCCGGACAGCGATACAAGCGGCGATCGCGACGTCTTTGCCTTCTTCGGCGAGCTCAGCATCCCGCTGATGAAGAATCTCGAGATGACGCTCGCGGCCAGGTACGACGACTACAGCGACTTCGGCAATACGACCAATCCGAAGATCGGACTGCGCTACCAGCCGACCAGGTCGGTGCTGTTGCGCGGTTCGTACAACACCGGGTTCCGTGCGCCGACGCTGTACGAGATCTACCAGCCGCAGTCGCTGACCTTCACGACGGACAACTACGACGATCCGCTGCTATGTCCGGGCGGCACGGCGGTGCCGGGCGCTACGTCGGGCGCAGTGTGCGGGCAGCAGGTGCTCGCACGTTTGGGCGGTCCGGGCGGCCTGGGGCTGCCGATCGATACGCTCCAGCCTGAGGAATCCGACACGTGGACCGTCGGCTTCGTGTTCGAGCCGATGCAACAGGTGACGTTCGGACTCGACTACTGGAACATCAAGGTCGAGAACCAGATCAGCGGCCTGCCTGAGCAGGCGATCTTCGGCGATGCGACGAAATACGCCGGCCGATTCGTGCGATGCAGCCAGATCCCGGCGGGACCGGGGCCCGGGATCGATCGTACCGACGTCGATGTGTGCCTGAACTTCCCGGCCTTCGACCCGATCGCCTACATCGACCAGCCGAACGAGAACCTCGGCGACCTGAAGACGACGGGCTTCGACGTGGCTCTGTCCTGGCGTCCCGCATCGACCGAGTTCGGCCGCTTCAGCTTTGGCCTGGACGGGACGTACATCACCAAGTACGAGTACCAGCGGGAGCCGGGCGGTGAGTTCTTCGACGCGCTCGGTAACTACTCGGACAACGCGCCGGTCTTCCGCTGGCAGCACGTGCTGACGGTCGGCTGGTCCACGGGTCCGTGGAGCGCAATTGTCGCGAACCGTTACAAGTCCGGCTACATGGATCAGGGCGGAGCGAACGATGTCGGGAACTACTCCGTGTTCGACACGACGCTGACGTGGTCATCGCGGAATCTCACTTTGTCCGGCGGTATCCTGAACCTTCTCGACAAGGATCCACCGCGCTCAGTGCAGTCGACGACCTTCCAGCGTGGCTACGATCCGCGGTTCACCGACTCGCGCGGCCGTACGTTCCTGTTTCGGGTCGGCTACAAGTTCATCTAGAAAAACTTGGATCGAACAAAGCCCGCCCACGAGGCGGGCTTTTTTTTCGCCTGAACCCTTTACGAAACCCGCATCCAGAGGCGGGCCAGGTCGGCGGTGCCGTCGGTTCCGGTGACGCTCTTGAACGCCTGATTGGCCTTGGCCTTCTGTCCCGCACGCAGGTAGGCGATGCCCAGGTGCAGGTTCGCATCATCCTTGCGCTTCAGGCCGCCCTTGGCGATGCCCTTCTGCATCAACGCGATGCCCTTGTCGACCTGGCCGAGGCTCGTCCAGGCGAAGCCGATCCGCACCAGGTCATTGCCGTCCTTCGCGGCCTCGGCCTCGGCTTCGGCGGCCGTCAGCGTAGCGGGAGCGTCGGTGGCGCGTTGGGTCGCGAGCGCGAGCAGGCGCTTCTGTCGTTCGGCATCAGCGCTCTTGCCGAGCAGGCCGGAAGCGAATCCTTCGTCCAGCAGCTTCTTGGCCTCGCCGGCCTGACCTTCCTGCAGCGCGAGCTGCGCCATCTCGATGACGTCCTTCGCGGATGTCAGCGTCTTGGTCGCGAACTTGAGCCGATACAGGTCGAGCGTCAGGCGGTTCGAGAAGCCCTGTTTGGACTCGATGCGCTGCAGCAGATCTGCCCAGTACTCACGCTTCGGGTAGTAGGCCACGAGCCGCTCGATGCTCGCGACATAGGCGCCGCGATCACCCGACTTTGATGCGATGTTCGCCAGCAATTGCAGGCGGTCTTCGGGCGGCACCTGGCCGGCCCTCTCGGCCGCCTGGACATCGGCCAGCGCTTCCCGGCTGGCAGCAGGCAGGTCGCCCGCGAGGTAATAGGACTGGATCATCAGTCCACGCATCGTGCGATCCGACGGGTTGGCCTTGACCGCACGCGACGCCCATTGGGCGGCGCTCGCGTAATCCTTGTCGCGGTAGTAGAGAGAAGCGATTCCGCCCGCATAGCGCGCCTGGTCGGTCTCGGAGAGTCGCCCGGAAGCAATTAACGCCTGCATCGACTTGATCGCCTGCGCCGAATCGCCCGCCTGCGAAGCGGCCGAAGCGCGCATCTGTTCGAGCAGGAAGTTTTCGTTGGCGGTGCGATTAGGAACTGCATCGACCTCGTGCAGCTTGGCCAGCGCTTCCTTGTATTTCTTCGCCTTGATCAGGTCGCGCGCCGCCTGCAGGGGCTTGCCGACCTCGGCCCGGACCTGCTCGCCCTGCGCTGATGCAGTCGACCAGTGCAGGCCCAATTCCGCCGACGACTGAAGACCGAAGGCGGCCGCCACTGCGGCTGCAACGACGGTCGCGCGAAGTCCACGGCGGAGGGGAAAATCGTTTCGCATTTGAGGAGTCTCCTGCTACGCCGCCAGCAGGCGGGCACTAAGGGGAACGGCCTTCCACGTCAGCAGAGCGTAACCAGTGGCGCTCTGCCCTGCTGATCTAACGCGGCAAGGCGGGCCGTCGTCGACCCGCTTTTACCCTAGGTTCCGGAACGCGCCGAGGGCGCCCGGACGTCAGCGGACGAACTGTTCGTTGCCCACAAGACCAAGCTTCACGACGCCGAGTCGCTGCGCAGCCGCCATCACGGCCGCGACATCCTTGTACTCGGCCAGCTTGTTCGGCCGCAGATGGACTTCAGGCTGCACCGGCTGCGCCGCCGCGTCCCGCAGTTTCTCCTCGAGGGCCGGCTTGTCCGGGATGAGATCCCCGTTCCAGTAGACGGTCCCGTCGAAGTCGACGTCGACCGTGATCACGACCGGCTCCTCGGTCTGGGGCGGCGGCGTGCCGACCGGCATGTTCAGATTGACCGAGTGCAGCTGGATCGGAATCGTGATGATCAGCATGACCAGCAGCACCAGCATCACGTCGATCAACGGCGTGGTGTTGATGTCGATCATCACCTCAGGCTCCTGCCCGCCCCCCTGGCCGACATTCATCGCCATCTTGAATCTCCTCTCAGCCGCCGCGCGGCGGTGGCTCGGTCACGAAGCCGATCTTCTGGATGCCTGCGCGCTGGGCAGCGAACACGACACGACCGACGAATTCATAGCGACCCGCAAGGTCGCCGCGGATATGGACTTCCGGTTGCGGGACCTGGGTGGCGATTTTCTTCAGCCGGTTGACGAGCTCGTCGTTGTCCTTGACCAGCTGCATGCCCCAGTAGACGTCACCGTCCTTGGTCACCGCGATCTCGATGTTCTCCGGCTTGGTCTGCCGGGCGACATTCGTCTCCTGCGGCAGCTGCAGCGCAATCGACTGCGTGACGACCGGGATCGTGATCAGGAAGATGATCAGCAGCACCAGCATCACGTCGACGAGCGGCGTGGTGTTGATCGCGGAGATCGCTTCGTCTTCGCCGCCGCCCTCGGCCGGCCCCATGCTCATCGCCATGGCTCGACTCCCTGTTGAAGACGATCAGCGCGCCGGCGCGGTCTTCAGCTCCGGCTTGCGGCCCAGCAGCACGGCGTGCAGGTCGGCGCCGAACGTGCGCACCGTCTCCATCGCGACCTTGTTGCGGCGGACCAGCCAGTTGTAACCCATGACCGCCGGCACTGCGACTGCCAGACCGATCGCGGTCATGATCAGCGCTTCGCCCACCGGACCCGCGACCTTGTCGATCGATGCCTGGCCGGCGATGCCGATCGCGGTCAGCGCGTGGTAGATACCCCAGACCGTCCCGAACAGCCCGACGAACGGTGCGGTGGAGCCCACAGTCGCGAGGAACGCGAGTCCGTCCTGCATCCGGTTCTGCACACCGTCGACCGCGCGCTGTACCGACATCGTCACCCAGGTATTGAGGTCGATGTTTTCGGTCAGCGCTCCTTCGTGATGCTCGTTCGCCTCGAGGCCGGTCTCGGCGATATAGCGGTACGCACTGCTCGCCTTCAGCCGCTTCGCACCTTCCTTCAGCGACGGCGCTTTCCAGAAGGAGCTGCGCATTTCCTTGCCTTCGCGCATCAGCTTGTACTGCTCCCAGAGCTTCACGAACAGGATGTACCAGCTGCCCATCGACATGATGACCAGGATGATCAGCGTGCCCTTGGAAACGAAGTCCCCCTGGCGCCACAGGGCCTCGAGCCCGTAGGGGTTCTCGACCGTCTCCTTGGTGACGGTCGGCGCCGGAGCGGCCGCCGGCGGTGCGGCGGGCATTGGCGCCGTAGCTGGCGCCTCGGCGGCCGGAGCTTCGGCGGGCGGCACCAACGGGGCCGGAGGCTTCGCGGCGTCCTGCGCGAAAACCGACGGTGATGCGGAAAGTCCCGCGAACGCCAGCATCGCAACCAGGACGGCCGCGCGGCGTTGGATCAGACGAATCATCTTTGTATCTCCTGGTGGAAGATGGTGCGAGTGATTGAGCGGGTTAGTAGTGCAACGGGTTCAGCGCGGTGGCGCCTTGCTCGGATCGGACTCGCCCCGGCGTTTCAACGGATCTTGAAGCTAAGCGGTGCCTGGACCCGGATGTCCTGCCCCCCGGATTGGCACGAAAGTCGCTGCACGGCGCCCAGGGCAACGCGGTTGAACACGCGATGCGATGATGAGCGGATTACTGGATCACGAACCTGACCGCCGGCGGTAACGGTGAACTCGACCGTCACGTCACCCTCGATGTTGTCGAGCAGCGCTTCGCGCGGGTAGGCGATCGCTGCAGTGACTTCTCGGTAATTCGGGCAGATCACCTGCGCACTGCGGACCGCTGGCGCAGGCGGCGCCTTCGGCTCGACCTTCGCGATCACCGGCGCCTGCGGTGCGGGCGGTGCCTCCTGCGTGACGACGGTGATCGCCGGGGCCGGCGTCGGCGGCGGCGCGATATTGATCTCGGGCGGTGGAATGAACGGCGGCGGCGGAGCCGTGACTTTCGGCGGCGGCGGGATGACGTCGGGCGGCGGCGGCGGCTTCTTGATGATCTCTTCGATGACCTTGACTTCGATCGGTCCCTTGACGACCTCGACGACCTTGCGCGCGAGGCCCGTGACCAGGGCGTAGACGACAAGGACGTGCAGCAGCACAACGCCACCGATCCCGATCAAGTGCCGGGTCGGATTGCGCTGCTGTTGCGCGAAGTCCATGGTGCCTCCTGGGGGTTCGCTTTGCAAAAGCCGCGATTCTAGTCGGGATGGCTTTCGCAAAAAAGCGGCGATTCTAGTACGAAGCCTTATCCCGCGTCGCAGCAACAGGCCGCCGCAGTTCTATTTAGAACAAGTCGTCAGACCCGTTGCGCTTCGGCTCGGCAAGGCCCAGGTGTCGGTAGGCATGGACCGCGGCAACGCGGCCGCGCGGCGAGCGCTGCAGCATTCCTTGCTGAATCAGATACGGCTCGACGACGTCTTCCAGTGTGTCGCGTTCCTCACCGACCGCCGCGGCCAGGCTGTCGATTCCTACCGGGCCCCCGGAAAACTTCTCGATGACCGCCAGCAGCAATTTCCGGTCCATCAGGTCCAACCCCAGTCGGTCGACCTCGAGCATGGCCAGCGCGGCGTCCGCGACTTCCTGCGAAACCTCTCCGGTGCCCCGGACTTCTGCATAGTCTCGGACCCGGCGCAGCAGTCGGTTCGCGACACGCGGTGTCCCGCGCGAGCGACGCGCGATCTCGCTGGCGCCGCTGGCCGTGACGTTGGCGTTCAGCAGGCGCGCGGAGCGCGTGACGATCGCCGTCAGTTCCTCGGTCGAATAGAACTCGAGGCGCGCGACGATGCCGAAACGGTCGCGCAGCGGGTTTGTCAGCATGCCCGCGCGGGTGGTCGCGCCGATCAGCGTGAACGGCGGCAGGTCGAGCTTGATCGAGCGGGCGGCCGGACCCTCGCCGATCATGATGTCGATCTGGAAATCCTCGAGTGCCGGATACAGGATCTCCTCGACCACTGCACTCAGGCGGTGGATCTCGTCGATGAACAGCACATCGTTCTTCTCGAGGTTCGTGAGGATCGCGGCGAGGTCACCCGGGCGTTCGAGCACCGGGCCAGAAGTCTGCCGCAGGTTGACGCCCATCTCGTGCGCGACGATGTGCGCCAGCGTTGTCTTGCCGAGCCCCGGCGGCCCGAACAGCAGCACGTGGTCGAGCGACTCGCGCCGATTGCGCGCCGCGGTGATAAAGATCTCGAGCTGTTCGCGGATCTTTGCCTGGCCGACATATTCCGCCAGCGACGTTGGCCGAAGCGCGCGCTCGACCGCCTCCTCATTCGGGGAGGCTGGAACAGCAGCAACGATGCGCTCTGAATCGATCACGGGTTCCTGTTGGCGGCGTTCAGCCCTTGGCCAGCGATTTTAGGGCGAGGCGGATGCCATCCGTGACTCCGCTCCCGGGCGGCAATGCGCGAACGGCGGCCTTTGCTTCGCGATCGTTGTAGCCGAGCGCTAGCAGCGCGTGGAGGACATCGACGCTGGCGTCGTTGGCTGGACGTGCGGCCGACGTGCCGAGATCGGCGCCGAGTTTGCCTTTCAGCTCCAGCAGCAGCCGTTCTGCCGTCTTCTTGCCGATGCCGGGCACGCGCGTCAGCCATGCTGTTTCCTGCAGCGTGATCGCTTGTGCGAGTTCGGCCACCGAGAGCCCGGAGAGCAGCGCGAGCGCCGTGCGTGCACCGATCCCGGAGATCCTGATCAGTTCACGGAACGCAGAACGCTCCTCCGCCGTGGCAAAGCCGTACAGCTGGTGGGCGTCCTCGCGGACTGCGAAGTGAGTCAGGAGAACGACCCGTTCCGACAGTGCCGGCAACTGGTAGAAGGTACTCATCGGCACGTCGACTTCATAGCCGACGCCATTGACATCGACCAGGATCGACGGCGGATTCTTCTCGAGGAGGCGGCCTTCGATGCGTCCGATCATTCGGCGCTTCCGACGCGGACCGTCCAGGCACGGCGCGCACCCGAGCCACGCTTGCGGCCAGACGCCGCGCCACCACGCGCAACCGCAGCGAGCAGGGTCCGCGAATGCGCATGGCAGATCGCGCAGGCCAGCGCGTCCGCAGCATCGGTGGCGGGCGCGCGATCGAGCCCGAGCAGGCGTTGCACCATCGTCTGCACCTGCCGCTTGTCCGCCTGGCCGAATCCGACGACAGCCTGCTTGATCTGCAACGCCGCGTATTCGTGGACCGCGAGCCCCTCGGTGACCGCCGCGCAGATTGCTGCGCCGCGCGCCTGTCCGAGCAGCAGAGTCGACTGCGGATTGACGTTCACGAAGACTTTTTCGATCGTCGCCACCTGCGGGCGCGTTTCGCGGATCACGAGACCGAGCGATTGCAGGATCGTTCCGAGCCGCTGATGGAGATCGCCGGCCGGTACGCGGATCACGCCGGCGGCGATGCAATCGAGCCGCGATCCCGTGATCTCGACCACGCCATAGCCGGTGCGATTCAGACCGGGGTCGATGCCAAGAATGCGAAGGCTGGGCATGGGCACGCGAGGATTGTGCCACGCGCTGCTCCGAGCATCGCCCTTCCTTCAGTGCCTGAAGTGGCGCACTCCGGTGAAGACCATTGCCACGCCGCGTTCGTTCGCCGCGGCGATCACTTCTTCATCCCGAACGCTGCCGCCGGGCTGGATCACACAGGTGGCCCCAGCGTCGACGACGACATCGAGCCCGTCACGGAATGGGAAGAAGGCATCGGAGGCGGCCGCGGAACCGGCCAGGGAGAGTCCGGCTTCCTTCGCCTTGATCGACGCGATGCGCGCCGAGTCGATGCGCGACATCTGACCGGCGCCGACGCCGAGGGTCATGCCGTCCTTTGCGAATACGATCGTGTTCGACTTCACGTACTTCGCGACCCGCCACGCGAACATCAGGTCCGCCAGTTGCGGCGGGGTTGGTGCGAGATTCGTCACGACCCTGAGCTCGGATGGCTGCAGCGAGTGCCTGTCCGGCGTCTGCACCAGCAGTCCCCCGCCGACCCGCTTGAAGTCGTAGTCGTTGTGCGCCGCCCCGGTGGGCACCGTGAGCAGCCGCACGTTCTGCTTGGCGGCGAAGGCGGCACGCGCCTCCTCGCTGAACTCCGGCGCGATGACGACTTCGACGAACATCCGCGCAATCGCCCCGGCGGTCACACCGTCGATCGCCCGGTTGAACGCGATGATTCCCCCGAACGCCGATGTCGGGTCCGTCTTCAGCGCCTTCGCGTACGCATCGGCCGGTCCGGACCCGACCGCGACTCCGCACGGGTTCGCGTGCTTGACGATGACGCAGGCCGTCTCCTCGAAGCTGCGCACGCATTCCCACGCAGCGTCCGCATCGGCGATGTTGTTGTAAGAGAGTTCCTTGCCCTGCAGCTGTGTGTACCCGGCGAGCAGGCCCGCGCCGATGCCGTCAGCGCCGTGACGGTCGCGGTAGAACGCGGCTTGCTGGTGCGGGTTCTCGCCGTACCGCATCTGCTGCACCTTCACCCACTGGCGCGTCAGCACATCGGGAAATTCGCCGCGCACTCCCTGCTCGTCGAGCCCGGTCAGGTAGTTGGCGATGGCGCCGTCGTAGTGCGCCGTGTGCGCGAAGACCTTCCTGGCGAGCGCAAGCCGCGTCGCAGCGCTGATCCCGTCGACCTGCTGCAGTTCGGCGGCGATCGCCGCATAGTCGGCCGGATCGACGACCACCGTCACGCTGGCGTGGTTCTTGGCGGCCGCGCGCAGCATCGCCGGCCCGCCGATGTCGATGTTCTCGATCGCGTCGTCGAAACTGCAACCGGGCTTCGCGATCGTCTGCTCGAACGGATACAGATTGACGACCAGCATGTCGATCGGTTCGATGCCGTGTTCGGCCAGTGCGCTTTCGTGCGCCACGTCCGGACGACGCGCGAGCAGCCCGGCATGAATGCGGGGATTCAGCGTCTTGACGCGACCGTCGAGGATCTCCGGGAAGCCGGTGTAGTCGGCGACCTCCGTGACTGCGATCCCTTCGCTCGCCAATAGCTTCGCGGTACCACCGGTCGACAGGATACGAAAGCCGGACTGTGCGAGCGCACGCGCAAACTCAACGACCCCGGTCTTGTCGGAGACGCTGATCAGGGCCTTTTTCGTCATTGCCGGAGCCACTGACTACATCAGCCGATATTGCTGCAGCTTCTTGCGCAGCGTGTTGCGGTTGATTCCCAGCAGTTCGGCTGCAGTCGACTGGTTGCCTTCGGTCCGGTTCATCACGAACTGCAGCAGCGGGCGTTCCACCGCGGCCAGCACCATTTCATGCAATGCGTGCGGACGAGCTCCGTCGAGATCGGCGAAATACTGTTCCAGGCTGCGCAGCACGCACTGCTCGAGCGTCTCGCCGCTGCGGGCGCGGCTCGCTCGCTCAACCGCCGGGCCCGGCGGAGCGGCTTTCACCATCGTCTTTGCCATTGTTGTTCCTTCAGTGCAGCGCCACGCTCTCGTACTGCAGCCGCTCGTGACGCCCGCCGTGGGCCCGGAAGAACGCATCGACCGCGCTGGCCTGGCCCGCACAGTCATCGATTGCGTTCATCCGCTCCCGGAATGACTCGCCGCCGGCCAGGCCGCGCGTGTACCAGATGATGTGCTTGCGAGCGCTCCGTACCCCGACGTCATCGCCATAGAAGCGGTAGTGATCATCCAGATGCGCGAGCAATAGTTCGCGCGCCTCCTCCACGCGCGGGGCAGGCAGCGTCTCGCCGGTGGCAAGGAAATGCGCGATCTCGCGAAAAATCCACGGCCGTCCCTGCGCGGCTCGCCCGACCATCACGGCGTCGGCGCCGGTGTAATCGAGGACCGCCTTCGCACGCGCCGGCGTGTCAATGTCGCCGTTGGCAACCACCGGTATCGCCACCGCTTCCCTGACCGCGCGGATCGTTTCGTATTCGGCGGTGCCGGTGAAACCGCAAGCGCGGGTCCGTCCGTGCAGCGTCAGCGCCGCGATTCCGACCGCCTGTGCAGTGCGAGCAATCTCGACGGCATTGCGGCTGGCAGGATCCCAGCCGGTGCGGTACTTGAGTGTCACCGGAACATCCACGGCCGCAACGACCGCTTCGAGTATCCGCGTCACGCGCGGCAAGTCCTTCAGCAGCGCCGAGCCGCAGGCGACATTGCATACCTTCTTCGCCGGACAGCCCATGTTGATGTCGATGATCTGCGCGCCGCGGTCGACGTTGTAGCGGGCCGCCTCGGCCAGCATGTCCGGGTCGGCGCCCGCCAGTTGCACAGCGACCGGCGCGCGTTCTCCCGTGTGGTCGAGCCGCCGCATCGTCTTTTCGCTGGCCCACAGCCGCGGATTCGAGGCCGCCATTTCCGAGATCGCGTGTCCCGCACCGAGCGATTTGCACAGCCGCCGGAACGGCCGGTCAGTGACACCCGCCATCGGCGCGACGAACACATTGTTCGACAGCTCGTAGGGGCCGATGCGCATGCGTGGGTGGTCGGGAAGCAGAGTGGAAAGGCAAAAAGGCGCGGATTGTAACCAAGCCCGAACGCAGGCCGACTCGAGTCAGAAGCGTACGCCGAACATCAGCAATCGGGCGAATTCGCGTCGCAGATCCGGCACGATGCTGAGCAGGGTCAAGGCAAGTGAACGACCGAGCGCGACCGGTGCGAAGCGGGTCGCGAACAGCGCGGGGGCCGTCCGGGTCAGCGCGAGGATCGCGGCGCGATCGGCACGCCGCAGCCGTTCGTAATCCGCCAAACCCTCGGCGGGATCCGTGCCCGCGGCGTTCGCTGCGCCGATGCACTCTGCCAAAGTCATGCAGTCGCGCAGGCCGAGGTTCAGTCCCTGTCCCGCCACCGGGTGCAACGTCTGCGCAGCATTGCCGAGGTAGACGACCCGATGCTCGCGCAGTGTGTCCCGTGCCTGCTCGGGCAGCAGCGTGCGGCCGCGTGCGCGGACTGAGCACAGGCGGTTGCGCATTCC
>DAINBQ010000016.1:0-9215 GCA_036732825.1 Burkholderiaceae bacterium | reverse complement strand
GGATCCGAGACCTTCCGCATTGATCGCGAGCGGCGCGCACAGGCACTCGCCATCCGCCGTCCTGATTTCCACCTCGGCAGGCCGCTGATGCACGCTGTCGATTCGCAGCGGCCGCCGGACAGTGATCAGTGGCTCGACGGCAGCGGCAGCAGCGAGTGGCTGCAGCAGATCGCCATAGCGGATCGTCGCGCCCAGTGGCCCGCCGCCGACATCGTCGTCGCGAATGACTGCGCGGCCGAACTGTCCCGCCGATGACACAACGACCGTGCGGATCGGTGCCATCCTATCCGGCGGCAGTTCCGCCAGCGCCGCGAGCGTCTGCAGCGAGCCACGCGACAGCGCGAGCACACGGCGGTCTGCGCGCGCGGCGTCCAGGTCACGCGCGTCGAACAGTCGGCTCGGCACATGCCGCCGCGCGAGCAGCAGCGCAAGCGCGAGTCCGACCGGACCGGCGCCGAGGATCACGACCGGATCGCGATTCATCCGCGCATGACCGCTTCGATGGCTTCCGGATCCTTGGGCGCATCTCCGGAAAGCACTTCGCAGCCGGTCGGCGTGACCGCGACGTCGTCTTCGATGCGAACGCCGATATGGTGAAAGCGCTCGTCGACGCCCGGCGCCGGGCGGATGTAGAGACCGGGCTCGACCGTGGTCACCATGCCCGGCACGAGCCGGCGGTACGCACGTTCACGGCCCTCGGGTGGAGGCCCGGCTTCGCGATAGTCGCCGACATCGTGGACGTCGAGTCCCAGCCAATGCCCGGTCTTGTGCATGTAGAACTGCCGGTACGTCCCGGTCTCGATTGCGGCATCGACCGACCCCGTCAGCAGGCCGAGATCCACGAGGCCCTGTGTCAGCACGCGGGTCGCTGCATCATGGGCGTCGCCGAACGTGTTCCCCGGTCGCACGGCGGCGATCGCTGCCCGCTGCGCGGTCAGCACCACGTCGTAGACCGCGCGCTGTTCGGCGCTGAAGCGACCGTTCACAGGAAACGTACGCGTGATGTCGGCCGCATAGCCGTCGACTTCGCACGCGGCGTCGATCAGGCAAAGCTCGCCGTCCTTCAGTTCCGCATCGCCGGCCGGGTAGTGCAGCACGCAGGCGTTGCCCCCTGCGGCGACCACCGCCGGATAGGCGGGAGACTGCGCGCCCTGACGGCGGAACTCATGCAGCAGTTCGGCCTCGAGCTCGTATTCCCGCATGCCGATCCGACACGCCCGCATCGCGCGCAGATGAGCCGCCGCCGAGATACGCGCGGCGCGCCGCATCGTCGCGATCTCGCCAGCGTCCTTCACGAGTCGCATCTCGTCGACGATCGCTGCCAGATCGTGGGCGGCCGTGGGCGCCTGTCGCCCGCCGCGCGCCAGCGCCCGAGTCTGTCCGAGCCATCGATGCACGCGCGAATCGAATTCAGTGCCGGCCCCGAGGTGATAAAACAACGCGGGACAATCGATGAGCAGCGCCGGTATGCGTTCATCCAGCCGCTCGATCGGCAGCGACTCGTCGAATCCGAACGTGCCCCGCGCCTCTTCCGGCCCGTATCTGAAGCCGTCCCAGATCTCGCGCTCCGCGTTCTTCTCGCGACAGAACAACACTGATCTGCGGCTGCCGTTGTGGGCGATCAGCACGAGGGCACTGCCCGGTTCCGCGAAGCCGGTCAGGTACCAGAAATGGCTGTCGAAGCGGTACGGATATTCGGCGTCGCGGTTGCGATAACGCTCGGGGGCATTGGCATGGACTGCGACCCCACCGCCGCGCTCGAGCATGGCGTCGAGCACGCGTTCGCGACGGGCCCGGTGGATGTCGATGCTCATCGACGAATTCTACGGCTGGCGCCCGCGTCGAAGCTCGGCATCGAGCTGCGCGAGTTCCGCGGGTGTGCCCGCGTTGTACCAGCGACCCGTGTAGCGCTCACCGCTGACCCGGCCCGATCGCGCCGCCGCATAGAGCCACGGGAACAAACGCGCCCGACCCGGTGCGAGCTGCGCAAACAGATGCGGGGCGAACACGCCGACGTTCGCGTAGGTCAGCCGTGGGTTCGCCTCCGGGTCGATCAGGCCGGCGACGAGGCCCATGTCCCCGCCCGCATGGAACGACGGATTGTCGACCAGCACCAGGTGGGCATCGGCCGCGCCGGCGGCGAGGCGCTCGCTCGCTGCCGCCAGTTGTGCGTACGGGTAGTCCGTCACGACATCGCCGCTGGTCACGATGAAGGGCGCCGGCCCGAGCAGCGGCAGCGCCGCGACGATGCCGCCGAGTGTTTCGAGCGCATCCTCGGCCCGTTCGCCTTCGCGCGAATAGGCGAGCGCAACACCGTAGCGCCGTCCGTCTTCCAGCACCTGTTCGAACTGCTCCGGCAGGTGGGCAGTGTTGATGACGATTGTCTTCACACCCGCGCGTGCAAGCGCTTCGATCTGCCACTCGATCAGCCGTCTGCCGCCCGCCGCGAGCAGCGGCTTCGGCGTGGTGTCGGTCAACGGCCGCATGCGCTCGCCGCGGCCAGCGGCCAGGATCAGGGCTTTCACCAGCGCCCGCCCACTTCAGATTCCGAGTTCGTCGAACAGCCGCGCCAGCGGCGCCAGCTCGTCGTAGCGCCGCGTCACGGCCCGCACGTAGCCGACGAAGCGCGGCGTGTCCGCGAGGTAGTGCGGTTTGCCGTCGCGGTAATTGATGCGCGCGAAGATGCCGAGCACCTTCAGATGCCGCTGCAGTCCCATCCACTCGACGTCGCGCCAGAAGTCGCCGAAGTCCGCCCGCACCGGCAGCGCCGCGCGACGCGCCTTGTCCCAATAGCGCACGGTCCAGTCCAGCACCCGTTCCTCGTCCCAGCTGATGAATGCGTCGCGGAACAGCGACGCAACGTCATAGGCGATCGGCCCCACCACCGCATCCTGGAAATCGAGCACTCCGGGGCTCGGCGTCGAGATCATCAGGTTGCGCGGCATGTAGTCGCGGTGCACGAAAACCGTGGGCTGCGCGAGGTTGGAAGCGAGGATGCGCGCGAAGACGACTTCGAGCTGCCGCGCCTGGGTGGCAGAAAGCTCGCGGCCGAGATGACGGGCGATGTACCAGTCCGGGAACAGGTCCAGTTCGCGGCGCAACAGCGTCTCGTCATACGGCGGCAGTACGCCCGGCCGACTGGCCAACTGCCAGCGCACCAGGGCATCGAGCGCGTCATCGAACAGTTGTCCCGCGTTGCTGTCGTCAAGCGCGGCCAGGTAGGTCGTGCTGCCGAGATCCGACAGCAGCAGGAAACCCTGCGCGAGGTCCGCTTCCAGCACCTCTGGCGCGTTGATTCCCGCCGCGCGCAGCAGCGACGCCACATGGACGAACGGGCGCGAATCCTCGCGATCGGTCGGCGCATCCATCGCGATCAGGCTGCGTCCCGCGGCATCGACGCGAAAATAGCGCCGGAAGCTGGCGTCGGCCGAAGCCGCACGCAGCGTCGAGTGGTCGATGCCGTAATGCGGCGACAGCCGGGCGAGCCAGTCGACCAGCGCTTCGCGTCGCGCATCGCCGGTCGAACCAGCGGCAGCAGAACTGAATTGATTCATCGAGAGTGTGTGGTGCGCCGGAATCGCGATTTGTCGGCGTCTCCACGAGGTGCTGCCTATAATCTTTCCGCTCGTCTGTCCGCAGATCCGTCAGCGATTCTAATGCCGCGCCCGTCGGCGACCGCGAGGTCGTCCTCTCGTTACGTCCTCGTCGCGCTGGCCGGCGCCGTGTGGCTGACGACTTGCGTCCGCGCCCAGACACCGGCCGCGTCGACGGCGGAGACCAGCACGACGCCTGCCGCGCCCGGGCTTCAGCTCAAGCTCGAACGCAGGCTCGACGAGAGCAGCGGCATCGTGCGCGACGGTTCACCGACCTTTGCGCGGGCACGCAGCATCGAAGGCTTCGTCAACGAACGCATCGTGCTGCAGGGCGAAGCCGAAATCCGGCGCGGCGGGACGGTGCTGCGCGGCGACACGATCACCTACACGCAGGCGACTGACGAAGTGAACATCGTCGGCAATGCGCGCGTGTATCGCGACGGCGGGAGCTTCAGCGGGCCGCGCCTCGATTTCAAGATCGACGCGCAGACCGGATCGATGCCGGACGCCAACTTCACCTACGCGCCCCGCAACGGCCGCGGCCAGGCGACGCTGGTCGAATTCCTCGGCAACGAGCGCGCACGCATGCTCGAAGGCCGCTTCACGACCTGCGCGCCGGGCGACGATGCATGGTGGGTACAGGCCGAATCGATCGAGTTCGACGGGCTCGAGGAGGCGGCCACCGCCAGCGTCGCGAAACTCTACTTCCAGGGAGTGCCGATCTTCGCATCGCCGATCCTCGGCTTTCCGGTCGGCGACCGCCGGCGCTCCGGTTTCCTCACGCCGAGTCTTGGGTTGAGTTCGACGCTGGGAACCGACATCCGCATTCCCTACTACTGGAACATCGCACCCAATCGCGACTACACGATCACGCCGCGCCTGATGTCGAAGCGTGGGGTGCTCTTCGAGAACGAGTTCCGCTACCTGGAGCCGTCCTACAGCGGAACGCTGGTGTACGACGTGATCGCGAAGGACCGGCAGTTCCGGGAATCGCGCGACTTCGTCGCCGTGCGGCATTCACATGCGGCGCCCAACGGGATCTCCGGCGGCATCAACTACAACCGGGTCTCCGACGACAACTACTTCGTCGACTTCTCGAACAACATCGTCGCCAGCTCGCAGAAGGTGCTGCCGCAGGATGCGTTCGTTTCCTACGCACAGCCCTACTGGAGCGGCGCCGTCCGGGTGACGAAGAACCAGACACTGCAGGACCCGCTGGCTCCGGTCGTCAAACCCTACGAGCGCGTGCCGCAGACCACGGTCACCGGTTATGTCGCCGACTGGCGGGGCCTCGAGGCCGCAGTCCTGCTCGATGCCACCCGCTTCTCGCACCCGACGCTCGAAACCGGCAGCCGGTACCTGGCGGAGCCGAGGGTCGCGTATCCGATCCTCGCGCCGGGATGGTTCGTCATTCCGCGCGCGCGTTTCTCCGCGACGACATACGATTTGGAGCCGGCCTTGCATCCCGAAGACTCGAATCCGACGCGCGCGCTGCCGATCCTGAGCCTGGAGTCCGGACTGGTTTTTGATCGCGGCATCGACTGGTTCGGCCGCGGCTCGCAGCAGACGCTCGAACCGAAGCTGTTCTATGCCTACATTCCGTTCCGCGACCAGAGCGACCTGCCGAACTTCGACAGCGCGCTGGCGGAGCTCAATTACGCGCAACTGTTCAGCGAAAACATCTACTCCGGTTATGACCGCATCGCCGAGGCGAACCAGCTGACACTGGCGATCGCGACCCGCATCATCGACGACGAAACGGGTGCCGAGCGGCTGCGTGCAGCGATCGGCCAGCGCTACTACTTCAGCTCGCAGCGCGTGACGCTGCCGGGCGAAACGCCGCGCACGGACAACGCAACCGATGTGCTGGGAGCGGTCAGCGCGCAGCTCGGGCCCCACTGGGCGATCGACCTCGCCGCGCAGTATTCGACCGAGGAAAGCCAGATCGTGCGGGCCACCGCGGGCGCGCGGTGGCAGCCGCGGCGCGCGTCGGTGCTGAGCGCGTACTACCGCTACCGCATCGATGACATCAACCAGATCGACATCTCCGGCCAGTGGCCGCTCTCGGAGCGCTGGTACGCGGTCGGGCGCTACAACTACTCGCTGAAGGACAGCAGCGCGATCGATGTGCTGGCTGGATTCGAATACAAGCAGGACTGCTGGCTGCTGCGGTTCGCGGTCCAGCGCTTCGTGACCGCAACCGATTCGAGGACGACCAACTTCTATCTGCAGCTGGAACTGAACGGACTGACGAGTGTCGGAACGAACGTCGTCAATCAATTGCAGCGTAATATTCCCGGCTACCAGATGCTCAACCCGATCCCGCGCCAGCCGGGTCGTTTCGACTACTACGAGTAACCCCCGATGTCTGCAGTCCTGCTGCGCGCGATTGCGCGCGCACTCGCCGCTTTCCTGATGATCGGAGCAGGCGCCACTTCGGCGCAGGCCCCGACCCCCGCCGCGCCCCAGCCCGCCACGCCAGCCGGAAATGCTGCGACGGCCAACACGCCTGCCCCGCGCACGTCGCGAGCAATCGACCGCATTGTCGCCGTCGTCAACGACGAAGTGATCACCGCGAACGAGCTCCGGTCCCGCACCCGGCTCGCCGAGTCGCAGCTGCGCCGGCAGAAGATCCAGGCGCCTCCGGCCGACGTGCTTGAACGGCAGGTGCTCGAGCGCATGATCGTCGACCGCGCGCAGATCCAGCTCGCGCGCGAAACCGGCGTTCGCGTCGACGATGCGACGGTCAATGCGACGATCGGCCGCATCGCCGAGAGCAATGGCCTCACGGTGCAGGTGATGCGCCAGCGGCTCGAAGCCGACGGTGTCCCGTTCGCGCGCTTTCGGGAAGACGTGCGACAGGACATTATCCTGAACCGGCTGCGCGAGCGGGAGGTCGACAGCCGGATCCAGATCACCGACAGCGAGCTCGACAACTTCATCGCGGAGCAGTCCGGCGTGGCGGCTGACACGCAGGAAGTGAACCTGGGACAGATCCTGCTGCGCGTTCCCGAGAACGCCGGTTCCGATCGCATCGATGCCGCACGCAAGCGCGCCGAGGAGCTGGTCGCGCAGCTGAAGGACGGCGCCGACTTCGCGCGCCTCGCAGCCAGCTACTCCAACGCGCCGGAGGCGCTGCAGGGCGGCGAGCTCGGATGGCGCAACACCGAGCGGCTGCCGACGCTTTTCATCGATGCGATCAAGGGCCTGAAGACGGGCGACATCAGTCCGATCATTCGCAGCCCCAACGGCTTTCACATCCTCAAGGTGCTTGGCCGGCGCAGCGGAATCGATGCAAAGCTCACCGGCGGCCCGGTGCAGCAGACGCATGCCCGGCACATTCTGCTGCGCGTGTCCGACCTGACGCCCGAGCCGGAAGTCAAACGCAGGCTCGAGGAATTCAAGCTTCGAGTCGAAGCCGGGCAGATCGAGTTTGCAACGCTGGCGCGCCTGCATTCGCTCGATCCGAGCGGCAGTCGCGGCGGCGACCTGGGATGGCTCTATCCCGGCGACACGGTTCCCGAATTCGAGCGCGCGATGAATGAGCTCAAGCCGAATGGAGTCAGCGGTCCGGTGCAGTCGCCGTTCGGATGGCACCTGATCCAGGTCCTGGAGCGTCGCACCGAACAGTCATCCCCCGACCGCGCGCGCATGCAGGCGCGGCAGGCGCTGCGCGACCGCAAGGCCGACGAGGCGTACCAGGAGTGGCTGCGCCAGCTGCGCGACAAGACGTATGTCGAGTTCCGCTTCGACGAGCGCGGCTGACCGACTGGTTCCGGTGCGTCGCTGCTGACGATGCGCACGCGCATCGCCGTGACCACGGGCGAGCCGGCCGGCATCGGCCCTGAAATCTCCATCGCGGCGCTTGACGCCGTTTTCGACGCGGAGGTCACGCTGATCGGCGACGAAGCGCTGCTGGCGTCGCGCGCGCGTGTCGTGAAAGCGGCCTGGCCGCCGCCGGCTCGCATCGAGCACATTGCGCTTCAGAGACCGGCGCGTGCGGGCCGGCTGGACCGGCGCAATGCCGGCTACGTGCTGGCGACGCTTGACCGCGCGATCGACGGGGCGCTCGCCGGCGAGTTCGATGCGGTGGTCACTGCCCCGGTACAGAAGAGCGTGATCAACGATGCTGGCATTGCATTTACAGGTCACACCGAGTACCTGGCCCGGCGCGCCTCTGCAGCGCAGGTCGTCATGATGCTCGTGGGCTCGACGAAGGAAGGCCCGCTGCGGGTCGCGCTGGCGACGACGCATCTGCCGCTGGCCGCAGTCCCGGCAGCACTCACCGTCGACGGCCTGCTGGCCGTACTGCGCGTGCTGTTCGGCGACCTGAAGTCGCGCTTCGGACTCCCCGCTGCGCGCGTCGCCGTCACCGGACTCAATCCGCACGCAGGCGAAGGCGGCCATCTCGGCCGCGAGGAGATCGACATCATCGGGCCGGCCGTCGAGCGCATGCGCAAGAGCGGCCATGCGATCGACGGTCCGCTGCCGGCAGACACCGTGTTCGTGCCGGCGGTGGCGCAGCGTTACGACGCCGTGCTGGCTATGTACCACGACCAGGGCCTTCCGGTGCTCAAGTACGCGACGTTCGGCCACGGCGTGAACGTGACGCTCGGCCTGCCGTTCGTGCGCACGTCGGTCGACCACGGGACCGCACTCGATCTGGCGGGAAAAGGACGCGCCGATGCCGGCAGCATGCGCGCAGCGCTGCGGCTTGCAGTCGATCTCGCATCGCGCCGGAGATGAAGGACGGCCTTCCGCAGCATCGCGCACGCCGGCGCTTCGGCCAGAACTTCCTGCACGACCCGCGCATCATCATTCGTATCGTCGACGCGATAGCTCCGCGTCGCGGCGAGGCCATCGTCGAGATCGGTCCCGGACAGGCCGCGCTGACGCGCGCGCTGATCGAACGTGCCGGCCACATCCAGGCCATTGAAATCGATCGCGACCTCGCGGCGTGGCTGCGCGAGCAGTTCACGCCGGACCAGTTGACGCTGATCGACGGCGATGCGCTGAAGCTCGACTGGCAGTCGATCGCCGTGCAGCCGCTGCGCATTGTCGGCAACCTGCCCTACAACATCTCGACCCCGCTGCTGTTCGAGCTGATGAAGATCGCAGACCGCGTGGTTGACCAGCACTTCATGTTGCAGAAGGAAGTCGTCGACCGCATGGTCGCTGCCCCCGGCAGCAGGACCTACGGCCGGCTATCGGTCATGCTGCAGTTCCGCTACCGCATGAGCAAACTCTTCGATGTGCCGCGCGGCGCGTTCAAGCCCCCGCCCGAGGTGACATCGAGCATCGTGCGCATGGTGCCGCTCGCCGCCGAGGAATTACCCGATGTCGACCTGGGCAAGTTCGCGCGCGTCGTCACTGCCGCGTTCGGCCAGCGCCGCAAGACGCTGCGCAATGCGCTTGCCAAACTGCTCACGACGGATGCGATCGTGGCGGCCGGCGTCGATCCGCAGGCGCGCGCGGAAACGCTGGCGGTCGAGCGCTTCGTCGCGCTCGCACGAAAACTGGACGACTAGCGTCGCGCCTGGATCAGTTCGATCTTGTAGCCGTCGGGATCCTGCACGAAGGCGATCACCGTCGTGCCGCCCTGCACCGGGCCTGCAGCGCGCG
>DAINBQ010000015.1:19111-25841 GCA_036732825.1 Burkholderiaceae bacterium | reverse complement strand
CGCGATGCGCGGGATCCTGACAAGCCCGGCAGGCTACGGCTGATGTACGAGGGCAACCCGATGTCCTTCCTGGTCGAGCAGGCGGAGGGAGCCGCGACCGACGGTCATCGGCGCATCCTTGAGATCGAGCCGTCGCGCCTGCATCAGCGGGTCGCGGTGTTTCTCGGGTCCCGTAGCGAAGTCGAGCGCGTAACGAGCTACCACCGCGCATGATGCGACGCTCGTCGGCGGTGCTGGTGGCACTGCAGCTCGGGCTCATCGCGGTCATCGTGTTAGGTACGGGCTGGCCCGTTTCGCCGCGCGCGTGGCCGCCGGCGATCTTCCTGCTGGCAATGAGCGTCGTGCTGTTCGCATGGACGCTCGGACACAACCGCCTGGGAAACTTCTCTGTCTTCCCTGAACCGCGGCGCAGCGCGCGACTGGTCACGAGCGGGCCGTATCGCTGGATTCGCCATCCAATGTATGTCGCCGTGCTGCTCGGCGCGGCCGCGTTCACGGCGGCGGATCCCCGCGCCTGGCGCATCGCGGCATGGCTCGCACTGACAGCTGTGTTGTTCGCGAAGGCCACGCGTGAGGAAAGCTATTTGCGGTCGGCCTTTCCAGAGTATGCGGAGTACGCGTCGCGCACCAGGCGGTTCATTCCTTTCGTGCTGTAGGGGCGTGGATCAGCCCGTGCGACACAGCGGTCAGAAGCGACGCTAAGCTGACAAGTACGAGAGAATCTCTTGCACCATGGCCGATTCGAACTCCTGCGTGTTCTGCCAGATCGTCGCTGGCCGCTTGCCGGCGCGGACGGTTTACGAGGATGGCGATCACCTCGCGTTTTTTCCGCTGGAGCACATCAATCCAGGCCACGTCGTGCTGATCCCGAAGCGGCACACCGATTACCTGTTTGACCTGAGTCCAATCGCCTATCAAAGTCTCTGGGCCACGGCGGCTCGTATCGCGCCGCCGCTGAAGGAAGTGATGTCGGCGAAGCGCGTGGGTGTCGCAGTCGAGGGCTTCTCGGTGCCCCACGTGCATGTCCATCTGGTTCCGATCTACGCCTTCGACGATCTCAACCCCTCCCGGGCGAAAGCGCTCGACGCGGCGGAAGTCGATCGTCTGCACTCCCTGATTCGCGCCGCGTTGATGAAGGAGTCCGGGCAGCAGAACGGATCGGCGGACTGACTGCGGCCGTACGCGATCAAGCGTGACTTGCCGTCACGCAGCAATGCGCGCGACGGCCGCACGCCGTTACTTCGTGTCGGTTGCTGCGAACTAATCGCAACGGATCTCGGCGTCCTTGCGTCGGTACCACCACCAGGTCCCGAGGGCGCAGCTCAGGTAAAAGGCGATGAACACGTACCAGGCCGCGCGCGGGCTGCCGGTCGTCTCCAGAGACACGCCAACGGCCATCGGAATGAAGAACAGTCCGAGAGCAGCGATGGCCGCCGTGAAACCCAGAGCGACCGATGCCTCGATCTCTCCTTCGCGCTTCGCCCTCGCCATCGCCGCGTCGCCCTTGCCCTTGGCCCAAAGCGCGTGGATGGTCATGAACACGCTTGGCACCATCCGGAAAACCGAGCCGTTGCCGATCCCCGTCGTCAGGAAGAGCACGATGAAGGCCCAGAAGAAAGCATTCGCGTCGCCTGCGCTCCCGCCAAAGGGCAGGAAGATGAAGACGGCCAGAGACGCGGCGAACATGATCACGAAGTTCCAGAAAGTCACACGAGCACCGCCGAGGCGATCGGACATCCAGCCGCCGAATGGCCGGATCAGGGCGCCGAGCAACGGGCCGAGGAAAGCCAACTTGAGCAGGCCCGAGCCCGGGAACTGCGTTGCCAGCAGGGTCGGAAAGGCCGCCGCGAAGCCGATGAACGAGCCGAATGTTCCGCCATAGAGCCAGCCGAGCCTCCAGGCGTGCGGGCGCCGGAATATCACGGCCTGCTCGCGGAAGGTCGCCCGGACGCCGCGGATGTTGTCCATGCCGAACCATGCGGCCAGAGTTGCAAGAAGGATGAACGGCACCCAGATATAGCCGGCGTTCTGCAGCCAGACCTGGCTCACTGCAGGATCGTTGTAGGTCTGCGGTCCGCCACCCATGAAGGCCAGTGCGCCGCCGTAGATGCTGACCGGAACGACCGCCTGCATGACACCCACGCCCAGGTTGCCCACGCCGGCGTTCCAGCCCAGCGCCGTGCCCTGCATCCGCTTCGGGAAAAAGAAACTGATGTTGGCCATGCTGGAGGAGAAGTTGCCACCGCCCAGGCCGCAGAGCAGCGCAATGGCGACGAACACCGCGTAGTTCGTACTCGGGTCCTGCACCGCCAGCGCCATCCACAGCGCCGGCAGCAGCAGCGAAACAGTGCTGAAGACGGTGAAGTTTCTGCCGCCAAAGATCGGCACGACGAAGGAGTAAGCCAGCCTCAGACCGGCTCCGGAAAGCCCCGGCAAAGCGGCGAGCCAGAACAGTTCGCTGGTCGAGAACTTGAAGCCGATCTTCGGCAGTTCGATGACCACCACGCTCCAGACCATCCAGACGGCAAAGGACAGGAACAGCGCCGGCATCGAGAAAAAGAGGTTGCGCAGTGCGATGCGCCTGCCGCTTGCGCGCCAGAAGTCCTCGTCGTCGGGCCGCCAGTTGACCAGCCAGCGGCTGCCGGCAACCCTCGGATCGAGAAGGTGCCCTGCCACCAGTTGATCGCGCAGCTTGGTGTCTTTCTCGAGGATGGCCTGGCGCTCGCTGCGTTCCGCGGCCCAGGTCCAGATCATCACGCCGGCGAGCATCGCGTACATCAGCATGAAGGTGCTGCTGCGCACGTTTGTGGCGTCGGCGGCGATGCCGAACACGATCGGCAGGCTGAAACCGCCGAGGCCGCCGATGACACCCACGAGGCCGCCGACGGAGCCCATGTTGTCCGGGTAGTAATCGGCCAGGCTGCGGTAGACGCTGGCCTTGCCGATGCCCTGCGCCATGCCGACGATGAACACCAGCACGGTGAACAGCACGACGCCGACGCCGATCTTGACGCTGACGTCTCCCTTGATGCCGTGAATGATCAGCGTCGTTGGTGGATAGGCGAGAAAGAACAGGCAGACGATGCACACCCAGAACACCCACCAGGTGACCGTGTCTCCGCCCCAGCGATCGGAGACGAAGCCGCCCAATGCGCGGATCACGCCCGACGGCAGCGTGAAGAACATCGTGATGAAGGCCGCGGTCTTCAGGTCCAGACCGTATTCACCGATGTAGTACTTCGGCAACCACAACGCCAGTGCGACAAAGCCGCCGAAGACGAAGTAGTAGGCGAGTCCCAGCCGCCAGACGCGCGCTTCGGTCAGCGGGGCCAGTTGCTGCCCGATCGTCGGGAAATTCTTCCTTTTCCTGCGCTCCTCGAGTTTCGGATCGGGGAAGGTGAAGAACCAGAAGATCACTGCCATCACCAGAAGTGCAATCGAATAGACCTGCGGCACCATGCGCCAGCCGAACGCGACCACGAGCAGGGGCGCAGCGAGATTGGTGACGGCGGAGCCCGCATTGCCGACCCCGAATATGCCCATCGCGGTTCCCTGCTTCTCCTTCGGAAACCATGCCGAGGTATAGGCGATGCCGATCGCGAAACTGCCGCCGGCGAGGCCGACGAAGAGGCCGATGACGAGGTATTGCCAGTACTGGGTCGCGAATGCCAGCCCGTAGGTCGGGATGGCAACCAGCACCATGTGGATGAAGAAGACGACGCGGCCGCCGTAGCGATCGGTGAGCATGCCCAGCGGCAGACGAATCAGCGACCCAGTCAGGATCGGCGTGGCGACCAGCAGGCCGAACTCCGTTTCGTTGAGCCCGAGTTCCGCCTTGATCCTGATGCCGATGATGGAGAACATGGTCCAGATGGCGAAGTTGACCGTGAAGGCCAACGTGTTCATCGTCAGGACCGAGGTGCGCTTAGCTTGCTCCGTGAAGTGCATGATCGAGGCTCCGGCTAGGCAAGATTGGGGAGTCGGCAGGAAACAGCAGACGTCGCGCGCCGGCCTCACCGAAATGCCGGCCGGATTCGCGGCTATTTTCAGCGCGGTGCGCGCAAGAGGGTTTGAGCAGCCGCAAGCTCCGGCGGCAGAAAGTTCACGCGCGGCGCGGAAACGGCCAGCTCCCGGTCGCCGCCCAATGTCTCGCAATGTACGTGCACTGGGCGGCTGAGGGTTCCGGTGACATGATTCGGACCTGCGGCGCCGCGGCCACGCTGCGCACGCCACTTGCCGGAAAGCGCCTCATGGATCCTGTCCTTCTCTCGCGTATCCAGTTCGCGGCCAACATCAGCTTCCACATCCTGTTCCCGGCGATCACGATCGCGCTGGCCTGGGTGCTGCTGTACTTCAAGCTGCGCTTCAATCGATCTGGCGACGCCCAGTGGATGGCGGCGTACCGCTTCTGGGTCAAGGTCTTCGCGCTGTCCTTCGCGCTAGGAGTCGTGAGCGGCGTCACGATGAGTTTCCAGTTCGGCACGAACTGGCCCGGTTTCATGCAGGTTGTCGGTAACATCGCCGGCCCGCTGCTCGCCTACGAGGTGCTGACGGCGTTTTTCCTCGAAGCCACCTTTCTCGCGATCATGCTGTTCGGCTCGGAGCGAGTGTCGAACCGCGTTCACACGTTGGCTACCGTGCTGGTCGCCGTGGGCACGACGTTCTCGGCGTTCTGGATCCTCGCGCTCAATTCGTGGATGCACACGCCGGTCGGCTTCGAGATGCGCGACGGCGTCGCCCACGCCACCGACTGGTGGGCCGTGATCTTCAATCCTTCGATGCCCTATCGCCTGACCCACATGCTGATCGCATCCGGCCTGACAGGCGCCTTCCTGGTCGCCGGGGTCAGCGCCTATCGCTGGCTGCAGGGTGACCGCAAGCCGGATGTCCTCGCAGCCATGCGCACCGGAACGTACCTCGCGGCGCTGCTGATCCCGGTGCAGATCCTCGTCGGCGACCTGCACGGCCTGAACTCGCTGGAGCACCAGCCGGCGAAGGTCGCGGCGATGGAAGGCCTGTGGAAGACGGAACGCGGCGCGGCCGCCGTGCTCTTCGGCTTCCCCGACGAGCAGGAGCGCAGGACGCACTTCGAGATCGCGATCCCCAAGCTCGCGTCGCTGTACCTCGTGCACAGCTGGGACGGCGAGGTCAAGGGCTTGAACGAGTTCCCCAGGCACCCTCCGGTGGCGCCGGTTTTCTTCGCGTTCCGTCTGATGGTCGGTATCGGCGTGCTGATGCTTCTCGTTTCGTGGGCGACGGCGCTCCGCCTGTACCGCACCGGCGAACCGGGTACCCGACACGCCCGCGTGCTGGTCGCGATGACGTTTTCAGGCTGGCTGGCCGTGCTTGCCGGCTGGTACACGACCGAGATCGGACGCCAGCCGTGGCTCGTTGAGGGTGTCCTGACCACGGCGCAGGCGGCGACGACGGCCCCGGGCGGGATGATCGCGCTGTCGCTGACGATGTACCTCGTTCTGTATACCGCACTGATCGCGGCCTACGTGTCCGTGCTGTTCTATCTGGCGCGCAAGGCGGGCAAGGAAGGCTCACCGGAGGAGCCGATGCTAGGCCCCAGCACGCCCGCGCTGCCGAAGGAGGCTGCCAATGCCTGATCTGTCCGCGCCGGCCGGCTGGCTGCCCGTCGTCTTCATGGTGCTTATGGGCGTCTCGATGCTCGCCTACGTCGTCCTCGACGGCTACGACCTCGGCGTCGGGATCCTGCTCCGCCGGGCCGCGGATCCCGAGAAGGACCTGATGATCGCGTCGATCGGGCCCTTCTGGGACGCCAACGAGACGTGGCTTGTGCTCGGCATCGGCATCCTGCTCGTCGCGTTTCCGCTCGCGCACGGCGTGATTCTGACCTCGCTTTACCTGCCCGTCGCCGTCATGCTGCTCGGCCTGATCCTGCGCGGCGTCGCCTTCGATTTCCGCGCGAAGGCTCGCGCGCATCACAAGCCGCTGTGGGACCGGACGTTCTACGCGGGATCGCTGATCGCCTCGCTGGCGCAGGGCACGATGCTCGGGCTCACCGTCGTCGGTTTCGATTACAGCGTGACGAATCTCGCTTTCGCCCTGCTGATCGGCTTCGGTCTCGCCGCCGGCTATGCGCTGCTCGGCGCGACGTGGCTGATCATCAAATCGGAAGGGGAACTGCAACTGAAGGCCGTCCAGTGGGCGCGCGCGAGCCTCTGGTTGACGGCGCTCGGCATCGCCGGAGTCTCGATTGCCACGCCGCTCGTGAGCACGCGCATCTTCGACAAGTGGTTCTCGCTGACGGTACTGCCTCTGCTGCTGCCCATCCCTTTGGCCACCGCCATGCTGTTCTTCGTGGTCGAGCGTTCGCTGCGCCGCCTGCCCAAGCGGCTGTCCGAAGGCAACGAATATGGCGCGTGGATTCCGTTCGCATCCACGGTCGGCATCTTCTTTCTCGCGTTCTACGGCCTCGCCTACAGCCTGTTTCCGTACCTCGTGATCGACCGCATCACCATCTGGCAGGCGGCCTCGGCGCCGGAGTCGCTGATGTTCATCCTCGTCGGCACCGCGATCGTGCTGCCCGCCATCCTGGGCTACACCGCGTTCGCGTACCGCGTGTTCTGGGGCAAGACCCGTCAGCTGACGTACGGTTGAGGCAGGCGACCACACAGAAGAGGAACGGGTCCATGCTGTTCAGGCAACTCTACGAGCCCCTGTCGAGCACCTACACCTACCTGCTCGGCTGCGAACAGACCGG
>DAINBQ010000015.1:0-19011 GCA_036732825.1 Burkholderiaceae bacterium | reverse complement strand
GGACACACGGACGGCCACTTCGCGTACCGGGCGGGCGACCGCGTCTTCACCGGCGACGCGTTGCTGATCGACGGCTGTGGTCGCACGGACTTCCAGAACGGCGACGCCGTTGCGCTCTACCGCAGCGTGCGCGAGCGGCTCTTCGGCCTGCCCGACGACACGCTTGTCTACCCGGCCCACGACTATCAGCAGCGGCGGGTATCCAGCATCGGGCAGGAACGCGCACGCAACCCGCGCCTCGGCGGCGAACGCACCGAACAGGAGTTCGTGAAGCTGATGGCCGACCTGAACCTGCCGTACCCGAAGTTCATCGACTACGCGCTGCCAGGCAATCGCGAGTGCGGGCTATGCCCCGAGGGCCTGCCCGAAAACCTGAAGGCGCACTGCGAGCGCATGGAGCAGAGCCCGCAGGGCTGACGTCTGGCGCGTAACCAGGTCCTACGGCACCAGCACTGTCGACCCGACCGTCTTGCGCGCGGCCAGATCAGCGTGCGCCCGCGCCGCCTCCGCGAGCGGATAACGCTGTTCGATGTCGACCTTGATCTTGCCTTTGAGCATCAAGTCGAACAGTTCCTCGGACGATGCTTCGAGCCGCGCGCGCGGAACGATGTGCGTGGCCAGTGTCGGGCGTGTCAGGAACAGTGAACCTTTTTGCGCAAGGATTCCGACGGCCACACCGGTCACCGCGCCGGAAGCATTGCCGAAGCTCACCATCAGGCCGCGCGGCTCGATGCAGTCGAGCGAGCCATCCCAGGTGTCCTTGCCGACGCCATCGTAGACGACCGGCAACTTCCTGCCATTCGTCAATGCCAGCACGCGCTCGACGAAGTTCTCTTTCGAATAGTCGATCGTCTGCCAGGCGCCGTGCTTCTTCGCCAGCGCCGCCTTCTCCGGCGAGCTCACGGTGCCGATCAGACGGACGCCAAGCGCTTTCGCCCACTGGCAGGCGATCAGGCCAACACCGCCGGCGGCCGCATGGAACAGGATCGTCTCGTTGCCCTGCAGGCGATAGGTCTGGCGAAACAGGTACTGCACTGTCAGGCCCTTCAGCATGACCGCCGCGCCTTCCTCGAAGCTGATCTTCGCCGGCAACTTGACGACCGTCGCGGCCGGCATTGTGCGGATCTCCGAATAGGCGCCGAGCGTTCCCTGCGGATACGCAACGCGGTCGCCCTCCTTCAGGAACCGGACGTTCGACCCGACCGCATCGACAATCCCGGCGCCTTCGAAACCAAGACCGTGCGGCAGCGGGTTCGAATAGAGGCCCGTGCGGTAGTAGATGTCGATGAAGTTGAGCCCGATCGCTTGCTGGCGGATACGCACCTCATCCGGACCCGGATCCGGTACATCGACCTCGACCAGTGTGATGACCTCCGGGCCGCCATGCGTCCCGATGCGGATCGCCTTTGCTTTCATGAAATCTCCTTGGGTGGACTGAAATTCGGATCAGGTCGGTCGCAGGTCCGCTCGCGACAGTACGTAGACGCCCGCCAGAACAAGCGCCGTGCCGGCAACCTGCCAGGCCGAAACCGCTTCGCCGAGAAAAATGTACGCCAGGCCAATCGTCGCGACCGGGCCGACCATCGCTGCCAGCGAAGTGCGGCCGGCGCCGATCCGCTCCACCGCGAGCATCGTCGCGAACACGGGCAGCACGGTGCACAGGACCGCGTTGAGCAGAGACAGCCAGTAGACCGGCACCGGCTGCGCGAGCGATGTCATCGGATTCAGAAGCAGGAACTGGGCAAACACCGCAAGGGCCGAAACGGTCATCGCATACGAAGTCAGACGTATCGCGCCGACTCGCCGCACCAGCTGGCCGCTCAGCACGAGGTACGCCGCGTAGCAGAACGCGCTCCCGAATACGAGCGCCGAGCCCAGCGCGACCCGGCCGCCCTCGAAGCGCGCGTCGTGCCAGAACGCCAACACGATGCCCGCATAGGCCAGCGCGAGCGCAGTCACGTCGCGGCGTTCAAAACGCTTGCCGAGAAACAACGCCGACATCAGCAGCACCAGCGTGGGACTCAGGTACAGGATCAGCCGCTCGAGCGCGGCCGAGATGTGCTGCAGCCCGAGGAAGTCGAGGTAGCTCGCGGCATAGTAGCCGAGCAGGCCGATCGTGATCAGCCGACGATGATCGGCCGCGGCGAGCGGCACCGCGCCGCGCGCCGACCAGACATAGGCGGCGATGAAGAACGGCAATGAAAACGCCATGCGCAGCGCGAGCAGCGTCGCCGCGTCGACCCCGTAGCGATAGGCGAGCTTGACGACGATCGCTTTGCCGGAAAAAAGCACGCTGCCGGCAATGGCGAGCGACATGCCAGCGATAAACGCCGGGCGCGCGGAATGGAGCACCTTTGGCCTGGGACGCGAGTCAGCCGCGACCGGCGCGCCAGCCCGCCCAGGCAAGGCAGGCCCACCCGGCGAGAAACGCGACACCACCGACGGGAGTCACCGCGCCGAACGAACGAACGCCGGTCAGCGCGAGCAGATAGAGGCTGCCGGAAAATACGACGATCCCGATCAGGAACAGGATGCCCGCAGCCGACGCCGCTCGACCCGGCCAGCGGCTGCACGCCCAGGCGACGGCGAGCAACGCGAGTGCGTGAATCAGCTGGTAGCGCACACCGGTCTCGAAGACCGCAAGCATGTCAGGCGTCAATCGGTTCTTCAGGCCGTGTGCGCCGAAAGCGCCCGCCGCGACACCCAGCAGCGCCACCAAAGAGCCGATGACAACGAAAAGTCGATCCACGCCCGTAGATTAGCAATCCAACTCCGGCCCTTCGTATCGGTCGGCTTGGAACATGCGGTCAGTGACGATTGATATGCTGCGCGCCGCCCTCGCCATGAATATCGCCCGCCACGCATTCCTCGTCCTCGCTCTCGCCGGCCTCGCTGCGTGCCGGCCCACGGCGCAGACAGCAGAGCTCGAGCCGTGCCGCCTGCCGGGCATCGAGCGCGAGCTGAAGTGCGGCAGCGTCCGCATGCCCGAGGATCCCGACGCGCCTTCCGGCCGGGCGATCGAAGTGCGGTTCGCCGTGGTTCCGGCAGTCGCCCGCAACAAGCAGCCGGACCCGGTGTTCGTTCTCGCCGGCGGGCCGGGCCAGGCAGCGACGCGTGTCGCGCGTCTGATGCTGCCGATCCTGAGCGAACTCAATGCGCGGCGCGACCTGGTCTTCATCGACCAGCGGGGTACCGGCAGCTCGAACGCGCTGGAATGCAAGTTCGACGAACAAACGCTCGCCGCCACGCTCGAACCGGCCCAGCAGATCGCGTTGCTGGCGGACTGCCTGAAGGCGCTTCCGGCCGATCCCCGCCAATACGCCAGCTGGATCGCGATGCGGGACTTCGAGGCAGTGCGCGCGCAGCTCGGCGCGGAGCAGATCAACCTGTGGGGCGCCTCGTACGGCACCCGGGCTGCCCTCGAATACCTGCGGCAGTTCCCGGACCGGGTGCGCTCCGCGGTGCTCGACGGTGTAGCGCCGCCGGACATGAAGCTGCCCGTCTCGTTCTCGATCGACTCCGACGCCGCGCTGAAGTCCCTGGTCGCCAGCTGCGCCGGCGATGAACGTTGCCGCGCGCGCTACCCGGACTTCGAAGCCTGGATCGACCGGCTGATCGGGCGCGCCGGCGAAGGCGTCGATCTGCGCGTCGCGCATCCGCTGACCGGCCGCATCGAGTCGTTGCGGCTGGAGCCGAGCGTCGTTGCCTCGCTGTTGCGGGTGCCGCTGTACGTGCCACAGCTCGGGGCCGTGCTGCCGTACGCGCTGGCCGAAGCCTCGCGCGGGGACTACGCGGCGTTGATTGCGCTCAGCGCGTCCGTCGCCGGCGGCATGAACGAGAACTTCGCGATCGGCATGCACTTCGCCGTGGTCTGCGCGGAAGACCTGCCACGCGTCGACGCCGCAGCGCGCGCACAGGCGGCGCAGACCCGGTTCGGAACCGCCTTCGTCGATCTCTACGAGCAGGCCTGCCGCGCCGTTCCCACCCGCCCGGTGCCTGCCGCCTTCTACGATGTGCCCGCCAGCCGCGTCCCGGTGCTGATCCTGTCCGGGGGTCTCGACCCGGCGACACCGCCGCGCCACGGGGACTTCGTCGCGCAGCGGCTCGGCAATGCGAAGCACCTGGTCGCTCCGCACCTGGGTCATGGCACCAGCGCGCAGGCGTGCTCGATTCAATTGATCACGCGCTTCGTGCGCGAGGCGTCGTTCGAGCGCGTCGATGGTGAATGTCTGGCCCGGATTCCGGCGCCAGGGTTCTTCGTCCCGATCGAACCGTCTGCGGCAAGAAGCGGGAAAAAGCCTTGATCGAGGCGCGCGATCTCGCGAAGTCATTCGATGCGCGCGTCGACGGCAAACGCGCCCGCATCGTCGCGGTCGAGCAGGTTTCCCTCGACGCGGCCGATGGGCGCATCACGGCGCTGCTCGGACCCAACGGCGCCGGCAAGACGACGACGCTGCGCATCATCGGCACGCTGGTGCGCGCCGATCGCGGCAGCGCGCGGGTCGGCGGGATCGATGTGCTGGCCGATCCGCGCAGCGTGCGGGCCCAGCTCGGCGCGCTGTCCGATGCGCGCGGGCTCTACACGCGGCTCACCGGTCGCGAAAACGTCGCGTATTACGCGGAGCTGCGCCAGGTACCCAGGGCGGAGTTCGACGCGCGGCTCGCGATGCTCGCCGAACTGCTCGACATGGAGAGCCTCCTCGATCGGCGGACCGAGGGCTTCTCGACCGGCGAGCGGATGAAGGTCGCGCTCGCACGCGCGCTGATCCACGACCCGCAGCACCTGGTCCTCGACGAGCCCACCAACGGCCTCGATGTCGTCTCGACGCGCGCGCTGCGCCGACTGCTGCTGCATCTGCGCGACGCCGGCAAGTGCATCGTGATCTCGTCGCACATCATGCAGGAGGTCGAGCAGCTCGCCGACGAGATCGTCATCGTTGCGCAGGGGCGCACGGTCGCCCATGGCAGCGCCGATTCGATCCGCGCGCAGGCCGGCACCGCGTCGCTCGAGGACGCGTTCGTGCGGCTGGCCTATGAATCCGGGCACGTATCGCGAGCGGAGGGCAGAAAGTGAGCGCCGCCTGGACCGTGTTCCGCAAGGAGCTGAAGGACGCGATTCGCGACCGGCGGACCTGGTTGATCGTGCTCGTGAGTTCGATGCTGGCGGGGCCGCTGTCTCTTCTGCTGTTGTCCACGTTCATCTCGAGCGTCGAGGAGAGCGCGGCGCGGCGCGAGGTCTACCTGGTCGGAGGGAGTTCGGCGCCGACGCTGGTCAACTTCCTGGAACGCGCCGGATCGAACGTGAAGGACGCGCCGGCCGACTATCGCGAGCAGATCAAATCGGGCCGACTGCAGAACGCGGTGATCGTCGTTCCGGCCGATTTCGAGTCGAAGCTCGCGGCCGGCGAGTCGATCCGGCTCGATGTTGTCCACGACGACACGGCCACCAAGGCGCAGCCGGCCGTGCGTTCGGCAATCGCGGCGCTGCGCGGCTTCAATCGCGAACTCGGAATGCAGCGGCTGCTGGCGCGCGGGGTCAGCCCGCAGTTGCTGACGCCGCTCGAGATCGACGAGGTCAACCTGGCGAGCAGCCAGTCACGCGGAGCCCAGCTGCTGTTCCTGGTGCCTTGGCTGGCGCTGCTCGGCGCCGTCGTCGGCGCGATCAGCGTCGCGATCGATGTGACCGCCGGCGAGCGCGAACGCGGATCGCTCGAGCCGCTGCTGATGAATCCGGTGACGACCGGTTCGCTGGTGCTCGGCAAGTGGTCGGTCGTAGCCCTTTGTTCCGCGGCTGTCGTCGTGTTGACGCTGATCGGCTTCCGGGCGGCCATGCTGCTGGTTCGCAGCGAGCGGCTTGCCGCGCTGATGCAGTTCGGGATCGCGGAGTCCGCGCTCTTCATCGCGATGCTGCTGCCGTTTTCCGCGATGGTCGCCGCGCTCAACATGCTGGCAGCGACATACGGCCGCAGCCACAAGGAGGCTCAGACCTACGCCAGCTACATCACGATGGTCGTGAACTTCGCACCGATTGTCCCGCTCTTCCTTTCGATCCGCGACGCGGCCTGGCAACTCTTCGTGCCGGCGATCGCGCAACAGACCGTGATGATGCGCGGGCTGCGCGGAGAAGCGGTCACGGCGATCGACGTGCTGCTTCCCGGGGCCATCGCGCTGGCCGTGACCGCCATCGCCTTGCTCGCGCAGGCACGCCTCCTGCGCAACGAGCGGATTGTCTTCGCGCGGTAGCGGCCACTGCGCTCGCTTTCGGGCCCTTTTCGGCGATTGCGCCCCTCTTGCGGTGCCATAATCGCTGGCAGATGTCAGAACCGACTACTGCCACCGTCCCCCAGACTTCCCCGGCCGACGCCCTCGCGTCGCCGCCGAAGTCGATTGGCCGGTTCACGATCCTGAACGAGATCGGTCGCGGCTCCTACGGAGTGGTCTACGCGGCGAACGACCCGGTGCTCGCGCGCGAAGTGGCGATCAAGATCATCCCGCTGTCGCGCGAAGAGAAGTTCCGCACGCAGATGGAAGCCAGCTTTCTGCGCGAGGCGAAGTCGGCGGGCGGCATGAGCCACCCGAGCATCGTCACGATCTACGACGCGGGCAAGACCGAGTCCCTCGCCTACATCGCGATGGAACGCCTGCACGGCCAGGACCTGCACGAGTACCTCGCGAGCGGCAACCGCATGAGCCCGCGCCAGGCAGCAGCGATGATGATGCGGGTGGCCGATGCGATCCACTACGCGAACAAGCGCGGGCTCGTGCACCGTGACATCAAGCCGTCGAACATATTCCTTTCCCGCGACCTGAAGCCGAAACTGCTCGACTTCGGCACTGCGCTGGCGCCGGTGCCAGAGGTCGCTCAGCGCGGCACCCGTCACCTGGTCGGCACGCCGAACTACATGTCGCCCGAGCAGGCCAACGGCGAATCGCTCGACGCACGCAGCGATATCTTCTCGCTTGGCACGATCCTGTACGAACTGCTCGCGGGGCGCCGCGCGTTCGACGGCCGCACGATCGACGAAACGCTTGACCAGGTTCTGGCCGCAACTCCCAAGTCCGTCGATCGCATCCGGCCCGAAACGCCTCCGGCGCTGGTCGAGATCGTCCGCAAGGCGATGGCGCGGGATCCTGCCGCTCGATATCAGAAGGCCGCGGAACTGCGCAACGCGCTGGCGGACTTCGTCGACGGATCACGGGCCCCGTCCAGCGAGACTGCAGCCGTCCCGCGGTCCGATGGGACCGAAGCGGAAACCGCCCGTCGCAGGATCGCGCCACGAGCCGTGATCGGTTCAGTCGCAGTGCTGGTCGCGGCGGTGATCCTTTATTTCGCGCTGTGGCCGCAACAGACTCTGCCGCCGCCGCAGGCAGCGGTCCCGGTGCCGGTGATTCCCCCACTGCCCGCGCCGGTGATCGAACCGGAGAAACCGGCGACTCCGGACGCAAATGCGGTGGCCGAGGCCAAGGCGGCCGAAGCGAAGGCCGCAGCGAAGCGACGCGCCGAGCAGTCCGCGCAAGCGGTCGCACCGCCGCGCGACGGCATGGTCTCGCTCGCGGTCACGCCCTGGGGTGAAGTTGTCGTCAATGGCACGCCGCGCGGCGTCTCGCCGCCGCTGACACAGTTCGCACTGCCTCCTGGCGTGCATACGATCGAAGTGCGGAACGGGGCGGCGCAACCCTTCGTCGCACGAGTCGAAGTCAGGCCGGGCGAGACGATTTCACTGCAGCACCGCTTCTGACTCGGCACTCCTGCGTAGACTATCGGCGGATCAGTTCCATTCCGGACCCGTTCGGGCCGTAATTCAGGCTTTCGGCCGGATTGTGATGGCCGCCGGCATCGGTTAGCCTCGTGCGGATACCCTGTCGGCCTGTACCTACGGGCCGCGATTACCATGCTGGACTCGCTTGCGAAAAACGTAAAGCTCATCGGACGCTACACGGTCCTGCGTGAGCTGCGGCGGGATCGCTATACGGTCGCCTACCTCGCGTCCGATCCGGTCCTGAACCGGGAACTCGTCGTCAAGGCAGTCCAGATCCAGCCGAAGGCCGGACACGACGCAGCCGGCCACGATCGCATCGAGCAGGCCTTCATGCGCCAGGCGCAGGCGGCCGGCCGGCTGCACCACCCCAATATCGTGACCGTGTTCGACGCCGGTCGCTTTCGGGACATGGGTTACCTCGCGCTCGAGCGCGTCGACGGCAAGTTGCTCGACGAGGCGATGGCCGAAGGATTTCAGCCCGGTTTCCTGCAGGCAGCGGACATCGCCGCGCGGGTCGCGGACGCCGTCGAGTACGCACACGCACGCGGTGTGCCGCACGGTCATCTCGCGCCGTCGCGCATCTACCTGCAGGGTGCTGAGCGCACACCGCGGGTGATGGGATTCGGCGGCTGGATCGACAGTGGGACGACCGGCGACTTCGAATTGGCGGGCACGCAATCGATGCTGCCCTATTTCCAGAACGAGCTGAGCCCTGATGCGCGGCGCAAGGACGTGCGAGCGCTCGGTGCGCTGCTGTTCCTGCTGCTCACCGGCACGCGGCCCGACGTCAACGCGCTGCGCTGCCACAAGTCGGGTGACAGCCCGATCCTCGATCTGCGGCCCGACGCGCCGGTGGAACTGGCGGAGATCGCGGAAAACGCGCTCGGCCTGACAGGCAGCCGGCCGTTCGGAACCGCTGCCCAGTTTCGAAATGCGCTGACGACCTATCTGTGGGGCAATCGAGGCGTGCAGGGACTTCCGAGCGCCGCCACGATCACCGGCATGCCGGCCAGCATGGCGATTCTTCCGGGCAAACAGGGCGCCCCGACGATCCGCGCACCACGGCCAGTCCCCGCGCAGCGGACCCCCGCCCGCCGATCCTGGTCAAATGCGGTCGCGATCGGCGTCGCGGCAACCGCGGTGGCATTGATCGGGGCGTTCGCCGTTACTTCGCGCAATGCAGACCTTGTTTCACCGGCGCCCGCGACCGCGAGCGCGCCAACACCTTCGGCCGTGACGGTTCACCCTTTGTCCCGTGCCGATCCCGACCCTACGGACGAGGCAAGCAGCCTGCCGCCGGCAATGACGTCGATTGACGACGCGCAGACACAGTCGGCGCCCGCCGCGCAGCGCCCGGCCCGGAGCGGCGTCGCGCCGGCCCCGGCGCGCGGTGTCATCGCGTTTGCGGTGGCGCCCTGGGGCGAGGTGTATGTGAACGGCGCGGCGCAGGGAACGACGCCACCGCTGACGCAACTACTGCTTCCGGCCGGCCGCCACACGATCGAACTGCGCAATGGCGAGCGGGTGCCGTATGTCGCGCAGGTCGACGTTTCGCCTGACCGCCCGCAGCGGATAAGTCACCGCTTTCAATGAAGACTCGACTCAGCGCACTGCTTGAGCACTGCGGGCGTGTCGTCGGATGCGCGGTGATCCTGCTGAGCGGATGCGCAGCCTTTCAGACCCCGCCGCCCCCGCCGCCGGCTCCGCCGCCGACAATCAGCGTCGCGCGCCTGTACGAGCAGCCGGCGGAGCGGGCCTTCATCAACGGCATGCGTTTCTATGAGGACGGCCAATACGAGCGCGCCGAAGTCATGTTCAAGCGCTCGCTCGCCGAAGGCCTGCGCGACCCGCACGATGTGGCGGCCGCCAACAAGCACCTGGCGTTCATCGCGTGTGCCTACAACCGCCCCGCAGACTGCGAAGCCTCTTTCCGGGCAGCGTTTGCCGCGGACGCGAATTTTCGACTCAGCGACGCCGAGGTCGGCCACCCGATCTGGGGCCCGGTCTACAAGCAGGTCGCTTCGGAACAGAAGCCGAGTCCGTCGACGGCGGCCAAGTAGGCGCTGTCTTTTAGTCAGCTTTTAGTAAACGACGGGCGCCGGGCCGCCCCAAGCCCGTTCGTCTGATTAGTCGTTGCCGGTGCACGTGCGATCGCGCAGCGGTCGCGTACACCGGCAACGTCAGAATCCGATTCGCGCCTTCTTCGCCACGCGCTCGTCGGTGATGTCCTCGGGCAACACTTCGTCACGGCCGGCGAGTTTTGCGTTGCCGAAGGCGGCCAGCATCATGCGGCGCATATCGCGCGGCTTCATCTTGGCCAGTCGATCGAGGCTGTCCGGTGCGAGCTCGGGCGGAAACGACCGGCCCCACGCGTGCTCGCTGCGCAGTTCCTGATAGATGCTGCCGGCAATGCGGCGCGAGCCTTCCTCGTCCGGCGCTTCGATCGAGTAGACGTTCATGCGGTTCAGGATCGGATCCGGAATCGAGCGTGCGACGTTTGCAGTCGCGATCCAGACCACATCCGACGCATCGATCGGCACCTCGGCGAATTCATCGGTGAACTCGGCCGCCGTGTCGTGTTCGAGCAGCGTGTAGAGGCTGCCGAGCGGGTCGTATTGCGAATCGGCGCCTGCCTTGTCGATCTCGTCGACGACGATCACGGGGTTCGCATAGTCGCCGTTGACCAGCGCATCGAACACCTTGCCGGGCTTCGCGTTCTTCCACTGCGCCGAAGCGCCCGAAAGAATCCAGCCGGCTGTCAGCGAGCTCATGCCGATGAAGTTGTATCCGGTGCCCAGCAGCTTCGCGAGCCTGCGCGCGAAGTGGGTCTTGCCGATGCCCGGGTCGCCGAGCAGCAGGATCGGTTCGAGCTCCAGCGGGTCGTCCGAGGACAGGCAGAGCGCGAGCTGCTTGCGGATGTCCTCGAGCGGCTCTTCGAAGTTGGGCAGCTCATGGATCAATGCGTCGATGTCGGGCAGCGCAGACGGCTTGATCACGAAACGCTGGCCGCCGCTGCGGATCATGCGTACGTAGGTCGCGCGCAGGGATTCGCTGGCGCCGGAACCGAGTTCCTGCAGTTCGGTCAGCGCTTCCTCGACGCGAGGCACCTGATAGACGTCCTTGAATCCCGCGATCGAGATCGGCGACGGAATCGTTGCAGGCACGCTCATGCAAACCTCCAATCAACGCTGTTGCTGCTCAATCGTCGGAGTCCACCACCCGTGTACAAGCAAGTCGCTTGCCAGGATGTTGCGGGGGCGGCAGGAAAAGTGCAAAGCACTCGCTGGCCGAGAGTGCTGATTTTCGACACGACGGACAGCCGTGTGGCGGCGACCGGAACAAGAACGGCGCGGGAAGCGCCGTGTCAGCCCGGGCTGCGCAGTCCCTGCTCGGACGCCCAGACGGCGGCTTCGACCCGTGACCGGAATCCGAGCTTCTTCAGCAGGTGCTTCACATGCACCTTGACCGTGCCTTCGGTGATCGACAGATTGCGCGCGACGACCTTGTTGCTCTGACCCCCGGCAAGACATTTCAGCACCGCGAGTTCGCGCTCGGTCAGGTCGCGCACATCGCGCCGGGCCCCGCGCGCCTCGTCACGCAACGCCGATGCCAGCGCGCCGGCGAGCGATTCGCTGATCACCGTGCGCCCTTCGAGGGCATCGCGCACCCGGGCGAGCAGCTGCTCGGGCTCCATATCTTTCAGCAGATAGCCATCTGCGCCGGCGCGAATGGCCGCCATCAAGTCTTCCGGCGCGTCGGACACCGTCAGCACGACGACGCGCCGCGACGGGTCTTCGCCCTTGAGTGTCGAGAGGATCTCGAGTCCGCCGCTGCCCTTGAGGTTCAGATCGAGCAGGGTGAGATCGGGCTCCTTCTCCGTCGCGATTCGGACCGCCGTCTCGTAGTCGCCCGCCTCGCCGACGACCTCGAAGCCAGGGTCGAGGGCCAGCAGCTGGCTCACGCCCTTTCGAAACAGCGGGTGGTCGTCGACAACCAGGATCGTGTGGCGGTTTGTCATCGCGGCTGGAACTTCTGCGGCGCCGCTGGTTCCGCGCACGGGCGACTGGGGATCTGCGGCGTTCGAGTGCATTATTTCAGAGCTTCCACCGCGGCGGCCGCGCCACCGCGATTCCGCAGATCGGCTGTTGGCTGTCAGTCACTGACAGTTTCCGTCGGCTGTGCTGCCGGCATCGCATTGAGTCCACTGAACGCGGTCTGTGCAACGAATGTCAGCCGGACCCGCGTCCCGCCGGACTCACGGCGCTCGATCTGCAGCCGACCGCCGACCGAACGCGCGCGGTCCTGCATGATCGAGAGGCCGAAATGCCCGTGCGGAGACCCTGGCTTGCCGATGCCAATGCCATCGTCCTCGATCCGCACCTCGACCGCATTGCCGGCGCCTCGCGTGAGCGAGACCCACGCCTGGTGGGCGTGCGCATGGTGCTCGATGTTGGTCAGCGCCTCGCGCACGACCTGCAGCACATGCACCTGTTCGTTGGCCGAAAGATCGACCCGCAGTAAGTCGTTGACCAGCGACGCCCGCACCCCGGAGCGTCGCTCGAACTCGGCGACCACGTCGCGCAAGGCACCGGCGAACCCTTCCTCGCCCAGAGCGAGCCGGAACGTCGTCAGCAGCTCGCGCAGCTCACGGTAGGCGGCGTTCACCCCTTCGCGCAGTTCGGCGAGCACGACGGCCGCGTTGCGCCCGCTGCCTTCCCGCTCGATCAGCGCCGACAGCCGCGCAATCTGGATCTTCGTGTAGGCGAGCGACTGCGCGAGCGAATCGTGCAACTCGCGCGCGATCGCCGCGCGCTCCTCGAGCACGCCGAGCCGACGATGCTCTTCGCGTCGCTCGGCGGCTGCCAGTGCGGAACCGACGTGGCGCCCCATCGTCTCCGCCAGTTCGAGCTGCCAGACCTCGAGCCCCTTGCCGGGAGGCAGGACGAGCGGCATGACGCCGTAGCTGACGCCGCCCTCGACCAGCGGAATGCCGATCACGCGTCGTTCGCCGGAGGGGCCGGGCTCCGTGCGCCAGGTGACACCACCCGCGCCGGCGCAAAGCTGGCAATCGCGATCGGCACAGGCCTTCACCATCCCTTCGTCGCGCGCCAGCAGCAATCCGTGCGCGCTGCCGTTGTGAATCGAGCAAATGACTCCGCTCTCGACACCGAGCGCCTGCCGCACCAGGGCGAGAACCTGCGTCAGGGATTCGTTGTCGAGGGGCTTCTCGGCAAGCGTCCGCGTCGTTTCGTACAGCAGCGCCAGCGAATCGTTGCGCCGCTCGAGATCGCGCGTCTTCTCGGCCACCTGCTTCTCGAGCGAGCCGTACAGCCGCGCGAGATCATCGACCATGAAGTTGAACGCCTGCCCGAGCTGGCCGATCTCGTCCGGGCCGGTGCTCTCGGTCCGGACGTGGAAGTCCCCGGTGCGGACGCGCTTGGCCACCTCGACGAGCCGTGCGATCGGCTGAAACACCTCGACGTTCAGCAGGAAGAGCGCCGCGACGACCAGCATCATCATCACGAAGAATCCGAGCCCGAGCACCAGTCGCAGCCACTGGATGCGGCTCTCCAGGTCGGTCTCTATCTGCTGCACCAGCACATGGACGTCGTCGACGAAGCGCGGCACCGTGCTCAGGAACTCGGCGCGGTCGGTCTCGCTTTCGATCGCGCGCCGTGCCAGCGGCTTGATCGTCGATTCCCAGTCCGCGACGATGCGCTGGTAAGAGCGGTGGACCGGCTGCTCGTGGTCGGCCGGAACGCCGCTCATCAGGCCCGGGCTCTTCAGGCGGCGCTCGAATTCGACGATCGCCTCCTCGGCCGCAACGCGCCGCGCTTCGGTTTCGCCACGCGGATCGGCCACGCGCGTCGACAGCGCGTACGACTGCATGCGCAGCGAGCCGGCGATGTTGATCGCGCTCGCCTTGCCGGTCGACTGCTCGGCGAAAACGGTCGCGGCCACGATCACCGACAGCGAGAGCACCGCCACGACCGACAGCACGAGCCCGACCCGCACCAGCGTCGAGCTCGACCAGATTCGCCGCAACGAGGACAGTAGGTTCAGCAAGGGAGGCTCCGTCGCCGGACTCTAGCCAGCGAACGCCGGCGCCGGCTGATGCAGGTCAACCGTGACTACCTCCGTTACATCGGCATCGCGCCGCCGACGAGGGAGACCCTCTACCCACGAGGGGGTAGCGGGCCCTGCCTCTGACGACCAAACCGGTGGATCGGGTTGACCCACATCAGAAAAACAGGGGTCTGCGCGACTAGCTTGATGGGCGGACCACGTACGGGAGGCGGCGCCGCGCCGAAGTTGTCGGCCCGCGCGCCGCCGAATTCAGCCTCGAGGGCTGATTCCCTTTCCGAACCAGGAGCCTCGCAATGAGTGCCGTCACCCCGCTGCAAGTTCCGCCTCGCACGACGTCGAGCGTCGACATCGTCGACTGGCGGCCCGAAGACCCTGCGTTCTGGGAGGAAAAGGGCAAGCGCATCGCGTACCGCAACCTCTGGATTTCGGTCCCGAGCCTGCTCTGCGGATTCGCGGTCTGGCTGATGTGGGGAATCATCACCGTGCAGATGGCGAACCTCGGGTTCCCGTTCACGCAGCAGCAGCTGTTCACGCTGGCGGCGATCTCGGGCCTGTCCGGAGCCACCCTGCGCATCCCGGCATCGTTCTTCATCCGCATCTCCGGGGGCCGCAACACGATCTGGCTGACAACGGCACTGCTGATGATTCCCGCGATCGGCACCGGCATCGCCTTGCAGGACAAGACCACTCCGCTCTGGGTTTTCCAGCTGATGGCACTGCTGTCGGGCATCGGCGGCGGCAATTTCGCCTGCTCGATGTCGAACATCAACACGTTCTTCCCGAAGCGGCTGCAGGGCACCGCGCTCGGCATCAACGCCGGTCTCGGCAACTTCGGCGTCACGACGATGCAGATCGTGATTCCGCTCGTGATGACGAGCTCGGTCTTCTTCGCGCTTGGCGGCGAGCCGATGACGCTGCTCAAACCGTCGGGCACGCTGATCGGCAAGATCCCGGCCGGCACGCAGACCTGGATCCAGAACGCCGGCTATGTCTGGCTGGTGCTGCTGGTGCCACTCGCGGTGATCGGCTGGTTCGGCATGAACAACCTGCTGACGATCTCGCCCAACATCGGTTCGACGGCGGCCGCGCTCGGCAAGGTGCTGCTGCTGTATGCAGTCGCTCTGATAACGGCGGCGATCGGCTTGTATATGTACCTGCCCGCGACGGGGCTCGGGCTTCTGAACATGTGGATCGCGATGCCGCTGATCATCCTGCTGACGCTGGGCGCGATGAAGCTGGTCGCGTTCGGCGACATGAAGCCCAACCTGAAGAAGCAGTTCGAGATCTTCAAGGACAAGCACACCTGGTCGATGACGCTGCTCTACATCGTGACCTTCGGTTCGTTCATCGGCTTTTCGATGGCGCTGCCGCTGTCGATCACGGTGATCTTCGGCCAGAGCCATGTCGTCGGCCCCGACGGCGTGCTGAAGCACCTTCCGAACCCGAATGCGCCGTCAGCGCTCACGTTTGCCTGGATCGGACCCTTCGTCGGCGCGCTGATCCGCCCGGTCGGCGGCTGGATCTCCGACAAGGTGGGGGGATCGATCGTCACCCAGGTGATTTCGGTCGTCATGGTCATCTCGTCGGCCGCGGTCGGGTACGTGATGATGCTGGCCTACGGGTCGGCCACGCCTGAGCAGTACTTCTGGCCGTTCCTCGGGCTGTTCATCGTCCTGTTCGCCGCCAGTGGCATCGGCAACGGTTCGACCTTCCGGACCATCGGCGTCATCTACGACCGCACCCAGGCCGGCCCCGTGCTCGGCTGGACGTCGGCGGTCGCTGCCTACGGTTCGTTCGTCGCGCCGATCGTCATCGGCGAGCAGATCCGGGCGGGAACGCCGCAGATCGCGATGTACGGATTCGCGGCCTTCTACGCGATCTGCATCGTCATCAACTGGTGGTTCTACCTGCGCAAGAACGCCTACGTGAAGAACCCCTGAACGAATCTCGCATCGGAGCTACAGATGAGCCATTTCCTCGACCGCCTCACGCATTTCACGCTGCCGAAGGAATCATTCGCCAACGGCCATGGCGTGGCCACCGGCGAAGACCGGACCTGGGAGGATGCCTACCGCAATCGCTGGGCGCACGACAAGATCGTACGCAGCACGCACGGCGTGAACTGCACCGGATCATGCTCGTGGAAGATCTACGTCAAGGGCGGCATCGTCACCTGGGAGACGCAGCAGACGGATTACCCGCGGACGCGCGCCGACCTGCCCAATCATGAGCCACGCGGCTGCGCGCGCGGCGCGTCCTACTCCTGGTACCTGTACAGCGCGAACCGGCTGAAGTACCCGATGGTGCGCGGCCGGCTGCTGGAGCGCTGGCGCGCGGCGCTGAAAGTAACCAAGACGCCGGTGGACGCCTGGGCCAGCATCGTCGAGGACCCGACCGCACGGCGCGACTACCAGAAAGTGCGCGGAATGGGCGGCTTCGTGCGCAGCTCCTGGGACGAGGTGAACCAGCTGATAGCGGCGGCCAACGTGTACACGGTCAAAACGCACGGGCCCGACCGTGTGGTCGGCTTTTCGCCGATTCCGGCGATGAGCATGGTCAGCTATGCCGCGGGCAGCCGCTATCTGAGCCTGATCGGCGGCGTCTGCATGAGCTTCTACGACTGGTACTGCGATCTGCCGCCGGCGAGCCCGCAGGTCTGGGGCGAACAGACCGACGTGCCCGAGTCGGCCGACTGGTACAACAGCACCTACCTGATCGCCTGGGGCAGCAACGTGCCGCAGACGCGCACGCCGGACGCGCACTTCTTCACCGAGGTGCGGTACAAGGGCGCAAAGACCGTCGCCGTCACGCCGGACTACTCCGAGGTCGCGAAACTCGCCGATCTCTGGATGCACCCGAAGCAGGGCACCGACGCGGCAGTCGCGATGGCGATGGGCCATGTCGTGTTGAAGGAGTTCTTCTTCAGCAAGCGTTCGGCCTACTTCGACGACTACGCCCGCCGGTACACGGATCTGCCGCTGCTGCTGCGGCTCGAGGAAAAGGTGCTGGCCGACGGCACCAAGGTCGTCGCGCCGGGCCGCTACGTTCGCGCGAGCGACTTCGCCGACAAGCTCGGCCAGGACAACAACCCCGAATGGAAGACGGTCGCGTTCGATGCCGCCGGGGCAGCCGTCGCACCGAATGGCTCGATCGGTTTCCGCTGGGGCGCCGAGGGCCGCACCGATGCGGGTAAATGGAATCTCGAGGCGAAGGAGGGCCGCGGCGACGCCGATGTGAAGCTCAAGCTTTCGGTGCTCGACGAAGGCGCTCAGAAGCACGAAGTCGTCGAGGTCGCGTTTCCCTATTTCGCCGGCGCGAACACGCCGCACTTCCCGAACAACACGCAGCAGGGCGAATTGAACCGCGCAAAGGTCCCGGCGGTGCGGATGCGCTTCGCCGACGGCACCGAAGCGCTGGTCGCGACCGTTTTCGACCTGCAGGTCGCGCAATACGGCGTCGACCGCGGCCTCGGCAGCGGTGCGAAGGACTACAACGACAACGCGCCCTATACGCCGGCCTGGCAGGAGAAGATCACCGGCGTTCCGCGCGACCAGGTCATCACGGTGGCGCGGCAGTTCGCCGACAACGCCGACAAGACGCACGGCAAGTCGATGATCATCATCGGCGCCGCGATGAACCACTGGTACCACGCCGACATGAATTACCGCGGCGTGATCAACCTGCTGATGCTGTGCGGTTGCGTCGGCCAGAGTGGCGGCGGCTGGGCGCATTACGTTGGCCAGGAGAAACTGCGCCCGCAGACGGGCTGGACCGCGCTTGCATTCGCGCTCGACTGGATCCGGCCGCCGCGGCAGCAGAACTCGACCTCCTTCTTCTATGCGCATACGGATCAATGGCGCTACGAAAAGCTCGGAGTCGAGGAAATCCTGTCGCCGCTTGCGGACAAGCAGGCCTTTGGCGGCAGCCTGATCGATTACAACGTGCGCGCCGAGCGCATGGGATGGCTGCCCTCCGCGCCACAGCTGAAGACGAACCCGTTGCAGCTGGTCAAGGACGCGCAGACCGCGGGGCTCGACCCGAAGGACTACGTCGTCAGGGCGCTGAAGGACGGCAGCCTCGAGATGAGCTGCGAGGACCCGGACGCGCCGCAGAACTGGCCGCGCAACCTGTTCGTGTGGCGCAGCAACCTGCTCGGCTCGAGCGGCAAGGGCCACGAGTACTTCTGCAAGCACCTGCTCGGTACCGAAAACGGCGTACAGGGCAAGGATCTCGGGCCGCAGGATGCGAAGCCGACCGAAGTGAAATGGCATGACGAGGCGCCCGAGGGCAAGCTCGACCTGCTGGTCACGCTCGATTTCCGCATGAGCACGACGTGCCTTTACAGCGACATCGTGCTGCCGACCGCGAGCTGGTACGAGAAGAACGACCTCAACACCAGCGACATGCACCCGTTCATCCACCCGCTGTCCGCCGCGGTGGACCCGGTGTGGCAGTCCCGCTCCGACTGGGAGATCTACAAGGGATTCGCGAAGGCCTTCAGCGAGGTCTGCGCCGGCCACCTCGGCGTCGAGAAGGAAGTGGTGCTGACGCCGCTGATGCACGACACGCCCGCCGAACTGGCGCAGCCGTTCGACGTGAAGGAGTGGAAGAAGGGCCAGTGCGAGCTGGTCCCGGGCAAGACCGCGCCGCAGATCGCGGTGGTCGAGCGCGACTTCCCGAACGTCTACAAGCGCTTCACCTCGCTCGGCCCCCTGATGGCCAAGGCCGGCAACGGCGGCAAGGGCATCGGCTGGAACACCCAGACCGAAGTCCAGCAGCTGGGCGAGCTGAACGGCGTGGACGACGACGGCCGCCCGAAGATCGTCAGCGACGTCGACGCCTGCGAGGTCATCCTCCAGCTGGCCCCGGAGACGAACGGGCACGTGGCGGTGAAGGCCTGGGAAGCCCTGTCGAAGATCACGGGCCGCGAGCACGCGCACCTGGCGCTGCACCGCGAGGACGAGAAGATCCGCTACCGCGACGTGCTGGCGCAGCCGCGCAAGATCATTTCTTCACCGACGTGGTCGGGGCTCGAAAGCGAGAAGGTCTCGTACAACGCGGGCTACACCAACGTGCACGAACTGATCCCGTGGCGCACGCTCTCCGGACGCCAGCAGTTCTACCAGGACCACCCGTGGATGATCGCGTTCGGTGAGGGCTTCTC
>DAINBQ010000014.1:0-26107 GCA_036732825.1 Burkholderiaceae bacterium | reverse complement strand
CCGGCATGCCCTGGTCGATCGCGACGTGCTCGCCGATGTTGAGCGCGAACGACGTGTTGTGAGTCACGACGTAGTCGTTGGTGATGTAGAGCTGGGACGGATGGCTCACTGAAATGCACCGACACTCCGCGTCCCGGCTGTACCCGACCGAGCGGATGCCGATGCGCTTCTGGCGCTTCCGCTGTTCGAGAACGCGTTCGAGCTTGGCAGGCGCCGAAAACAATGTCTTCGCGTTTGGATGCGATATGCAAAGCGTGTAGGCGACCCGGCCTTCGCGACGTTCGCCATTGTGCGTATAGAGCGGCGTCCGCTCTGATTGCGTGCACCAGCCGCCGATCGAGCGCACCAGCTCGGCGACCTGCGCGGCGAGCAGGCGGCTTGTCGTCGTGTAGCGAACGCTGCCCCATCGTTCGACCCAGCCATCGGTATCCAACAGACCTTGAAGCAAAGCGACTCGACTGGCGCGATTGGCCATCAGATACTGCGAAGGAACAAACTTCTCGTGGCTGCCGCGGTCCCAAAGGCCGAGCGACCGTAAGGCTGTGGTGAGGGGATTTGGTCTGACTCCTTGCGTGCCGGCGACTCTCCCTCTGTGCTCCTGCACGATTCGCCAGTCAACGCCGCCTGCGTGCACCAGAGACAGTCCCCGTCCCGCCCGCGCCCGCATTCCGTCGAGCAAGGTCTCATCTGCGTTCGAGAAGACGGGACTCCCACCACCCAAGCCGCCATCCCCTATCAGAGCGCCGAGCACCCAGGGGTGTACGGGGAGTTCCTCGTCGTGGCCGAAGTCTCCGCTCGGAGCGTCGATCCAGAGTCGTCCCTGGTAGCGCTTCTTGCCGAGCGCAGCGCGGACCTGTGCTGTCGTAAGCACGCGCGGTCCTTCCCACCCGCGATAGTGCACCTGCCACAGGTGTTCATCGCAGCATTCCGCAGACCGGCCATCCGAGAAGGTGATCCGGTTGACCGGCTTGCTCCCCTGTGGATAGATGCCAGTCACGATCGAGGGCGTGCCATCGACGGAAGCAACCGTATCGCCAACTTCCAGTTGTCCCATCCGCTTCCACGAGGTCCTCGTCTTGACCAACGCGTCGACCGGCTGTGCTTTGCCCATCGACGGGCGTCCCGCGACGATGACGAGGTCGCCCGGCTGCAGGCCCGAAGTCTTCGAGTCGAGGTCAGCAAAACCGGTCGGCACGCCGGTCACATCCGACGGATTCGCGCGTTCAAAGAGTTCCTGGATGCGCTCGACGACGCGCGTGAGGAGCGGCTGGATCTCGATGAAGCCCTGGCGTCCCCGCGCGCCTTCCTCCGCGATCTGGAAGACTCGGGTTTCGGCCTCGTCGAGGATCTGCTTCGTGTCACGCCCGGCGGGATTCAGCGCGCTGGTCGCGATCTCGTCGCCCGCGGTCACCAGGCGACGCAGCACCGAGCGCTCGCGCACGATCTCCGCGTAGCGCCGGATGTTCGCGGCCGACGGCGTGTTCTGCGCGAGTGTGTTCAGGTAGCCCAGGCCGCCCGCGTCGTCGGCGCGACCCGTATTGCGCAGCGCCTCGAACACGGTCACCGCATCGGCCGGCTTGCCGCCGTCAATCAGCCGGCTGATCGCACCGAAGATGAACTTGTGGTCCTGCCGGTAGAAGTCGTCGGTTCCGACCAGGTCGGCGATCCGGTCCCAGGCCGAGTTGTCGAGCAGCAGACCACCCAGGACCGACTGTTCGGCCTCGATCGAATGCGGAGGCGTGCGGACGGCCGCAAGCTGGGGATCGATCGGTTGGTTCACGGGAGGTCGGCAGTGCAACTTGCCAGGGCAGGACCGCAGACTATATCAAGCGTCACCGGGCGCACCGGGGTGCGCCGGGTCCCTGAAACAACTGCGGCGGCCCGGGGCCGCCGCAGTACAACGTCGATGACGAGCGGCGTCAGGCCGCTTCGCCGGTGACCATCACCGTGACCTCCGCGACAACGTCGGTATGCAACGCGATCGACACATGATGTTCGCCGACGGTTTTCAACGGCCCGAGCGGCATGCGGATCTGGCCCTTGTTGACTTCGAATCCCTGCTTGACCAGCGCCTCGGCGATGTCGAAGTTCGTGATCGAGCCGAACAGCCGCCCATCGACGCCCGCCTTCGCGCTGACCTTGACGGTGGAGCTGTTCAGCTTCTCGTTGACCGCCTGCGCTGCCGCGAGCCGCGCAGCCTGGGCCTTCTCAAGGTCGGCGCGGCGCGTCTCGAATTCCTTGATCGCGGTGTCGGTCGCGCGGCGCGCCTTGCCCTGCGGAATCAGGAAGTTGCGTGCATAACCTTGCTTGACCTTGACGACGTCGCCAAGCTGTCCGAGGTTGACCACCTTTTCCAGGAGGATGACTTGCATTTCCGGCCTCCGTTCAGTGCGTGTCGGTGTACGGCAGCAGCGCGAGGAAGCGCGCACGCTTGATCGCCGTGTCCAGCTGGCGCTGGTAGTGCGCCTTCGTGCCGGTCAGGCGGGCCGGGATGATCTTGCCGTTCTCGCCGACGAAGTCGCGCAGCGTATCGACATCCTTGTAGTCGATCTGGACGACTTTCTCGACGGTGAAACGGCAGAACTTCTTGCGCTTGAACAGCGCGTTCTGCTTGTTGTCACGGCGCGGACCCTTGCCTTTGCCCTTGCCCTTGCCTCGTGCTCCAAATGCCATTTCAAGCTCCTTCGATGCTCTTGTATTCGGTGATGTGAACGATCAGTCGGGTCGAGCGGCGGCTGCGCGGTGCAATGAACCCTGACAGCTCGACCAGCTTTCCCAGCGGTTCGCGTTCCAGCGCCATCGCCACCGGACCCAGCGCGATCGCGGCAAACTCGAATCCCAGTTGCCGCTCGGCACCCGCCTCGATGACGGTTCCCTCGTGCCGGAAGCTCGCCTCCGCTACCGCGATCCCCGCCGGCGTGTAGCGCAGCGCGCTGCGTGCGACCGGAGTGGCGCGGATGCGGACCTGGTTCACGCGTCGCTGCGCTCTCCCCGGGGTCAGGCCGCGGCGGCCACTGGCTCGGACGCGGCTTTCTTCGCCTCTTCGCGCTCGACGATCTTCATCATCGGCGACGGTGTCGTTTCCGCCTTCTTCATCTTGACCGTCAGATGGCGCAGCACCGCGTCGTTGTAGCGGAACGCGTGTTCGAGTTCGTCCAGCGTCTTGCCGTCGCACTCGATGTTCAGCAGCACGTAGTGAGCCTTGACCAGCTTGTCGATCGGATAGGCCAGCTGGCGGCGGCCCCAGTCCTCGATTCGATGGACCACGCCCTGGTTGGCCGCAATCATGGACTTGTACCGATCGATCATCGCGGGCACCTGCTCGCTCTGATCGGGGTGAACGATGAAGCAGATTTCGTAGTGACGCATCGTGTTGCTCCTTTTGGTTTAAGCCACCCGGGGCGTCATCCGCGGTGCGGCAAGGAAGGCCTGCGCGCAGCCCTCGGTCGCCGGAAGTTGCTCGACCTGGACCGCCGCAAGGGCTTGAAAAGCCTGCAATTCTATCCTGACCAGCCGCACCGCACAACAACCGGCTCAGCGGTGAGTTCAATCCGCCAGCAGGGATGGAAGGACCTCCGCGGCTGGCCCTCGCAGGACGCTGTCCGCCTGTCCGTCCAGCTCCGTAGGATGCGGGTTGACGATGATCACCCGGCCGCCTGCGCGGCGAGCCTCCGCTGGCAGCCCGGCGGCGGGGTACACCAAGCCCGAGGTTCCGACCACCAACATCAGGTCGCAAGCCGCGGCCGCCTGCTCGGACGCGTCCAGGTCCGCCGGATCCAGCATCTCGCCGAACCAGACGACGCCGGGTCGCAGCCAGTGCCCGCAGCGCGGACAGTGCGGTGGTTCGCCCACCGGCAGTCGTGCGGGCTCTTCCTCCGTGTATCCGCACCGTTCCAGGCAAACGGTGCGCATGATGTTGCCGTGCAGTTCGATCAGCGCTGTGCTGCCGGCACGGGCGTGCAGCCCGTCGACGTTCTGCGTGATGAGGTCGAAGGCATCGAACCTTTTCGCAGCGCGCGCCAGCGCGAGGTGCCCCTCGTTCGGCTGCGCCCGGGACACCATCTCACGGCGCCATGCGTACCAGCGCCAGACCAGCGCCGGATCGGCCCGATAGCCCTCCTCTGACGCCAGTTGCATCGGATCGAACTTGGCCCAGAGCCCGGTCTGCGCATCCCGGAAGGTCGGAATGCCGCTTTCGGCCGATATGCCGGCACCGGTCAGGACAGCAACGCGGCGCGCAGAAGCGACCAGCGAGCGTGCGCGACCGAGGGCGGACTGCACGACTCAGCCGCTCGCGGGCAACCGCGGATTCATCACCGCGAACCACGCCGGCGGCAGCCACGCAAGCAAAACCATCGTTCCGTAGCCGGCTGGCAGCTGCGGCGCGCTGGGCGCCGATTCCAGTTCTTCGAACGGTCGCTCCATGTGCGCATGGTGGTCCGAGTGCAGCTGCAGGTTGAACAGGATCCAGTTGCTGACGATGAAGTTCGCGTTCCACGAGTGTTCGAGGCGGACCGGTTCGTAGCGTCCTTTCACCGCGCGCCGTTGCAGGCCGTAATGTTCGATGTAGTTGATCGTTTCGAGCAGCAGCACGGCCCACACCGATTGCAGCGCAAGCAGCAGGACTGCCTTCGGCCCGGCGAGGAAGCCGCCGATGACCAGCATCACGAACGACAGCACACTGCCCGTCAGCACCCAGTTCGACGGATGCCAGGACGACTGTCCGCGCCGCTGCAGGCGCATCGCCTCGAGTCGCCACGCGTGGAGGAAACTGCCGTACAACGACCGGCCGAAGAAACGGTAGACCGACATTCCGCGCGGTGCGGTCGCTGCGTCATCGGGTGTGCCAACGCGAACATGGTGACCGCGTACATGCTCGACGTGGAAGTGTCCATAGCAGACGCTGACCAGCAGCGCTTTAGCAATCAGCCGATCGAGCCGCGATGCTCGATGGCCGAGTTCGTGCGCGATCGTGATCCCCAGACCGCCGGTCACGGTGCCGACGGCGAGCGCAAACACGGCCAGGTCGGCCAATGGAAGGCTCTTGGCGAGCCGCGCCGCCTCGACCAGCAGGATCGTCTGGAACACCAGCTGCGCGCGCGGAATCCAGCGCACGAACGGCGGCGGCGCTCGGCGCTCCACTCCCGCGCGCGGCGCGCCGACGATCGCGTCGATCACCGGAATTGCAACGAATGCAATGGCGAGCGATATCCAGGGTGCTTCGATCGCAACCCAGTAGAGCGGAAGCAATGCAAACGCGCCGAGGAAAACGAGTCCGACCACGCCGGCGATCATGGAAACATGCTGCGCGAGATGACGACTGAATTCAAGCCGCGCCGACGGTGCGGCGCTGGCGCACCGACTCGTACAGACAGATTCCTGCCGCCACCGAGACATTCAGGCTCTCCACCCGTCCCAGGATCGGAATGCAGGCGAGCACATCACAGCGCTCGCGCGTCAGGCGACGCAGACCAGTGCCTTCCGCGCCCAGCACCCAGGCGAGCGGGCCAGTGAGGTCGACGTCGAACAGCGCCTGCGGCGCTTCGCCGGCGGCGCCGACGAGGCGAACTCCGGCGTCCCGCATCTCATCCATCGCACGCGCGAGGTTCGTGACCGGCAGAAGCGGCACGGTTTCGACCGCGCCCGCAGCGGCCTTCAGAGCGGCCGGCGTCAATCCGGCCGAGCGGTCGCGCGGAACGACGACGGCCTGAACACCGGCCGCATCGGCGACGCGCAGACAGGCTCCCAGGTTGCGCGGATCGGTCACGCCGTCGAGCAGCAGCAGGAAAGTCGCGGGCCCGACATCGCGCAGAACATCGTCCAGAGAAATTGCCTGCTCGAGGTCGGCGGCCAGCGCAACGACGCCCTGATGCTGGACCTCTCCCGCAAGGCCGCGCAGGCGCGCGGCATCGGCCGCGACGACTCTGACACCGGCTTCCGAAGCACGCTGCTGCAGCTGGACCATGCGCGAGTCGCGTCGGCGCGCATCGACATAGATGGCCTCGATCGAATCCGGCGCATGCCGCAGGCGGGCGCCGACCGCGTGGAAACCGGCAAGCACCCGGCGCGCCGTCATCCGTGGCCTCGCCGCGGCGTCCGGACCTTCCGATCACGCTGGCCCCCGACACCCTTTTTGCCGATCTTGTGCAGCTGGCCGCGGCGGTTCTGACGGCGTTGCTCGGCCTTCGATTGCCGCTCGCGACGCTCCTCGACGCTCTCACCGCGCTTGCGTTCGCGCTCGCGCGGCTCGGGCGCAGCACCAGCGAGCAGGGCCCGCCGGGTGTCGCCCTTGACCAGCCTGAACTCGATACGACGCGCCTCGAGATCGACCCGCGCGACCTGAACCGTCAGGCGATCGCCGAGCCGGTAACGCAGCCCGGTCCGTTCGCCGCGCAGCTCGTGCAACGCCTCGTTGAACAGGAAATACTCGGAGCCGAGTTCCGACACGTGCACCAGCCCTTCGACATACAGGTCGTCGAGCACGATGAATGCGCCGAACGGAGCCACGGAACTGACGGTCCCACTGTAGGTCTCGCCGACCCGTTCGCGCATGTAGTAGCTCTTCAGCCAGGCTTCGACATCGCGCGAAGCGTCGTCCGCTCGCCGTTCGTTGGCGGAACAGATCAGGCCGAGTTTCTCCCAGACCGCGAGGCCTTCGTTGCCCGCCACCGCCTTTCGTGCATGAGACGCGCGCAGCGCGGCGCGCGCAGCGGCCGGTGCCGCGGCCGCATCCGGCGTGCCGGTGACCACCGGAACGAAGTGCCGCTTCTGCAGGATCGCCTTGATCGCCCGGTGCACGAGCAGGTCCGGGTAACGCCGGATCGGTGAAGTGAAGTGGGTGTAGGCCTTGTAGGCAAGCCCGAAGTGTCCTGAGTTGTGCGGGCTGTAGATCGCCTGCTGCATCGAACGCAGCAGAACCGTCTGCAGGAGTTGCGCATCGGGCCGCGGCCGGATGCGCTTGAGCAGCCGCGCGTAGTCCGACGGTTCCGGCGCGTCGCCGCCTTCCAGATTGAGGCCGAGTGTCTTGAGCAGCGTGCGGACATTTCCCAGGCGCTCGGGCGTCGGCCCCTCGTGCACCCGGTACAGGCTCGGATGCTTGCTGCGGGCGATGAAGTCGGCCGTGCAGACGTTGGCCGCCAGCATGCATTCCTCGATCAGCTTGTGCGCGTCGTTGCGTATGCGCGGCAGTATCTTGTCGATGCGGCCGTTCGGATCGCAGACGATGTAGGTCTCCGTCGTCTCCAGGTCGATCGCTCCGCGCACCTCGCGCGCCTGCGCCAGTGCTTCGTACAGCGAATACAGGTTCTGCAGATGCGGCAGCAGATTGGCGATCCGCTGTGCGGAACGGCTCTCGGATGCAGACAACGCCTCCCAGACATCGGTGTAGGTCAGCCGGGCGTGCGAATGCATGACGGCCGGATAGAACTGGTAGGCGTCGACAATGCCCTTGGCGCTGACGACGCAGTCACACACCATCACCAGTCGATCGACCTCAGGATTGAGCGAGCACAGTCCGTTGGAGATCTTCTCGGGCAGCATCGGAATCACGCGCCGCGGGAAATACACGGACGTCGAGCGGTTCTGCGCCTCGACATCGAGAGCATCCCCCGGCTGGACGTAGTGGCTGACATCGGCCACCGCGACGATCAGGCGCCAGCCCTTGCGGCGCCCAGTCAACGGTTCGCAGTAGACCGCGTCGTCGAAGTCGCGTGCATCCTCGCCATCGATCGTGACCAGAGGAATGTCGCGCAGATCGACGCGGCCCCGATAGTCCTTCGGCTGCACCCCATCGGGAAGCGCCGCCGCGAGCGCGAGTGTCTCGCCCGGGAACTCGTGCGGGACCGCGAACTTGCGGACCGCGATCTCGATCTCCATGCCGGGATCGTCGATCGCCCCGAGTACCTCGATGACGCGCCCGACCGGCTGCACATAGCGCTGCGGCTGCTGCAGGATCTCGACGACGACGACCTGGCCCGGTTCGGCCGACAACGAAGCGCCGGGCGGCACGAGGATGTCGTGCTGGATGCGCTGATCCTCAGGAACGACGATCGTCACGCCGCGCTCGTTCAGCAGCCGGCCGACGAGCTTGTTCGTGCGGCTTTCGATGACCTCGACAATCTCGCCTTCCGGCCGGCCGCGCCGATCGGTGCCGGTGATGCGGGCGAGCACGCGGTCACCGTGCAGGACCTTGCTCATCTCGTGCTCGGACAGCACGAGATCCTGACCGCCGTCATCGCGGATCAGGAATCCAAAGCCGTCGCGATGCCCCTGCACCTGGCCCGAGAGAAGATTGGCCCGGGCTGCAACCAGCAGCAATCCGGCGCGGTTCCGGACGATGCGTCCGGCGCGCTCGAGTTCCTCGAGTTCGGCGTTGAATGAACTACGGTCGTCGGCACCGATCGCAAGGCGCTCGGCCAGTTCGGCCGGCGTCAATGGAGCGCGCGCTGCTGTCAGCGCCTCGAGGATCGATTCGGTGTCGATACGAATGGGTTTTGGAGTCACGGATACTTTCTGCGGGCCGCATCGTGCGCACCCACTAGCTTATTTGACATCGCAGGCACCGCCGCTAGAATGCGCGGCTCACCTGCCCAGGTGGCGGAATTGGTAGACGCACTAGTTTCAGGTACTAGCGCCGCGAGGTGTGGAGGTTCGAGTCCTCTCCTGGGCACCAAGATTCCCCGAGAGCCGGCACCACCGGCTCTTTGCATTTGCCGGATCCGATCGCGGCGTCACCTTGTTGTGCCGCTCCGGAGCCGCGCCGCGAGCTTTTCGGGCCCCATCGCGTCGTAGACCTCGAACGGCTGGTGGATCCATGGACTGCTCGCCAGATACATGACGTAGTAGTCCGGCTGGATGCTCGAGCAGGCCTTGTACCAGAGCACGGCCGTCCGCACTTCGCTGATCTCCGAATACGCGGACTTCAGATGATCGATGACCCGGGTCAGCGTGACACCGGAGTCGACAAGATCGTCGACCAACAAAACCTTCCCATGCAGGGTTCCACCGGTCATCGTGATGAATTCGCCGATGTCCAGTTCCCCCTGCCGCGTGCCCGCGGCTTCCCGGTACGAGCTCGCGGCCAGGATCGCCAGCGGCATGTCGTAGATGCGGGAGAGCACGTCGCCGACACGCAGGCCGCCACGGGCCAGGCAGAGGATGGAATCGAACGCCCAGCCGGACTCGTGGATCGTCAGCGCGAGTTGCTCGATCGTCCGGTGATACTCGTCCCAGTTGACGTAGAGGTCCTTCACTACAGGATCCTTTCCAGCCAGTCGAGCTCTGCTCTTCGCAATCAACGGAACGGATGTCGCAGCACGATCGTCTGTTCGCGGTCGGGACCGGTCGACACAAGATCGATCGGCACGCCGAGCACTTCCGAAAGCCGCTGCAGATAACGCTGCGCATTTACCGGCAGCTCATCCCAGCGCTGAATGCCGAACGTGGACTCGGTCCATCCGGCGAACTCCTCGTACACGGGCTCGCAGCGGTCGACTGCGTCAGCCCCATAAGGCAGGATGTCGGCCAGCTCGCCGTCCATGCGGTATCCGGTGCCCAGTCGTACCGTCGGCAGTCCGTCGAGCACGTCAAGTTTCGTGATGCACAGGCCCGTCGTTCCGTTGAGCTGCACGGCGCGCTTGAGTCCGGCCGCATCGAACCAGCCGCAGCGCCGTGGCCGGCCGGTGACGGAGCCGAACTCCTGGCCCTTGTTGCGCAGCTGCTCACCGGTGGCATCCGTCAGCTCGGTCGGAAACGGCCCGGATCCGACCCGCGTCGAATACGCCTTCGTGATGCCGAGCACATAGTCGAGCTTCTGCGGAGCGACTCCCGCACCGGCCGATGCCGCCCCGGCGACCGTATTGCTCGATGTCACGTACGGATAGGTCCCGTGATCGACATCGAGCAGCGTTCCCTGCGCTCCTTCGAACAGCAGTCGATGGCCGCTCGCCATCACGCTGTTGAGTTTGTACGAGACGTCGATGATCATCGGGCACAGCCGGTCGGCCAGCGCCAGCGTCTCGTCGATGACCCGGCCGGCATCGACGGCCGGCGCGGCCAGGTAATGCTGCAGCACGAAGTTGTGGAAATCGAGTGCCTCGCGCACGCGCTCGCCGAAGCGCGCGGCGTCGAACAGGTCCTGCGCACGCACCGCGCGGCGGCCGACCTTGTCCTCGTATGCCGGGCCGATTCCGCGGCCGGTCGTCCCGATCTTCGCGTCGCCACGCCGTGTTTCTCGGGCCTTGTCGAGCGCAATGTGGTATTCGAGGATCAACGGGCAGTTGCCGCTGATCGACAATCGCGATGCGACATCGACGCCGGCCGCCTGCAGTTCGTCCACCTCGTCGAGCAGCGCGGTCGGCGACAGCACGACGCCATTGCCGATGTAGCAGGCGGTCTTCGGCCGCAGGATGCCGGACGGGATCAGCCGCAGAATTGTTTTCCTGCCACCGATCACGAGTGTGTGCCCGGCGTTATGGCCGCCCTGGAAGCGAACGACGCCATCGACATCTTCGGTCAGCCAGTCGACGATCTTCCCCTTGCCCTCGTCGCCCCACTGCGTGCCGACGACCACCACGTTTTTTGTCATTGCGCTTCCTAGTTCGCCTGGGGCATGCCTGTTCGAGGGACGACCTTCCATCCGCCGGCGGTGCGCGCGAGCGCGCGGTCGAACACAAAGTCGCCCGCCGGATAGCGCTCCGGTTCCCCGGCCAGCCGCTGAACGACAACCTCGCCGCTTTCGCGCAGCCTTCCGATCAATTCGCGCAGCTCGCCGTCATCGTCCGCGGGCGCGAGTATCGCGCGCGGGGCATCGTCGGGAAACAGCCGCGCCAGTTCGCGCAGATAGATCGAAAATCCAACCGCGGGCCGAGCGCGCCCGAAGGCCTTGCCGATATCGTCGTAACGTCCCCCACGCAGCACCGCAGTCGGAAGTCCCGCCGCGTGAACCGCGAAGGTCGCGCCAGTCTTGTAGCGATAGCCATGCAGGTCCGCGAGATCGATCGAGACCACATCGGCCGGACAACGCTCCGCCAGCCACTCGAGTTCGTCGAGCGCAGCGGCAATGCCGTCGTTCCGGGGCAGCTCGCGTCGCGCCTGCGCAAGCACCTCGCGGCCGCCGTTCATGCGGCCGAGCGCGAGCAGCGCCCTTCCGACCTCCTCCCGAAGGCTCTCGACGAGTTGCTCGAGCAGCGGCATGTCCTTCGCGCTGAGGGCCGCAAGCAGTTCATCGACCAGCGCCGGCTCCGGACGCGCGATATCGAGAATGCCGCGCACGACACCCGTGTGTCCGAGGTCCACCTGTACCTGCGGCAGTCCGGCGAGCCGCAGTGAGGCGACTGCGAGTTCGAGGACCTCGGCATCCGCGGCGACGCCGCCCAGACCGTAAAGCTCGGCGCCGACCTGCAGCGGCTCCCGCACCGCGAGCGGGTGCAATGGCAGAGCGTGCAGCACGCTGCCCGCATAGCAAAGGCGCGTCACTCCGCTCCGGTTCAGGATGTGCGCATCGATCCGTGCGACCTGGGGCGTCGTGTCCGCACGCAATCCGAGCAGGCGGCCGCTGGCCTGGTCGGTCAGCTTGAATGTCCGCAGGTCGAGGTCGCTGCCGGTGCCGGTGAGCAGCGAATCGAGATACTCGATCAGCGGCGGAATGACGAGTTCGTACCCGTAGCCGCGATACAGATCGAGCAGCGACCGGCGCAGTTCCTCGACGCGCCGCGCCTCGCGCGGCAGCACGTCGGAGATGTTTTCGGGAAGAAGCCAGCGCGGCATCGGTCGAGGACGGCGCCCGCGCGGGCGCCTTGACTGGTGAATATGCCGGTCGACGAGCAGTCAGCTCAGGAACCAGAACAATAGCGCGCCGCCGGCGACAGCGATCAGGCCGAAGAACCGGATCTGACCATCGTTGAGCTCGGTGATGCGGTTGAACATCTGGCGCCAGGCATTGGGTGCCACCAGCGGCAGGATTCCCTCGAACACCAGCATCAGCGCGACCGCCAGCCCGAGCGTGGGCAGCATCAGCGCGCCGGCCCCTTGCCGTCCGGGCTCTTCATGTACCGGAAGAACTCGGACGAGGGGTCGATGACGAGCAGGTCGTTACGGGTCCTGAACGTCGTTCGATACGCCTCGAGGCTGCGGTAAAAGCGCGCGAAGTCCGGGTTCTGCCCGAACGCCTGCGCGTAGATCGCCGACGCCTTCGCATCGCCCTCACCCTTGATCTTCTGCGCCTCGCGATAGGCCTCGGCCAGCAGGACCTCGCGCTGCCGGTCGGCGTCGGCGCGGATCTTCTCGCTCTCGGCGGCACCGATCGAGCGCTGCTCGTTGGCGACGCGCTTGCGCTCCGCCTCCATCCGTCGGTACACCGATTCGCTGATCTCCGGCACGAAGTCGACGCGCTTGAGCCGCACATCGACGATGTCGACACCGAGCCCCTTGACGCTCTCCTGCACTGCGACGCGGATCTCCTCCATCGCCTTGTCGCGCTGGCGCGACGTGATCTCGTTCACCGTCCGCTTGTTAACTGCCTGGTTCAGCGCATCCCGCACCAGCGTCGTGATGCGTTCCTCCGCCGCGCGCTCGCCGGCCGGAAAGCTGACACGGAACGCGCGCGGGTCCGTGATGCGCCATCGCACGAACGAATCGATCAGGAGGTTCTTCTTTTCGGATGTCTGCACGCGATCGGCCACCGGCGTGTCGATCGTCAGGATGCGGTTGTCCTGGTATTCGACGTTCTGCAGCAGCGGGATCCGGAAGTAGAGCCCGGGTTCGGTCACGACGCGCTTGATCTGTCCCAACTGGAACACGATCGCGTACTGGCGCTGGTCGACGATGAAGGTGCTGGCGCGAATGACGACCGCAACGATCACGAGTCCGACCAGAAATGCAACGATTCGGTTCATCGGTCTTCCTCAGCGCGTATCGCGTTCGCGACTGCGCAATGTGTCCCGGCTTCGCACCTCGGGCACCTGGCCCGGATCGGGGACGACGCTTGGCGCCGGGCGCGGCGCACCCGCGTCCTGCATCGCCTGCTGCATCAGCTTGTCGAACGGCAGGTAGAGCAGCTGGCTGCCGCTCTTCACGTCGACCATGACTTTCGTGGTGTTCGCGAATACCTGCTGCATCGTATCGATGTAGAGCCGGTCGCGCGTCACGGCCGGCGCCCGCTGGTACTCGGAAAGGACCTGCCTGAATCGGGACGCATCGCCCTGCGCGTTCTCGACGACGCGAGCCCTGTATCCCTCGGCCTCCTGCAGCAGCCGCGAAGCCAGGCCGCGCGCCTTGGGCACGACGTCGTTCGCATACGCCTGTCCTTCGTTGATCTGCCGCTCGCGGTCCTGGCCCGCCTTGACCGCATCGTCGAACGCCGCCTGCGCCTGCTCCGGAGGCTGCGCATTCTGGATCGCGACGGCCGAGACGACGATGCCCGTGAAATAGCGGTCGAGCATCTCCTGCATCCGGTTGCGGACTTCGATCGCGATTTCCTGCCGCGACTCGTACAGGACCGAGTCCATCGTCTTGCGACCAACGACTTCGCGCATCGCTGACTCGGCCGCCTGGATCACCGCGGCGGTCGGGTTTCGGCTGCGGAACAGATAGTCCTGCGCTCCGGTGTCCTTGATCCGGTACTGCACTTCGAACTGGATGTCGACGATGTTTTCGTCGTCCGACAGCATCAGCGCCTCTTTCAGGCGCTCGGGGCGGCCGCGTGTTCCAACCTCGACGCGCCGCACCGAAAGGACGTCGACCAACTCGCTCGACTGGATCGGCCACGGCAGGCGCCAGCGAAAACCCGGCGGCGTCGTTTCCGCATAGCGGCCAAACGTCGTCACGACGCCGACCTGTCCCTCCGGCACGATGTAGAAGCCGCTGCCAAGCCAGATCAGCGCCACCACGGCGACGACCGCCGCGAATCCGAAACCGGCGCCCTTCCCGTCCGGCCGCAGTCCACCGAAGCCGCCGCCGTCGCCGCCGCGGCGGCCGCCGCCACGCTTGCCGAAAAGGTTGTTCAGGCGGCGATTGAAATCGCGCCAGAGTTCATCGAGATCGGGCGGGCCCTCATTGGTGGGGCGCTGCGGCTTGCGCTCTTCGCGTCCACCGTCGTCCGAGCCACCAGAACCGCTTCCGCGTCCCCACTGGGGATCGTTGAGCGACATCACGTTTCCTAGCGAAGGGGAAGTTTCATACCGACCCGTGGCCGCAGCGCACCGGACTAGGCCTGCGTCGCTGCCGCGGTGGGCAATGGGTGAGAGTCTACGGAGTGATCGGCCGGCACCGGACCGGCCGAAAGTCGCTGCGAGAATTCCGCGATCGCGCTGCGCAGCAGGTCCAGACCGAGTCCCTCCTGAGCGCTGACCGAAACCGAAACGATGTTATCACGCTGGTCCCGCCCAACCGTGGGAGCCCGTCCGGTGAGGTCGATCTTGTTGTAGACGATGAGGCGCGGCACGTCGGCAGCACCGATTTCCTCGAGAACGCGGTCGACCTCCGCCATCTGCTCGGCGCGCGCCGGCGAGGCGGCATCGACCACATGCAGCAGCAGATCGGCTTCGGCGGTTTCATCGAGCGTCGACTTGAAGGCCGCGATCAATGCATGCGGAAGCCCGCGGATGAAGCCGACGGTATCGGAGATGACCGCGCTGATGCCGTCGCCGAGGTAACACTTGCGCGCCGTCGTGTCGAGAGTCGCGAAAAGCTGGTCGGCGGCGTAGGCGCCGGATCTGGTCAACGCGTTGAACAGCGTCGACTTCCCCGCGTTCGTATAGCCGACGAGCGACACCGAGAGGACATCGCGGCGGGAACGGGCGCGGCGGCGCGTGCGCCGCTGGCGTTCGAGCTGCTTCAGCCGTTCGCGCAGCTGCTTGACGCGAACGCCGATCATGCGCCGGTCGAGTTCGATCTGCTTCTCGCCCGGGCCGCCGGTCTTGCCGAGCCCGCCGCGCTGGCGCTCCAGGTGGGACCAGCCTCGCACCAGCCGGGTTGACAGATGCTCGAGCTGCGCGAGCTCGACCTGCAGCTTGCCTTCGCGGCTGCGGGCCCGCTGCGAGAAAATGTAGAGAATCAGTGATGTGCGGTCGAGCACCCAGAGATCGAGCGCCTGCTCGAGATTGCGCTGCTGGGCGGGTGTCAGCGCCGCATCGAAGATCACGAAACCGGCGCCGGCGTCCGCGGCGAGGGACTTGATCTCTTCGACCTTGCCGCTGCCGACGTAGTGCGCCGGATCCGGGCGATCGCGACGCACGCAGGAAAGGCCGACGGGCTCGATGCCGGCGGAAATCACCAGCTGCTTCAGCTCCTCGACGGCATCGGGATCGTCGCGTCGTCCCAGCGCGACGCTGACAAGAAACGCGCGAGCCGGATGCTCGGAGCGCTCGGTCTCGACCTGAAAGACGCTCAGGTGTCGGACTCCGCAGCGAGGTTGACGGGCCGCGCCGGCACGACAGTGGAGATTGCGTGCTTGTAGACCATCTGGGTCACGGTGTTGCGAAGCAGGACCACATATTGGTCGAAAGACTCGATCTGCCCCTGCAGCTTGATGCCGTTGACCAGGTAGATCGAGACCGGGATATGTTCCTTGCGCAGCGCGTTAAGAAACGGGTCTTGTAAGAGTTGCCCTTTGTTGCTCATTTTCACTCCAGCGCTTCAAAAACGCCTGTTATGTCTTCACGGTGCGGGGAGAAGGGTGCCGACCGCGCCATCCGACTCATGCAAGTTTGGGTCGAAACGGCTCAATTCAATGTATAGCAAAAGGCAGGCCTTGGCCAGCGAGCGACCTCATGCTGCGTACGGGTTTCTGCTAGTTCGGAACTCGACGCGCAACGGAGTCCCCGTCAGATCGAACTGCTCCCGAAACTGGCCCTCGAGATAGCGCCGATATCCCTCGGATACGTGAGCAAGCGAGTTGCCGTGCACGACGATGATCGGCGGATTGTGTCCGCCCTGGTGCGCATAGCGCAGCTTGGGCCGTGAGTGGCCGGCGCGCGGCGGCTGCTGGCGCGCGACAGCGGCCTGCAGAGCGCGCGTCAGCTTGGGAGTCGGCAGCTTCGCGAACGCCGCGCGATGGGCCTCGCTCACCGAACGCATCACTGCCGCGAGACCGGTGCGCTTCAGAGCGGAAATCTGATGGAATCGCGCCCAACGCAGGAAGTGCAGCTTGCGTTCGATTTCGCGCTTGATGCGGTCGCGCTGATAGTCGTCCAGCCCGTCCCACTTGTTGACCGCGACGACCAGCGCGCGTCCGCTCTCGAGAACGAAGCCGGCGATATGCGCGTCCTGATCGGCGATCTCGGAGGCTGCGTCGAGCAGCAGGATGACAACATTGCTGTCGGCGATCGACTGCAGCGTCTTCACCACCGAGAATTTCTCGACCGTTTCGAAGACCTTGCCGCGACGGCGAATGCCGGCCGTATCGATCAGCGTGAAAGCCTGGCTGCCGTACTCGAATTCGATCTCGATCGAATCGCGCGTTGTGCCTGGCTGGTCGAATGCGATCAGCCGCTCCTCGCCAAGCAGCGCGTTGATCAGCGTCGACTTGCCGACGTTCGGACGACCGACGACCGCGACGCGGATGCGTTTGCCACCGCTCTCAGCCTCGGGTTCGGTTTCGGCCGCAGATTCGGTGACGAAGCGGGCGAGCGCCGAGTCCATCAGGTCATGAACGCCGTCGCCGTGTGCCGCTGAGATGAGCCGCGGCTCCCCGAGGCCGAGTTCATGAAACTCAGCGCCCGCTTCGGCCGGCATCCCTTCGGCCTTGTTGACCGCGAGCACGATCGGTTGTCCGGTGATGCGCAGGCGATCGGCGATGCGCCGGTCCTGGGCAGTCAACCCGTCGCGCGCATCGAGGACGAACACGATGACATCGCTTTCGGCGATCGCCTGCTCGGCCTGGGCTGCCATCTCGCGCACGATGCCCTCGGCGTTGACGGGCTCGAAGCCGCCGGTATCGATGACGATGTAATCGCGCGGCCCGATCCGGCCTGCGCCGTAGTGGCGGTCGCGCGTCAGCCCGGGAAAGTCGGCCACCAGCGCAGCGCGCGATCGGGTCAGACGGTTGAACAGCGTCGACTTGCCGACGTTCGGGCGTCCGACCAGTGCGACTACCGGCTTCAAGTCGTTTCCCCCGTGGCGCGAACCGGCACGACTATTCGATGGCGATCAGTGCAACGACACCGTTCTGCGTCTGAACGATCGCCCCGCTTCCGAAGGCCCGCGGCGCCGCGACGATCGCGCCGTCGAGCCGCTCGCGCGCGATGACCGATCCGTCCTCCGGCGCCAGAAAGTGGACATAACCTTCAAAGTCGCCGACCAGCACCGCGCGGCGCAATGCGAGCGGCGTCGAGAGGTCGCGATGCAGGAGCTTGTCCTGGCGCCAGGCGTTCGCCCCTGCGGCGCGACGGAACGCGACGACGTTCGACTTGGCATCGACGACGTATACGCGCTGGTCATCACCTCCCGGCCCGGTCGCTGCCGAAAGGTCACTCGCCCAGCGGAGACTGCCTTTGGTGCCCTCGAAGCAGGCGACTCGCCCTTGGTACGACGCCGCACACACCTCGCCGCCGGCCGCCCATGGCGCGCCGACCACGTCGGCGATCCGCTCGACCTCGGTCGCTCCACGCGGCTCCGACACTGCGACGTCCCAACGGGCAGCACCGTTCGTTCCGCTCAGCGCCACCAGCCTGCCGCCGGGAAATCCGCCGACCACCCATTCGCCCACGAAGGCCAGTTCGACGAGCCCGCGCAGCGTCAATGGAGTTGCGGTCCGCTGATAGTTCCAGCGCCGCTTGCCGCTGGCAGCGTCGAATGCGGTCACCCGGGAGTCGGTTGATCGCACGATTACGAGGCCGCGTCCAACCAGCGGCGGCGACAGCAGTTCGCCGCCGGCCTGCGTACGCCAGATTTCCTTGCCGTCGGCTCCGAGCGCGATCAGTTCACCGCGCGGAGTGCCGACCGCAACGGTGAAACCGTCGCTCCCGACCCCTGCGCTCAGACGGGATTTGACGTCGGCCTTCCAGACCACCTGGCCCGAATCCGGAGCCAGGCGCATGACGGTGCCGTCGGCAGCTGCCACGAAAACGGCGTTCTCCATGACGGCCGGGCGCAGGAACAGATTGCGCCCGGAGCCGACGTTGACACGCCAGACGACTCGCGTGCCGAGCGCCTGCTTGAACTCGGGCAGCGGAGCGGGTTCGACACTGCGCGACGGTGTCCCACCCAGCCAGGTAGGCATCCAGGAGCAGCCGCCGACCAGAGCTGCAAGGCCGATGCATGCCATCAGCGCCAGCCGCCTGCCGGGGCCTCGGCTTGCTGCGCTCGCCGTCGTTTCCATGTCGTCCCGCTGCATCACGGCCGTCGGTCTACGAGCCGGCCGCCGGCAGCGCATCGAGCTTCAGCTGGATCAATTGCCGCAACGGATGCTGCGCATCGGCCTTGGCCAGTGCCTCCGTGTAGGCAACGCGCGCTTCCTCGATCTTGTTCTGCGCAACGTAGATGTCGCCGCGGCGATCGGCGATCGCGGTTGCGTGCAGCGGCGCATCGACGGCGAGAACCTTCAGGGCCTCGTCGTATTGCTTCTGATCGAGCAGCAGGCCGGCGAGGCGGACGCGGGCAATCAGTTGCAGTTCCGGCAGGCTGGACCGGTCGACCACCCATTGCAGGTATTCGCGCGCCTGCGCGACATCACCCGCTTGCGCGAGCAGCCGCGACGCCTGCAACGCACCCATCGTCGCGTACGACGTGCTGCCGTATTTGTCAGTCAGCGCGGCGACCAGCGCCTTGGTCTTGTCGGCATCGCGGCCACCGATCGCGCGTTCGAGTTCGGCGTACACGCCGGCCGCGTGCGCCGCCTGGTTTCTCTGGTACCACTGCCACCCGTTGTAGGCAGCAAAGGCCAGCAGTACCAGCGTGATGACGGTCAGGATGAAATTTCCGTACTTCTGCCACCAAGCCTTCAGTTCGGCCAGTTGTTCCTGTTCTTCGAGGTCGTACGCCATCGTTCTTCCTAGGTTTCCTGTCTTTCCTGCGCCTGTTCTGCCTGCATCAGCGCTTCGACCAGCGCATCCGGCAATTCGTCGAACGGCACGATACGCTGCTGCGCGAAGGCCGCGCCCGGATCGGCAGCACGCAGCGCCTTGACCGCGGCGCCGTCGCTCGCAAGCTCGTTCTCGCCGACGATGACTGCGTATTCGGCGCCGCTCGCATCCGCCTTTTTCATCTGCGACTTGAGGCTCGCTTCGCCCGCATGCAGGATCACGTCGAGCCCGGCATCGCGCAGCCGCTCGGCCAGCAGAAGTGCCCGAATGGCGGTCGGCCCGCCCTGGTGCAGCACGTAGACGTCAGTGAGCGGCGTCACATCGACTCGCTTCGCATCCTTCAGCAGTTCGATCACGCGTTCGGTGCCGATCGCGAATCCGCACGAGGGTGTCGGCTTGCCGCCGATACGCTCGACCAGCGGGTCATAGCGTCCGCCGCCGCAGATCGTGCCCTGTGCACCGAGCGCGTCGGTGATCCACTCGAAGACCGTCAGGTTGTAGTAGTCGAGGCCGCGCACGAGCCGGGCGTTCACCGTGTATTCGATATCGGCAGCTTCCAGCAGCCGCTGCAGTCCCTCGAAGTGCGCGCGTGAGCCTTCACCCAGATACGCTGTAATCTGCGGCGCACCGGCGACGATGCCCGCCAGTTCCGGGTTCTTGGTGTCCAGAATGCGCAACGGGTTCGTGTGCAGCCGCCGCCGCGCGTCGGCATCGAGCTTTTCGGCATGCTGCTCGAAGTAGGCGATCAGGTCCGCTCGATGGCGTGCGCGCTCGTCCGCTGCCCCCAGGCAATTGATTTCGAGCCGGACGCGCCCGATGCCGAGGATCTTCCACAGCCGCGCGAGCATCAGGATGTGTTCGGCATCGATGTCGGGTCCGGCAAATCCGAGCGCCTCGACATTGACCTGGTGGAACTGGCGATAGCGTCCGCGCTGCGGACGTTCATGGCGGAAGACCGGACCGGCCGACCAGACTCGACGCGGACCCTCGTAGACCAGGTTGTGCTCGACTGCCGCCCTGACAGTGCCCGCAGTGAACTCGGGACGCAGCGTCAGGTTCTCGCCGTTGAGCCGGTCCTCGAACGAATACATCTCCTTCTCGACGATGTCCGTGACCTCGCCGATGCCGCGCACGAAGAGCTCCGTGTGCTCGACGATCGGTGTGCGCAGCAGTTGGTAGCCGTAGCTGCGGACCCAGTCGGCGACGCGCGCCTCGAACCATTCCCAGACCGGCGCTTCCGCAGGCAACAGGTCGTTCATGCCGCGCACCGCGGCGAGTTTCTTGCTCGTCATGGTTCAGTGATTCGGCGCGGAGCTGGAGTAGGTGCGCTGCACGTAATCTTGGACGATCGCCTGGAATTCCTCGGCGATGCGGTCGCCCTTCAGCGTGACGGTGCGCTCGCCGTCGACGTACACCGGTGCCACCGGGGCCTCGCCCGAGCCGGGCAGGCTGATTCCGATATTCGCGTGCTTGCTCTCGCCGGGACCATTGACCACGCAGCCCATCACGGCGACGCTCATCGATTCGACCCCGGGGTGCCGGGTGCGCCATGCAGGCATCTGATCGCGCAGCCACGCCTGGATCTTCTCGGCGAGTTCCTGGAAGACAGTGCTCGTCGTGCGACCGCAGCCCGGGCATGCGACGACGAGCGGCGTGAACGCGCGCAGACCCATCGTCTGCAGGATTTCCTGCGCGACCTGGACCTCACGCGTGCGCGCCTCGCCCGGCGCAGGAGTCAGCGACACCCGGATCGTGTCGCCGATGCCCTCCTGCAGCAGTACCGACAGCGCGGCCGTCGAGGCGACGATCCCCTTGCTCCCCATTCCCGCCTCGGTCAGGCCGAGGTGCAGCGGATAGTCGCAGCGGCGCGCGAGTTCTCGATAGACGCTGATCAGATCCTGCACTCCACTCACCTTGGCCGACAGGCAGATCCGGTCTGCCGGCAGCCCGAGCTCCTCGGCCCGCACGGCGCTCTCGATTGCCGAACGGACGAGTGCCTCGCGCAGCACCGAACCCGCTTCCATCGGGGCAGCGCGGCGCGCGTTCTCGTCCATCATCCGCGCCAGCAGTTCCTGGTCGAGCGAGCCCCAGTTCACGCCGATCCGCACCGGCTTGCCGTTGCGGCAGGCGACTTCGATCATCTGCGCGAAGTTGTCTTCGCGCTTCGCCCCCTTGCCGACATTGCCGGGATTGATCCGGTACTTGGACAGCGCCTGCGCGCACTCCGGATACTGCGTCAGGAGCTTGTGGCCGTTGTAGTGGAAGTCACCGATCAGCGGCACGTCGATTCCGATCCGATCGAGCTGCCCGCGAATCGCGGCGACTTCTGCCGCAGCCTGCGGCGAATTGACCGTGATTCGCACCAGTTCGGAGCCGGCCTGCGCCAGTTCCTTGACCTGGATCGCGGTGCCGATCGCGTCGGCCGTGTCGGTGTTCGTCATCGACTGCACGACGATCGGTGCGCCGGCGCCGATCCGAACGACGCGCGCGCCCCATCGCACTTCGACACCGCGCGTACGCCGTCGGCCGGCGGGCTGCGCCAGCGCCTGGAGGCAGTCGAGTTCCACCGGCTGGTTCATCGCGAGTCGAGCCGTTTCACTTCACGACGAAGCGGGCGACATCCGCCCGCGTGACCGGCGCCAGACTGAACTCTTCGCCGCGCACTTCGACGACGACCTTGGCGGCATTACCGAGGACCACCGAAAGAGGCGGACTGCCGTCGAGCAGCACTTCATCGCCAGCAGTCTGGTGCTGGGACAGCAGCACCCTGCCGCCGCCATCCGTCACCTCGACCCACGACGGTCCGCTGAATGTCAGCTTCAGCAGCGACTTGTGCAGCGGAACATCCGGCTCGGCGGGCACGGCCGGCTCGGCTTCCGACGTGTCGGAAGCCGCAGCGGGAGCGGCAGGCACAGCGCCGGCGGGCGTCGCATTTGGTGCCGCTTGCACGGGAGCCGACGCCGGTGGCGCGGTCTGGACGGCGACAGGCCTTGACTGTTCGCGGGTCGAGTACCAGCCGATGGCGCCGAGCGCAACCAGCCCGACCACCGCGAGGCCGATCACGAACTGGCGCGACGCAGTCTCGCGGCCCGCGGCCCGGACCGGTGAATAGTCGCCGTTGGCAGTCATGCCATCGACGACGGAGCCGGCAGGCGGAGCGATCCGGTCGTTCAGATCGGCCAGCAGCGGCGTGGGATCAATCCCGACGATCTTTGCGTAGCCGCGCACGAATCCGCGTACATAGGCCGCCTCCGGCAGTTCATCGAGACTCTCCTGCTCGATTGCACGAACCTGCTTCGGGTGAAGACGCAAGCGCGCTGCGATGTCCGTCACGGTCAGGCCGGCCTTCTGGCGCTCCCACGCGAGGCGGCCGCCGAATGACGACGGCGGCTCGGCTGCCCTCGGATCCACTGTGGCTGCAGCCCGATCCTCGGAGAGATCGTCCTCACTCATCGAATGCACCCTTGGCGAGCGCCGCGGCCTCGGGCGAGCGCGGGAAGCGCTCGCGCAGCTCATTGGCCAGCTGGGTTTCCCTGCGCACGTCACCGTTCGCGCGGGCAATGCGCAGCCCGAGCCAGATCGTCTCCGCCGATGACTCGACGGACTTGGCCAGGACGCCGTAGTAGAACGACGCGCGCTCGATCTGTCCCGTGGCGAGGTACAGGCGCGACAGCTGATACTTGGTGGTCGGATTGACTGCGTCGAGTTCGAACGATCGCCGCAGGAAGGGCTCGGCTGCTGCGTAGTCCTTCACCTGCATCAGGCAAGAGCCGGCATTCTGGTTCGCCCGCGCCGGCGTCGGGTAGAGCGGATCGCGGATCGCCCGGGTGAAGTAATCGATCGATTCGCGTTCGCGGCCAGTCTGGCAAAGGTACCAACCGTAGTTGTTGTTCAGCTCCGCATTGGCGGGATCGAGTCGCAATGCGCGCTGGAAATTCTCGTCGGCATCGCGGCGTTCGCCCATGTCCATATAGATGAGTCCGAGCAGCCCATAGGCGTCTGCGAAGTTCGGATCGATCGCCGTCGCGCGCCGCGCCTCTTCCAGCGCGACCGCGAGCTGGCCGTTGCGATAGTAGCCGGCGGCCAGATCGACCCTTGCCCGCGCGCGGGTCTTGGCGTCAGCCTCGCTGCCGCGCGTGTTGCCGCGGTCGTTGGTCTTGGAGATGACTTCCCCGCCGCTCGTCGTCACAGTGGTCGTCGTACAGGCCGTGACTGCGGCCACCAGCAGCACGCCTATCGCTCGCATAAGGCGCATTTGCATCTCCGTCTGATCAGTGCGTACCGATTGCGAGCGGCACGACGCGCCGCGCGCCGCGTTCTACTAGCCGGGTGCGGTCCTGGACTTCGCCCGCCAGCTGGCCACAGGCAGCGTCGATATCGTCGCCGCGTGTCTTGCGTGTGGTCGTCACGATGCCCGCATCGATCAGCCGCTGCCCGAACGCGCGGATCCGCTCCGGCGACGAGCGCTCGAGCCCCGACTGCGGGAACGGATTGAAGGGAATCAGGTTGAATTTGCAGGGCACGTCGGCAACCAGCGCCGCGAGTTCGTCAGCATGGGTATCGTCGTCATTCACGCCTGCCAGCATCACGTACTCGAACGTGATGAAATCGCGCGGCGCAACGCGCAGGTAGCGCCGGCATGCCACCATCAGTTCGGCCAGCGGATACTTGCGGTTCAGCGGCACCAGACGGTCGCGCAAGTCGTCGTTCGGCGCGTGCAGCGACACCGCCAGCGCAACCGGGCAGTCCTCTGCCAGACGGTCGATCTGCGGAATCATTCCAGACGTCGACAGCGTCACGCGGCGGCGCGAAAGTCCATAGGCGTTGTCGTCGAGCATGAGCCGCAGCGCCGGGAGCACTGCGTCATAGTTCTGCAGCGGTTCGCCCATGCCCATCAGGACGACGTTGCTGATCACGCGATCACCCTCGCCGCCACCGAGCGACGAACGCAGCGCATGCTCAGCCCACCACAGCTGCCCGATGATCTCCGAGGTGCCGAGATTGCGGCTGAAACCCTGTTTGCCGGTCGAACAGAAGACGCAGTTCACTGCGCATCCGGCCTGGGTCGAAATGCAGAGCGTGCCGCGGTCGTCTTCCGGGATGAAGACGGTTTCGATCGCATTGCCGGCCCCGACGTCGAGCAACCACTTGCGCGTGCCGTCGTTGGATGTCGTGTCGCGGACCACCGCGGGCGCTGAAATCTCCGCCTGTCCTTTCAGCTTGGACCGCAGGGCCTTGGCCAGGTCCGTCATCGCGTCGAAGTCCGCGGCCCCGTGTCGATGAATCCAGTGAGCGAGCTGGCGCGCGCGAAACGCCTTCTCGCCCAGCGACTCGCAATACGCGGTCAGCGCGGCGATATCCAGGTCGAGAAGGTTTACACGTGGCATCGACGATCAGCGGGAGTAGACGTTGAGCTGCGGGAAGAAATAGCCGATCTCGACCGATGCCGTCTCGGCGCCATCAGAGCCATGCACGGCGTTGGCGTCGATGCTGGCGGCGAAGTCCGCGCGAATCGTCCCGGGCGCAGCCTTTTTCGGATCGGTCGCGCCCATCAGTTCGCGGTTCTTCGCAATCGCATTCTCGCCTTCGAGCACCTGGACCATGATCGGGCCAGAGACCATGAAATCGACCAGATCCTTGAAGAACGGTCGCTCGCGATGCACAGCATAGAAGCCCTCGGCGTCCGCGCGCGACAACTGCATCATCCGGGCCGCTACGACCTTCAGGCTGTTGGTTTCGAAGCGCGAATAGATCTTCCCGATGACGTTTTTCGCGACAGCGTCGGGCTTGATGATCGACAGGGTTCTTTCCACCGCCATGACTCAACCTTTTCTTGTCTTGAACCGGATTTCCGGGCGAGCAGCGGACGGGCCGCTCGACCGAACCAAAAACCTCGACAAATGAAGAACTTGCGACGCCGAAGTTAACTGAAAATTTTAGCATGCGAGAGCCGCAGCCAACCCCTTGCGCTGGAGCGCGCGCCAAGCCTCCCCCGGTGCACGCTACGGCTCGGTGGGTTCCACCACGGCGAGAGACTCGACGTGCGAAGTGTGCGGAAACATGTTGACAACACCGGCCGCCTGCAGTGTCCACCCGCCTTCGTGCACCAGGACAGCGCAATCCCGCGCAAGCGTGGCCGGGTTACAGGAGACATAGACCAGGCGGCCCGGTCGATTGGTCGTCGCGGCCAACGCCCGGACCACTGCCAGCGCCCCCTCGCGCGGCGGATCGACCAGGACCTTTCGGATCGGCCCGTGATCGGCATTCAACCGATGCCAGTCGTCGACGGTCCAGTCGAACAGATTGGCCGCTGCAAAAATGGTTCCTGACGCCAGACCGTTTTCCGCCGCGGTCAGCTGCGCACGATCCACGAGCGCCGGGTTGCCCTCGATTCCCACGACCCGCGCTGCGCGCGTCGCCAGCGGCAGCGTGAAATTCCCGAGACCGCAGAAGAAGTCGACGACGGTTTCGGCGGCGTCAGGCGCGAGCAGGCGGACAGCGCGCGCGACCAGCACCTCGTTGATGCGGTGATTGACCTGAGTGAAGTCCGTAGGACCGAACGGAAGGCGCACGCCGAACTCCGGCAGCTCCAGTTCCAGCCGGTTCCTGCCGTCCGGTTCCAGCGGCGCCGCCGAGCCCGGGCCGCCCGGCTGCAGCCAGACGTCGACGGAGTGCCGGCGGCCGAATTCAGCGAGTAACGACCGGTCGTCCGACGTGGGATCGGCCAGCACCCGGAACACCAGCACCGTCTGCCGCTGCCCAGAGTGTTCGGCAATCGCCAGTTCGATCTGAGGCAGCCGTTCGCGCAGGCTCGTGCTGCCAACCAGCTCTCGCAGCGGCAGCAGCAGATCGCTGACATGCCGCGGGACGACTTCGCACTGGCGGATATCAGCCACGTAGCTGCTCGCACGCTCGTGAAAGCCGACCAGCACAGCGCCCTTGCGCGCGACATAGCGCACCGCGAAGCGGGCGCGGTGCCGGTAGCGCCAGGCCGGGCCGGCGATCGCGCGCAGAACGGTTCGCGGCCGCAGGCGCCCGATGTGCCACAGCGTGTCTTCCAGCACGCGCTGCTTGATCGCCACCTGCGC
>DAINBQ010000013.1:18627-26235 GCA_036732825.1 Burkholderiaceae bacterium | reverse complement strand
GCGTTTACCGAGGAGTTCTACTTCAAGCTGACGGGCGCGCACCTGCAGCCGGTGCTCGACACGCTGAAGTATCTCGTCCATGAAACCGACTGCTGGACCGAGATCACGACGCTGCTGATCCCGACCCGAAACGACAGCGATGCCGAACTGCGTGCAATGTGCACCTGGATCGCGCGCGAGCTCGGCCCGCAGGTTCCGTTGCACTTCACGGCCTTCCATCCGGACTACAAGCTCGACGACCTGCCGCCGACGCCGTCCACCACGTTGACCCGTGCGCGGCGCATCGCGCTCGAGGAAGGGCTGAAATACGTCTACACCGGAAACGTGCATGACAGCGAAGGTGGAACGACGTTCTGTCCGCGCTGTGAAGCCGCGCTGATCGTGCGCGACTGGCACCGCATCCTGCGCTACGAGCTGACGCCCGACGGGCGCTGCCCGCACTGCGCGACCGCGATCGCGGGCCGCTTCGAGGAGTTCAACGGGGATTTCGGCGCACGGCGGATTCCGTTGCGCATGGCGCTGCGCTGACGACCTGGCGTCAGGCCGGCGACGCTTCCGCGGACGAGCGCTTGCGGGCCACCGCGATGATCTTGGCCGCCGTCGGCAGCTGCAGTTCCGACAGTTCGGCTTCCATCGTCGCGCGATCGATCAGGCGCACATTGCGCTTGCGTGCGATCTCCTTGGCGCCGCGTTCATAGCCCGCCTCGGCGATCACCGCGACGCGCATCATCCCGATCTCGCGCGCCTGCTCGATCAGCGCAGTGATGCGGTCGACCGAGACATGGTCGCTCTGCACGACAAACGCGTAGGCCCGCGCCGCGTCCTCCCGATGGCGCAGCACGAGCTCGATCGGCCACACCGCCGGCGATGCCGGTGAACCGCGATAACCGCGCGACTCGTACCAGGCAAGCACGAGTTCGCGCAACGGGACGTTCGAAGGGATCGGATCGCGCTTGGGCTCGGGCGGTGGCTCCGGTGCGCGCGCTGGAGGAGGTTCGGCCCGTGCCGGACGCGCCTGGCGCACCGGTTCGTCGACCATGATCTGGGAAATCAGGTCCTCGATCGGATCGAGGTTGGGCGGCTCGCCACCCGGTGCCGCCTTCCGTTGCGGCTCCTCCTCAAACTCGATCGGCGGCAGGCTTCTGCCCTGCTCTTCGGTCGAAGCCGCGCGCGCGGCAGCCGCTTCGCGCGCAATCGCCGCGGCCTTTTCCGTCGGGTCGTCTTCGAGCAATCGTCCGACGACCCGCTTGGGCTTCGCCTCGACTCGAGCTTCCTCGACTTCACCCTGTTGGCCCGCGGCGAGCATCATTGCAAGCGCGGCCTGCTCGCGTTCGGCTGCTTTCGCACGGATCAGCGTCGCGCGCCGCTTCGCCCACAGATAGAGACCGGCGAGGGTCGCGAGAATGGCGACGGCAAAAATGAGATTCGAAAACACTGATCGGTTGGGTGCGGTGTCGGTGTCGGGGGCCGCAAATCGGCACTGTATCCTGACACGATAGCAGCGACTATCCCCTCCGAATATCGGCCGAAACGGACCGGTTTTCTTCGCCCAGGCAAGAAAGAGGGCAGCCGGCGTGGTCCGGCTCGCGGTTCACGCGCCGGCGGCCGCCTCGGGCGCCGTCGACAGATACGCATGGAGCGCGCTCTTCAGCCGTGCAGGCGATACCGGCTTCGTCAGCAACGGTAGTCCACTTGACTTCACGCGCGAAATTTCGGCCGCCCCGGTGTCGCCGGAAAGCAGCAGCGCCGACAGTTCCGGTCCGAGGCGCTGCCGCAGGCGTTCGATGACGTCGATGCCGTCGTGAAGCGCGTCGAGCCGCAGATCGACGATCGCAAGATCCGGCCGGAACCCGGCGTCGACCGCAGCATCGGCCTCGCGAGCGCCAGCGGCCGTCTTCACCGTCAACCCCCATTGGCCGAGCAAGGTCGCGGTCGCATGGCGGATGTCGGCGTCGTCCTCGACCAGCAATATTCGCCGGCCGATGAATGCATCCAGCACCGGCGTGTGTTCGACCACCAGCAGCGGATCGACCGGGCCCTCCGCGCGCGGCAGGCAGAGGCGGAAGCGCGTGCCCCGCCCCGGCGCCGACTGCAGCGTCAGTTCGTGACCGAGCAGCGTCACCAGGCGACGCACGATCGCCAAGCCGAGGCCGAGCCCGCGCCGGCGGTCGCGACCCGGATTGCCGACCTGGTAGAACTCGTCGAAGACCTGCGATTGCTCCTCGGTCGCGATGCCGATTCCGCTGTCGCAGACATCGATCCAGACCTGCTCGCCCCGCCGGCGAGCGCCGATCACGACACCTCCCTGTGGCGTGTAGCGCAGCGCGTTGGACACCAGGTTCGCGAGGATGCGCTCGAGCAGGATCGGATCGGTCTGCACCGACAGCCGCGTCGGCACGAACCGCAGTCGTAGCTCGCGGGCGACCGCTTCGCCATGGAACTCGAGAGACAGTCGATCGAAGAGTTCCTGCAGCGAGATACTGCGCCGACGCACGCTGACCGCGCCGGCGTCGAGCTTCGACAGATCGAGCAGTTCGTTGAACAGCGCCTCGAGCGCGGCGATCGACTCGCCGATCCGGCCGACCAGTTCACGCGCAGTACTCGACTGCACATGCGCATTGAGCGCGGCGGCGAACAGGCCGAGAGAATGGAGCGGTTGCCGCAGGTCGTGGCTGGCGGCGGCGAAAAAGCGCGACTTCGCGAAACTCGCCTGCTCCGCCTGCTCGCGCGCCGCCTGCACCTGAGCAAGCCGGTTCGCGAGTTCCGCGTTGGCGGCAGACACGCGCGCCTCGAGATCCGCGTTGCTCGCCACCGCCGCCGCATAGGCCTTGTGATAGCGCTCGATCAGCATCCAGCCGGCCAGCACGACCAGCGCCAGTCCCGAGTAGCCGGTCAGGACGACCGACCTGACGTCGGAGCCGAACACCGAGACCAGCCAGTCGCGCAGCGCAAAGCCGACGCAGAGCGTCCCCGCGATCAACAGCAGATAACCTTTCGTGTTGCGCTCGCGCCAGGCGTAGCGCAACACGGCAAACAGCGCGACCGAGATCCAGACCAGCACCGCGGCACGCAGGACGATCGATACCGAACCCGCGTGCCCGGCGTACCAGCCCGCATACAGCGCGGGCGCCGCCAGCAGGCAGAAAGCCACCGCACCCCACTCGTAAATGCGCCAGCGGGAGTAGGCGAAGCGCATGAAGAACACCGACAGCAGCATCGGGTACCAGACATACATTGCAATGTTCAGCACGCCCTGGTGCGGCCGCGGCAGCAGCGGCGAAGGCAGCTGCTGCATGATGCTCTGCGCTCCCCAGAGAAGCGTGCCGCCCGCGAGCAGCAGGAAGAGAAAGCCGTCGCGCCGGCCGCGCCACAGGCTCAGCGCGATCAGTCCGACGCCCAGCAGCGCGGCTCCGATCAGCAGCGGCGCGCCATGGTGCAGCAGGCCTTCCCGCATCGCCCAGCGTTCGATCGCCGCCGGGTCGCCGACCAGCACCGGGCCGAGCGTTGCGCTGGCGCCCGGCTGGTCGTAGAGGCGAAGCACGAACTCGTTGCGACTGCGCAGCAACTCGGGCGCGATGCGGAACGAAGGCGACGCGCGCCAGCTCAGGTAAGAAATCGGCCTCGATCCGCTGTCGCCGTTCTGGAACACCGGCGTGCCGTTCACAGTGGCCGCAAACGGCGCGTTGCTCACCGTCACGAAGACCCCGATTCCGTGCCTGGGATCAGTGAAGCTGTCGAGATCCAGCCGGTACTCGGCGATCGGCGCCACGGCGCCCGGCGCCGGGTTGCGAGTGTCGGGCAGTGTCACCGTCTTCGGTGCTGCGTCGCCGGGTCCGCTCCGGACCGCGGTCGTCAACCGCATGATCTGCGGCGGCACTTCCGCGCACGCGGCCAGCGCGAGGAAAAGCAACGGCCATACCGCTCGGCCAAGCCGGCGGTGCTCGGGAGCCAGTTCCGGAATCTTCATCACGAATGCGGGCGCTCGTTCTTGCCTCGCTCGCAGCTCCGAATTACCTTTCGAGGATGGCCGCCGAACATTACCCGGGCGCAGCCGCACCGGACAACGGACGAGCACTCAAGCTGCTGCTCGCGGACGACCATGAAATGGTGCGCATCGCAATGCGGTATGCCCTCGACGGGCTGGCCGAATCGATCGTCTGGTTCGAAGCGGAGAATGCAACGCAGGTCCACGCGACCCTGGCCCGGGAAAATGGCATCGATCTCGCGATCGTCGACCTCAACATGCCGGGGGCCAACGGCATCGAGTGGATTCGATCGCTGCGCGCAGCGCACCCGATGCTGCCGCTTCTCGTCATCTCGGGGACCGAGGACGGGGCACTCGTCCGCTCGCTGATTGCCTGCGGCGTCGCCGGCTTCATCCCGAAGTCGGATTCGTCCGCGGTGATCCTGCAGGCCGTGCGGCTGGTGCTGGCCGGCGGGACTTACGCGCCGCTGCGGCTGCTCGCGCCTGCCGCACAGCCGACGCATGCAGATCGCCGCGCGCCGGCGGTCCTGGGACTCACGGCGCGCCAGCAGGAAGTCCTTGCGCTGCTCGCGCGCGGGCTGCCGAACAAGCTGATCGCGCGCGAACTCGATCTCTCGGAAAGCACGGTCAAGGTTCATCTGCTGGCGATCTACCGCGTCCTCGCTGTGCGCAACCGGACGGAAGCGGTCGTCGCCGCCCGGTCCTACCTGGAGGTCGAGGCAAGGCGCTGAAGGCTCTCGGCAGCATGTCGAACACTTCGAGGTGTCATCGATCGCACGGATCCTGCCCGCGCAGGCAGTGTCTCGCCATCGACCAGGAGACTTAAGCCGGGCGAGCGGTCGGGCGCGACCACGGCGGTTCACCGCGCAAATCGTTGCTTCGGCCCCGGAGTGCGTCGATAGAATCGCCGCTTGCCTCAGACCCGCGACGCCGATCGACGATGACACTAGCCGTGATTCGAAGCCGGGGTCTTGCCGGCATGTCGGCGCCCGAAGTCACGGTCGAAGTGCACCTGGCCAACGGGCTGCCATCGTTCACGCTGGTCGGCCTTCCCGATACCGAAGTTCGCGAGGCGCGCGAGCGGGTCCGGGCCGCGATCCAGAACAGCCGCTTCGAATTCCCGATGCGGCGCATCACCGTCAATCTGGCTCCTGCCGACCTTCCCAAGGAGTCCGGCCGCTTCGATCTGCCGATTGCGCTCGGCATCCTTGCAGCGACCGGACAGGTGCCGGCTCGCGCGATCGACAAATACGAATTCGCCGGCGAACTGTCGCTCACCGGTGAACTGCGCCCGGTGCGCGGCACGCTGGCGATGGCCTATGCGGTCACGCAGTCGGGCGACAAGGTGGCACGCGGGTTCGTCGTCCCGTTCGAAAGTGCGGACGAGGCCGCGCTGGTCGGAGGGGTCTCGATCTATCCGGCGAAGACCCTGCTGCAGGTGATCCAGCACCTGCGTGCCGAAGCGGGCGAAGAAGGCCGCCGCATCGATGCGCACCAGGCAATGGTGCGGCTGACGCCGCCCACGTATCCGGATCTGTTCGACGTCAAGGGGCAGCTCGCCGCCAAGCGCGCACTCGAGATTGCGGCTTCCGGCGGGCACAGCGCACTTCTGGTCGGTCCGCCGGGCACCGGCAAGACGATGCTCGCGCAGCGCTTTGCCGGCATCCTGCCACCGATGACGACCGACGAGGCGCTCGAGTCGGCGGCGGTGCTGAGCCTCGTCGGCCGGTTCGCGACGCAGCGCTGGGCGACTCGCATCTACCGCTCGCCGCATCACACGGCGAGTTCCGTGGCGCTGGTCGGCGGCGGCAACCCGCCGATGCCGGGCGAAATCTCGCTGGCGCACCACGGCGTGCTGTTCCTGGACGAACTGCCGGAATTCGACCGGCGCGTGCTCGAAGCGCTGCGCCAGCCGCTCGAGTCCGGCCGCGTCACGATTTCGCGCGCGGCGCGCCAGGTCGACTATCCGGCCAAGTTCCAGCTGCTCGCCGCGATGAATCCGTGCCCCTGCGGCTATTACGGCCACAAGACGATCGAGTGCCGCTGCACGCCGGACCTGATCGCGCGCTACCAGGACCGCATCTCGGGCCCCCTGCTCGATCGCATCGACATGCGGGTCGAAGTCTCCTCGTTCACCGAAGAGGAACTCACCGCGATGCAGGATGGCGAGCCGACGCGTTTCGTCGCCGAACGCGTGCGCAAGGCCTACAACCGCGCGCTCTCGCGCCAGGGCAAGCTCAACGACCACCTGCAGGCCGGCGAGATCGAGGAGGTCTGCCGTGTCGACGGGCCGGTCAAGCAGTTGCTGCATGCCGCGGCGGTCCGCCTGGGCTGGTCGATGCGCGCCTATCACCGCGTGCTGAAGGTCTCGCGGACGATCGCGGATCTCAGCGGCGCCGCCGAACTCGCGACCGCGCATGTCGCGGAGGCGATCCAGTACCGGCGGTCGCTGCGCGAAACCTGAAACCCGTGCGCCCCAACTTCGGCTACGGCCGGCCGAGGAACAGATAGACGGCCATGTTGTCGCGATTCGCATAGCCGAAGCCCACATACAGCGGGCCGAGCGGCGAATCGACGCCGAGGAACACGGAACCGGTCGTGAGCTGCAGGTTGCCTTCGACCGCCTTGCCTTGCCATACCGGGAACAGCGGCCGCAACCGCGCGGCCTCGAGCGAAGCGCCAAGGTACGCTCCCTCGAACATCGGGATCTCCCGCAGCTTCGTGCGGTAGATCACGCGTCCAAACGCATAGCGATCGCTGCGCAACTGGTCGAGCGACAGCCCGGAGAGCTTCAGGAATCCGCCGAAACCGCGCTGGTCGTAAATGGGAATCGTGCCGGTGCCGATCGGCCCGCCAGCGGTCGCAAGGGCCTCCAGCGTGTGCTTTCCGAACGTCAGCGCGGTCGCCACCGTGGACTCCCAGCGGCTATAGGTGTCTTCTGCGCCGAGAACATCGGTCGACGAATACGCACCCGCGAACGCCGAGTAGCCACTGCTCGGGAAGTTGATCCCGTCGAACCGGTCCAGCCTGACGGTCGCCGAGAACTCCCCGATCTGCGCGGTACCCGCCCTCGGCAGCAGAACGCTGCCGCTCTGCAGCTCGAACCGCCGTTGGCCGACCTTGGTGCCCAGGCGTGCGTCGCCGTACTGCAGAAAGTTCGCGCCGAGGTCGAGCTGGAATTCGGCGGCGGAGTCCCGATACTCGGCGATCTTCAGATCGTCCGAGTAGATGTCGAACGGCCTGACCAGATACCTGAGCTGCGGCGACACGAACAGGTACTGCCGGGCCGACAGCGGCTGGTATAGCTCGGTCTGCAGCAGCACATCGCGCCCGAGCACCGCATCATTGCGCCATTCCGCACCGAACGAGTTCAGCCACTTCATCCGGTGCGACGCAAAGAAGTTGAACGACGATTGCCGGCTGAGCGCGGCTTCGAGTTCGAGACCGAAACGGACAAAGTGCTGCTCGGGCCGCTCCCTGACCAGCACGACCAGCGTGCGCTTGCCGTCGACTTCCTCGACCGTGTAGTTGACCGTGTTGAAATCGCCGCGCCCGTAGATGCGGCGCAGGTCGAGATCGATCGTCTCGCGCTCGAGCGGCTGGCCGACCTGCGTCTGCATCAC
>DAINBQ010000013.1:15853-18527 GCA_036732825.1 Burkholderiaceae bacterium | reverse complement strand
AGTTCGGGAATGATCAGGATGTCGTGCGGCTTGAGTTCTGCCAGCGAGCGTTGAACGTTCTGCTCGGTCAGGATGTTGATCATCTGCAACGAGACGCTGAGCACCGAAGTGATCTGCTCCGGCTTCAGCAACGGCGTCCCGAGATTGACGGCGATGATGATGTCGGCGCCCATCGCCCGCGCGATGTCGACCGGCAGGTTGCGCACCAGGCCGCCGTCGACCAGCTGGCGTTTTCCGATTTCGACCGGGGCGACGGCGCCCGGCACCGACATCGATGCGCGGATCGCCTGCACGACGCTGCCTTCCTTGAGCACGACCATCTCGCCGGTGCCGATATCGGTTGCAATCGCGCGAAACGGGATCGGCAGTTCGTCGAAGCTGCGCACGTTGGTGATTTGGACCAGCCGACGCAGCTCGCCCTCGAGCGCGACGCCGGTGACGATGCCCCTCGGCAGCTGGATCCCGTCACGCGTCACGCCGAGTTCCGGCACGATGAACGGCTGCAGGTCATCCTTCTTGCGGCGCATCGTCTGGTCCGGCCGCGGCGGACGGTCGGTGAACAGCGCCCTGGAAGTGATCGCGCCGACCGCCTCTTCCATCTCGGGTAGTGGCATGCCGGTCGCATAGGCCGCGCCGACGATCGACCCCATGCTGGTGCCGGCGATCACGTCGACCGGGACCCGCAATTCCTCGAGCACCTTCAGAACGCCGATGTGTGCGGCGCCGCGCGCGCCGCCGCCGGAAAGGACGAGCCCGATCTTCGGCCGCTTCGCCTGCGCGTCGGCGGCGATGCCCGGCGCCGGCGCGGTCTGCGCGAGAAGCACTGCAGGCAGGGTGCAGAGCAGGCAGGCGATCGCCGCGCCCGATGCGCGGGTGAATACGGACATGGCAACCTCGCGACCGGGGGTTCCGGGTCGAGCTGCCCGGACCGGCGACATTCTATGCAACTCGCGGGCCAGCCATCTGGCCGATATCCCCGGATCGCTGCTCTACGTGTTGACTGGCATCGTGAACTCGCTGAGGTAACGTGAACGAGCAACGGCGGGTATCGTTCGAACTCGACGGCCTGGACCGCGGCGGAGCACCGCGTGGCCGTCCTGTCCCCCTCCTCGAGGTTCTTCGGTCTGCACAGATGACTGATTTGGCCGTCACGGACAACCTGAACGTCGTCGGCTTCGACGACATGCCGCCGCCGGCGCAGATCAAGGCGGAACTTCCGCTGACGGCAACAGGTACCGACACGGTGCGCAACGGCCGCGCTCAGCTGATGCGCATCCTCGACCGCCAGGATCCGCGGCTGTTCGTCGTCGTCGGGCCATGTTCGATCCACGAACCACGCGCCGCTCGCGAGTACGCGCAGCGGCTGCGCGCATTGGCCGATGAGGTAAGCGATGCACTGTTCCTGGTGATGCGCGTCTATTTCGAGAAACCACGCACCGCGACCGGCTGGAAGGGTTACATCAACGATCCGGATATGGACGACTCATTCCATATCGGCAGGGGTATGCGAGGCGCGCGCGAACTATTGCTCGCCTTTGCCGAACTCGGCCTGCCGACCGGCAGCGAGGCACTCGACCCGCTCTCACCCCAATACCTCGCCGATCTGATTGCCTGGTACGCGATCGGTGCGCGCACCACCGAGTCGCAGACTCACCGCGAGATGGCGAGCGGCTTGTCCACGCCGGTCGGTTTCAAGAACGGCACCGACGGCGGACTCGAAGTCGCAATCAACGCGATCCGCTCGGCGCGGTCGCCGCACAGCTTCCTCGGCATCGGGCCCGACGGGCGCACCGCGATCGTGCGCACGCGCGGGAATCGGCTGGGGCATCTGGTGCTGCGTGGCGGCGGCGGGCGGCCGAACTACGACACCGTCAGCGTGCGGCTCGCCGAGGCCGCGCTCCTCAAGGCGAACCTGGCACCGAACATCGTTGTCGACTGCTCGCACAGCAATTCGCTGAAGGATCCGTCGCTGCAGCCGCTGGTGTTCATGGACTGTGTGCACCAGATCAAGGAAGGCAACCGCTCGATCGTCGGCATGATGCTCGAGAGCCACCTGCAGGCCGGCAACCAGCCGATCCCGGACGAACTCTCGCAGCTGAAATACGGCGTGTCGGTGACCGATGCCTGCATCGACTGGGCGACGACGGCCGATCTGCTGCGTCGCGCGGCCAGCGAACTCAGCGCGGCGCTCGCCGCGCGTTCCGGCTGAAGCCGCGCGCGTTGGCGGGGAACGCCGTTCTGCTCTTCCCGACGCTCTGACTGCCCGGCGCTAGCGGTTCACCGGCATCGTGAATTCGGGACCCTTGCTCGACGCCGGGTCGGGCCAGCGCTGCATCACCGACTTGTAGCGCGTGTAGAAGCGGATCCCCTCCTCGCCGTAGGCGTGGTGGTCGCCGAACAGCGACTTCTTCCAGCCGCCGAACGAGTGGAACGCCATCGGCACCGGAATCGGTACGTTGATACCGACCATGCCGGCCTTCACTCGGCGCGCGAATTCGCGTGCGGTGCCGCCGTCGGTCGTGTAGCAGGCAACCCCGTTGCCGTATTCGTGCGAGTTGACGAGGTCGAGCGCGGCCGTCATGTCGGGAACGCGCACGACCACCAGCACCGGGCCGAAGATCTCCTCGCGATAGATCTTCATCGACGGCTGCACATGGTCGAACAGCGACGCGCC
>DAINBQ010000013.1:13387-15753 GCA_036732825.1 Burkholderiaceae bacterium | reverse complement strand
AGCGCCTGCACGCGCTTGCCGTGGCGCGTGCCTTCGGAGTGGATGTACTGCGCGATCGGCGTCGAGCCGACGAAACTCACGGCCGAGATGCCCGGGTGCGCGAGGATCGCGTCGACCGCGACCTTGTCGCCCTGCACGACGTTGAACGCGCCGTCCGGCAGTCCCGCCTGCTTCAGCAGGTCGGCGATAAGTAGCGACGCGGAGGGGTCGCGCTCCGAAGGCTTGAGAATGAAGGTGTTGCCGCACACCAGCGCCAGCGGAAACATCCACATCGGCACCATCGCCGGGAAGTTGAACGGCGTGATGCCGGCCACGACGCCGAGCGGCTGGCGCAGCGAGTAGTTGTCGATCCCGCCGCCGATGTTGTCCGAAAACTGCGTCTTCAGCAGCTGCGGTGCGCCACAGGCGAACTCGACGACTTCGATCCCGCGCTGGACCTCGCCCTTCGCGTCGGAGAGCACCTTGCCGTGCTCGCGCGTGATCGCGGTGGCCAGCGCGTCGAGATTGCGCTCGAGCAGCTCCTTGAAGCGGAACATCACGCGCGATCGATTGAGCGCAGAGGTTTCGCTCCAGGCCGGCAGCGCGGCCAGCGCAGCCTGGACAGCCGCATCGACGACGGCCGGATCGGCCAGCTCGACCTCGCCGCTCACCTCGCCGGTGGCGGGATTGAACACCGGCGAGCGCCGCTCACCTCCATGGATCCGCTGGCCACCGACCGAATGTCCGATCAGGGTGACGGGCGACTTCGGAGCATTCATGGACCCCTCCTGCTGTGCCAGATGCGGCATCAACGGAAAGAATAGGCCAAAAAAATGCGGGCCGTGGACGTGGCCCGGGAAAACGCCCGCGCGAACCCCGGTGCCGCGCTTGTGCCTCTACTCCGCGGCGGGACGCACGGCGCGGTCGTCGATCAGGCTGCCGAGGTAGTCGCGGGCGTGCGCGACGAAGACGAAGCTCTCGGCGAGCGCGCGCAGCAGGTCGAACTGCCAGCGCTCGTTCGGATGCAGGCAGGCGTGACTGCCGGCCAGTGAGCACCGTGGCAGCGAAGACGCGTCTGACCGGTCAATCGAACAGGAAGTAGATCAGCAGCCATAAGACAGCGCCAATGGCTGCGCCGACCAGTAGTCCGACCTCTGCATCGCGGCCCTCGGCCGAGCCGTCGACCTTCTGGGTCTCGGTTTCCCCGTGGTCATTCTCGACCGCATGTGAACTCTCGGTCTGACCGCTCGCGTCGGATTGCGGAACGCCTCGCGTGTTTTTCGAGCGTCGGCCGATCGCGAAGATCATCTTCAATTGAGACTCTCTGGAAGGTCAGCGGTGAGCGACAGCGGCGCTCACGTGGCTGCAGGACGCCAGGCCGCCGACGGAAGTGGGCCCGTAGTTTCGGCGTACGCTGACATTCTTTCCAATGGATTACATGACCTTGAGGTATTCACGTGGTCAATCTCAGAAGCGTCGACCTGAACCTGCTGCCGGTCTTCGAGGCGGTCTACGAGGAAAGAAACATGACGCGGGCGTCCCATCGGCTGGCGATGAGTCAGCCCGCGGTCAGCAACGCCGTCGCGCGACTGCGCGGTGCGCTCGGCGACGAGCTCTTCGTGGCGGGTAGGCGCGGAGCTGTCGTCACGCCGGTCGCCGAGGAGGTCTATCCGCGCGTGAAGGCCGCGCTGGATGCCGTGCGACACGGGCTCAGCGAAACGCGCGGGTTCGTTCCGAAGGAGTCGGACCGCCGCTTCGCGGTCGGAACGCTGTACGGGCCCGGCATCGTCTTCGGGAAGGCGGTCGCCGACTGGCTGCAACAGGAGGCGCCACGCCTAAGCTGGCGGTTCGTCCAGATTGAAGACCGCGACAGCGCTGTCGCGCGCCTGCGCGACGGCCGTCTTGACTTCCTGATCGACCACGTCGCCCCGACCGGGCGGGACCTGCAGGGCGCGGTGCTGTTTTCCGACGGGTTCGTGGTGGCCGCCTCAGGAAGTCACCCGCGGATCGGCACGACGCTGTCCCGCAAGCAGTTCCTGGCCGAGCGCCACGTGGTCCACTGCAGCCTTCGTCTTCCGGGAAGCGTGGCGCAGATCGAAGGTGCGCTCGGGGATCGCGCCCTCGACGTTGCGATCGAAGTCCGTGAGCCAATGGAACTGCCACTGGTGGTGGCCGGCACGCAGTTCATTGCAGCGTGCAACCGTCGACTGGCCGAGCCGTGGGTTCAGTTGCTCGGGCTCAAGGTGCTCCCGCTGCCGTTTCGAGCCCCATCGATCAAGGGCTACCTCGTCTGGCACGCCAGCCGGCAACGCGACGTCGGCCACAAGTGGCTGCGGGAGGGCGCCTTGAAGCTTGCACGAAGGCTCGCCTAGGGCCGCCACGATGAC
>DAINBQ010000013.1:0-13287 GCA_036732825.1 Burkholderiaceae bacterium | reverse complement strand
TGAGCCGCAAGCTGCATTCGACGCACATGCTCGGGCTGGTCGACTGGGAACTGCTGATCCTGTTCATCGGGCTTTTTGTCGTCAACCACGCCCTCGAGCACACCGGCCTCAGCGCGCAGGCGATGCAGGCGCTCGCTGCCGCCGGTTTTCCGCTGGCGGACCCGGCGCCGCTGTTTGCAGCCACGCTGGTGCTTTCGAACCTCGTGTCGAACGTTCCGGCGGTGATGCTGCTGCTGCCGGCGGCGACCGAACCTCTGGCGGGGCCGATGCTCGCGCTGGTGAGCACGCTGGCCGGCGACCTGTTCATCGTCGGCTCGATCGCGAACATCATCGTCGTCGACGCCACGCGCCGCAGCGGGATCGAAATCGATTGGCGCCGCCATGCGCGGATCGGCGTGCCGGTCACGCTCGCCACGCTCGCGGTCACCGCCGCGTCTTCGCCTGGAGGGGAGCTCCGTCGCCTTGACCGCATGCACCGCTGAGCTGGGCGCCGGACCGCCACTGACTTGGGCAGGATTGAGCGCAATCAACGCGCGAAGGCTCTAAACGCCTAGCTTGAAGCTCGTCAGTCGGATGCCCGCGGGGAGGTTTCCGCACGCCGCTCCGTCTGAGGTTTTCGAGGAGCGTGGAATGAATAGCTACGTAACGGACATCAAGAAGTACACGGCTGACGTCAATGAGAGCGCAGTCGCCGCGATCGCATCGTACTGTGGCATCGCGCTGCGCAATGCCGATGCGTCTCTCGTTTCGGCAACCGATCCGAAGGAGTTGGCAACGGTTCGTGACGGCTTTGCGGCCAAGAAACTTGGACTTGCACCCGACGCTGCCGACGCGGGTATCAGCGCCGTGGTTCAGAAGATGAAGGCCACCCCGCAGAAGCACCGGGTCACTTTTTACTACTTGCTCGCCGAAGCGACCAATACATTGGGCAAACTCAACTGAGTCTTGCCCGCCCGACGGCGCCCGGAGCGGGGCCACTCGCGCGAGCGAACACTGCGCGCGAAGGGATTGCTTTGCTCAGCATGACTACCTGAACCCCCACTGAATCGGGAGACCGCATGCTCAATCACTTCGCAAGATATCTGGCGCTGGTCGGCGCGCTGGCCGGCTTGTTGACGGCAGCCCCTGCCGCGGCACAGTCGCTCGATCAGTTGTCGGGCAGCGAAGCAACAGCGGGTCTGAAGGCGGCGCTCGACAAGGGTGCCGCCAGCGCCGTTGCCAGCCTGGGCCGTCCGGACGGCTTCTGGGCCAATCCCAAGGTGAAGATCCCGCTGCCGGAAAACCTGCAGCGCGCAAAAGGTGCCCTGAAGCTGATGGGCAAGGGCCGCGAAGTCGACGAACTCGAGCGTGCAGTCAACCGCGCGGCCGAGGAGGCCGTGCCGCAATCAAAACAGTTGCTCACGAGCGCGGTGAAGTCGATGACCGTCGAGGATGCGAAGCAGATCCTGCGCGGCGGCGACGATTCGGTCACACAGTTCTTCAAGGCGAAAACGGCGCCGCAGCTGACCGAACGCTTCCTCCCGATCGTCAGCAAGGTCACGGCGAAGAGCGGACTGGCGCAGCAGTACAACTCGCTCGCCGGCCAGGCCGCGCAGTTCGGACTCGTGAAGGCGGACCAGGCCACGATCGAAGGCTACGTGACGCAGAAGGCGCTCGACGGGCTCTTCACGATGATCGCCGAGGAAGAGCGCAAGATCCGCGCGAACCCGGTGGCCGCCGGCAGCGACATCATCCGCAAGGTCTTCGGCGCGCTGAAATAGCCGAGGAACATCGGCTCGCCGAGGCCGCGCGAGCGGAAGATCGCGCCGGCGCCGTGCGCCGAAGCCAGCCGCCGCGGTCAGTCGACCGTCTTCAGCGCGTCGCGGATCGTCTCGACGATCCTGTCGATGTGCGGCTTCTCGATGATCAGCGGGGGGCTGAGCGCGATGATGTCGCCGGTGATGCGGATCAGCACGCCCCACTCGAAGCACTTGACGAAGGTCTCGTACGCGCGGCTTCCCGGTGCGCCCGGGCGCGGCTCGAGCTCGATGCCGGCGATCATTTCGAGGTTGCGGATGTCGATCACGTGCCGCGTTCCACGCAGCGAGTGGACAGCTTCCTCGAAGTAGGGCGAGAGCAGCGCGGCGCGCTGGAACAGGTGTTCCTCGCGGTAGAGCTTCTGCGTCGCCACAACGGCAGCAGCGGCCAGCGGATGCCCGGAGTAGGTGTAGCCGTGCATGAACTCGATCGCGCCTTCGGGCGCTGCATCGACGATCGCGTCGTGGATCCCGTTGTCGACCGCGACTGCCCCCATCGGCACCGACGCGTTGTTGATCGCCTTGGCCATGCAGAGGATGTCGGGCCGCACGCCGAAGAAATCGGCCGCGAACGGATCCCCCAGGCGCCCGAAGCCGGTGATGACCTCGTCGAAGATCAGCAGGATCCCGTGCTTGGTGCAGATCTCGCGGATCCGGTCGAGATAACCCTGCGGCGGGATCAGCACGCCGGTGGAGCCGGCGACCGGCTCGATGATCACCGCCGCGACGTTGCTCGCATCATGCAGCCCGACGATGCGCTCGAGTTCCTCGGCGAATTCGACGCCGTGCTTCGGCATGCCCTTGCTGTAGGCATTGCGCGCCCAGTCGTGCGTCGAGCGCAGATGATCGACGATCGACACGACGCCTGGAAATGACTTGCGGTTGCCGGGAATACCGCCGGCCGACGTGCCACCGAGATTCGATCCGTGATAGCCGCGTTCGCGGCCGATGATGATGCGACGGCTCGCTTCGCCGCGCGCGCGGTGGTAGGCGAGCGCGATCTTCATCGCGGTATCCGCGCACTCGGAGCCGGAGTTCGTGAAGAAGATCCGGTCCATGCCGTCCGGCGTCACGTGCGCGACCGCGGTCGCCGCCTCGAACACCAACGGATGCCCCATCTGGAAGGTCGGCGCGAAGTCCATCGTCGCCGCCTGTTTCTGGATCGCAGCGACGATCGGCTCGCGGCAGTGGCCGGCGTTCACGCACCACAAACCGGCGGTGCCGTCGAGAACTTCGCGGCCGTCCGGCGTGTAGTAGTGCATGTCCTTGGCCCGCGCGAGCAGGCGCGGCGCCTGCTTGAACTGCCGGTTCGCGGTGTACGGCATCCAGAAGTGCTCCAGCGTGAGCGCGCCGGTGTGGGGGTTCTCGAGCTTCATGGGAGTCATCCTGCGGCTATCGGATCAGCCGGAACGAAGTGAAGAAGGTATCGAGCGCCTCGGGCGGGATCTCGCCCTCTGCGCCCAGCGCGACCACCTGGAAGAGCCGATCATCGACGATGAAGAAGCGAGCCGCAAGCCGGGAATTCCGCCCGTCGGCCAGCCGACCGTTCGCTTCGATCGCCTCCGCAAGTAGCACCGGCTGGCCAGCGGAGTCCAGCTTGGGCGCAGCCGACGGACGGGCTTCCTGAGCGCCGATATTGCGCACCAGCGCGTCGCGGAAGTGGCCAAGCGACTGCTGGCGGGCGGAAGCATCGGCGACCGCTGCTGCCGGAAGCCGGGCGACACCAGTGGCGAACATCGTCGCGCCGATGCCGGTCGATGTCATCGACATCTGCGCCTTGCTGCCGTCGAATTCGAAGTCGCGCACGACGGTCTGCGGGCGGCCGGGCAGCAGCACGACATAGCCTTCGGGAGAACGGAACTCCCGCCAATCGAATCGTGGGCTGCAGCCGGCCAGGGCCAGGAAGGTGCAGGCGGCAAGGCCCCGGAACAGGCTGGAACCTATCTCGGTGTTCCCGGTCGCGGCGGCGTCGGAAAAAAGAGCCGGTCGATGCCGGCTCATGGTCTCGTGCGCGCTGCCTGCCGCGCGTTAGCGGGTGCGGCCGCCGGCGGTACGTCCGGGCGTGCCAGGCGCCTGCGCGGCGTCCTTGCCCTTCTTCACCCGACCCGGGCGCTTCTTGCCGAAACTGCCGTTGTAGATTTTGCCGCGACGCGTGCGGAGATCGCCCTTGCCCATGCCAGTTGGCTCCCGGTGGAGTTCTCAATTGACCAGTATAACGACGCGCGCACGCCACTTGCGGACGCCGCTGCACCGCCCCGCATAAAATGGCACATCGCAGGAGAACCTCATGGCATTGGTCGTCTTCCGTTCGAAAGCCGCCGGCGAGATCTTCATGTTCGCGGAAACCGCACGCCGCATCTTCGAGATCCTCGGGCGGCCCGAGTCCGAACGCGGGGTCGTGACGGCAGACCAGGTCCCTGAGGCCTTGCATCGGCTCGAAGCCGCGGTAGAAGAGGAGAAAGCGCAGCTGAAAGCCGCGGCCGAGCAGGCGGATCGCGCGGACAAGCAGGGCGACGAAAGCGCGCAGCCGCGCGCAATCACGCTGGCGCAGCGTGCCTACCCATTGCTCGAGATGCTGCGAGCTGCCGAGAAAAAGCGTGTCGACGTCACCTGGGGCATCTAGGACGATCCCTGCAACCTGCCGAGTGACCACGATGCCCTCTTCCTCAGCCTTTCGCCGCCTCCGCCGACAGCAGGTCGGCTACACGCGGCAGTTCGCGATCGGCGTGCTGGCGGCAGTTCTGATGGCCGGCGGCGTCTTTCTCGCGGCCCGCTCGATGGACGTCGATCGGCAGGTTCATCACCGCTACGAGCAGGCGCTCGTGCTGTCGCAACTTGCGCTCGAGACGCAGCAGCTGAGCGCCGAGCTGCGCGCGGGAATGGCGTCACCGGGCCTCGAGCCACCAAAATCCGCGATCGACCAGCTGCAGGCCAAGCTCGGGCAGATCGGCGCCTTCAAGCTGACCGTCAGTGAGCGCGGCGAGCTGCAGCAACTGCAGCGAGCACTGGACGACCTCGAGCGGGTAACCGGTTCGCGCGATCCCGCGAACCTGGACTTCGCGGCGTTCGAACGGGCGCTGGACCGACTGGTCGGGGAGGTGCGGGCCCGGACGATGGACGCAGTGCGGCGCGCGGAAGCGTTCGGCGAAGTGGCCCGCATCAGCGTGATCGCATTTTCGGCAATCACCGTCGTGCTCGGCCTGCTGCTCGCGGTACTGGCATTGCGGACGCTGAAGGCGAACCGCCAACTGATGAACCGGCTCGAACATCTGGCACGCGAGGATGCACTGACCGGCGCCGCCAACCGGCGCGGACTCGACGACGCGCTGCCGGTCGAGTTCGCACGCGCGTTGCGCAGCGGCAGCCCGCTGACGCTGGTGATGATCGACCTCGATCACTTCAAGCGCTTCAACGACCGCCGCGGCCACGGCGCGGGCGACGCTGTGCTGCAGGGCGCGGCGCAGGGTTGGATGAAGCAGATGCGGCCGACCGACCTGCTGGCCCGTTATGGCGGCGAAGAGTTCACGCTGGTGTTGCCCAGCTGCGACTCCGACCAGGCGATCCAGCTGATCGATCGCATGCGGCCGCTGGTGCCCGAGCGGCAGACGTTTTCGGCGGGCATCGCGACCTGGGACCGGATCGAGACGGCGGCCGAGCTGCTTCAGCGCGCTGACAATGCGCTGCTGCAGGCGAAGAAGGCCGGGCGCAACCGGACGATGGTCGCCGGTCGCGAGCCGCAGGTGACGCTGCCGCTGAAGGTGGCCTGACGCCGGCCGGAACGCGATGACGCAGCCCCGAGTCCTCGTCGTCGAGGACGAACCGGCGATCGCCGATACGATCGTCTACGCGCTCGCGACCGAAGGATTCGAGCCGCTCTGGTGCGCGACCGGCGGAGCGGCGCTCGATGCGGCACGCGCCGGCGGCTGTGCGCTCGCGATCCTCGATGTCGGGCTGCCGGACGTGAACGGCTTCGAGCTGTTCAAGCAGCTTCAGCGAACCGACCCGGCGCTGCCGGCGATCTTCCTGACCGCGCGCTCGAGCGAGATCGATCGCGTCGTCGGCCTCGAGCTCGGCGCCGACGACTACATTGCGAAGCCGTTTTCTCCGCGCGAACTGGTGGCCCGCGTGCGCACGGTGCTGCGCCGTGTCCAACGGTCTGCGACGGCAGCGCCTGCGGCCACCGGCTTCGACGTCGACGACGAACGCAAGTCGATCCGCTTCCGCGGGCGGCTGCTCGATCTCTCGCGCACCGAATACCGCCTGCTGAAGGTGCTGATCGAACGGCCGGGCCGCGTCTATTCGCGCGACGAGCTGATGGAGCGTGCCTGGGACGATCCGGCGTCGGCGTTCGATCGAACAGTCGATGCGCACGTGAAGGCATTGCGCGCGAAGCTGCGCGAAGTTGCGCCCAACGAGGATCCGATCGTCACGCACCGGGGCATGGGGTATTCGCTGCGCGAGGAAGCGCAGTGACGACGCGATCGGGCGAAGCTGGCCGGTCATTCCGCAAGTCCCCGCATCGACCCGGCGGCGCATGAGCCGGCGCACGCGCATTCTGCTCGGCGTCCTCGTCGTCTATGTCGGCGCGGTCGTTTTCCTGCTGTACCGCGTCAGCCTCGACATCGACCCGCGCTATCGCGAGTCGGCCGAGGAATCACTGGTCGACACCGCCAACCTGCTCGCGACGCTGCTCGAACGGCAAGCCTATGGCGGCGTGATCCAGACCGAGGAACTGGAGCGGACGCTGCAGCACCTTTCCCGGCGCCCGCTCAAGGCCAAGATCTTCCAGATCGAGAAGACCGCGGTCGTGCTGCACGTGTATGTAACCGACGCCGCCGGCACCGTGCTGTTCGACTCCACCGGGCGCGACATCGGCAGGGACTACCGAGGCTGGCGCGATGTCCACCTCACACTGGATGGCCAATACGGCGCGCGCACGACGCTGGCCGACCCCGAAGACCCGTCCTCGGCCATCATGTACGTCGGCGCTGCAATCCGCGAACGCGCCTCGCCGGCGGCGCCGGACCAGATCGTCGGCGTGCTCAGCGTCGGCAAGCCGGTCGCCGCGTTCACACCTTTCATCGCGAACGCGCGCCAGAAGCTCTTCATCGTCGGCGGCATCGCGGTCGGTGCGTTTGCGCTGCTGCTTCTGATCGTGACCGTGTGGCTGGTGCGCCCGTTCGGGCTGGTGACCGATCTGTGGCGCGCGTTCGCGCAGCCCGGCAGCGCGGGGCGCGTCCTCAATCCGTTTCGGGTGGCGTACGCGAACATGCGTGACGCGCTCGCGGGCAAGAGCTATGTCGACGAATACGTGGCCACGCTGACGCATGAGATCAAGAGCCCGCTGGCCGCGATCCGCGGCGCGGCCGAACTGCTCCGCGAGCCGCTGCCCGAGGACGCGCGCATCCGCTTTACGCACAACATCGAGGAGCAGGTGGCGCGCGCGCAGGACCTGGTCGATCGCATGCTGGAGCTGTCGAGCCTCGAGCGCCGCGCGGTGCTGGCGCAGCAGGAAACGATCCGGATCGCCCAGGTCGCCGACGCGGTGCGCGAGGAACTGGCGCCGGTGGCTGCGCAGCGCGGCGTGGAACTCTTCATCGACGTCGATCCGCAGCTCAAGGTGATCGGCGACCGCTTCCTGCTGCAGCGCGCGCTGTCGAACCTGGTCCTGAATGCGATCGACTTCGCGCCCGGCGAATCGGCCGTGACCGTTGATGCGCACGAGGTCCGCGGCCGCATCGACGTCACGGTGCGCGACCACGGCACGGGCCTGCCTCCTTATGCACGCGACCGGGTCTTCGAGAAGTTCTTTTCCACTCCGAGGGCCGGAGGCCGAAAGGGAACGGGCCTCGGGCTCGCGTTCGTACGCGAGGTGGCGCAGCTGCACGGCGGCAGCGCCCGTCTGGACAATCATCCGGACGGCGGCGCGCTGGCGACGCTGTCCTTGCCGCGGCCGATATCACGCTACCGCAGCGCGTGAATATTCACGCTGGCGGTCGCTGAGATTCGCTGGGCCCGCCCGGCGCGGCCGGCTAGCGTGGCGGCCATGATCTGCTCCACGCTCGTCGGCCACTCTCGTCCGGATCCCTTTCGGCCTGCCGCATTGCAGGTGCTGGTGGCCGACGACCACGAGATGGTGCGCATGGCGCTCAAGCACGCGCTCGCGCCCCTGGCGGCCGACATCGTCTGGCGCGAAGCGGTCGACGCGCACGGCACGGAAGCGGAGCTGGAGCGATGCGGCGGCTTCGACCTCGCGCTGATCGATCTGCACATGCCGGGGTCGGGCGGCACCGGCTGGATCGAGCAATTGCACCGCAAGCATCCGGCCGTCCCGCTAATCGTGCTGACGGGCGATGAGCGTGCGGGGCTGGCCGAGGAACTGATCGCGGCCGGCGTTGCCGGCTTCATCCCGAAATCCGACAGTGCCACCGTCGTTCTGCACGCAGTGCAGCTCGTGCTGTCCGGTGGCACCTACGCTCCGCTTCGACTGTTCGCATGCACCGAACGCAAGGAGAGCGTGGGCCCATGCACGGCCAACCAGGTAGCGCTGACCGAGCGGCAGCGCGACGTGCTTGCGCTGCTCGCACGTGGACTGCCCAACAAGCTGATCGCGCGCGCGCTGGGGGTGTCCGAAGCGACCGTTAAGGTGCACCTGCTGGCGATCTTCCGCGCGCTCGCGGTTCGAAATCGGACCGAGGCCGTGGTCGCCGCTGGAAAAAAGCTCCGGACGAACAGCTTGGTCGAAGCCGAAACATCCGGAGCGCCAGGGAGCTAGTTGCTTGCCCCGGGGACCAGCGAAGCATCGGCGCGCGCGGTCCACGGCAGTCCGGCGTTCTTCCAGCCGTTGAGTGAACGGCGGCCGTCGGCCGCGACGTCGCCTTCGAAGCCATCGATGACGCTGAAGACGTTCGGATAGCTGAGCAGTGCCAGCTCGTCGCTGGCGCGCGCGCTCTGTTCGCCCGAGCGGGAGAGCAGGATCACGATGCCGCCGTCCGGGGCCCCGAGGGCTTGCAGGCGCTGCTCGAGCTCGGCTGCAAACGCGCTGTTCTGCACCATCTTCCAGCCGCTGGTGTCCCGGTCCCGGACCAGCGGGAGCGACGGCTCCTGATACGGCACGTGCAGGTCCACCAGCGCCGGCCGACCGGCCAGCTCGACCTCGAGCCGGCTGCGGATGTCGACCAGGACGACGAGCTGCGGATAGTCGCGCCGCAGCTGATAGGCCCGGGTCGCATCGACATACAGCCCGACGCCGTTGCGCTTCGACGGCGGCACGCGGTCCTCGGAGAGCCACTCTGATCGGTTGAGTCCGTCGCTCTCGCTGCCCGCGACCCGGTCGCCATCGCAGCTCGCGAAGGATTCGATGTCAACCGCGTAGGTCGCGCAGGCCTCGTCTCCGACGACCCGCGGCGCCGCGCCTGCGGTCGTCGCCAGCACACAAGCGGCCGCCAGCAGCGCCAGCAGCGGCTTGGGCATCGATCTCGACATGCTTGTCCGATGATCAGCCATGATGGTCGTTCCCCCTGTCCAGTCGGTTGAGCACCGGGTCGAGTTCGCCGCGCGCGCCGGTGTCGGCCGGCGCGGAAACAGCCGCTGGCACCGCATAGCCAGGCCCGCGCTGCGCGTTGGCGTCGGTCGGCAGCACACGCTGGCCGCTGTCGTCGATCGCGTCCACCGTCGCCAGTCCGATGGCGGCCGCCACGCCGACGGCTGCCAGCAGTCCCATCGCTCGCTTGAACGCCAGGCCGCTTTCCATTTGCTCCGGGCTTGATTCGTCGTTCATCGTTGCCTCCCGCAGGCTGTGAAGTCGTTCGACCGACGGGACAAAGCGTGCGCGCGCCTCCGGTCGCGCGCCATTCGCCGGGCGGCTTAAGGACCGGCCGATCGGTGTAGGCCGTACGGTGAATCGCCTTCACGCGTTCTTCACATTCGCTTCCCGCGAAGTTCGAACGCGCTTCTTGGCGCGGGCAGATCGTTCGCCTCGTCCGAATACGCACGGCACGAGGAGAAGGCGATGTCCGCACTGCAGATCCTGAGGGAAGGCCTGATCACCGCTGCCGAGATGGCCGCGCTCGCGTTTGTCGCTCCGGCTATTGCGTCCGAATCAGTGTCCGAACCGGTGTCCGAACCCCCGGCCGCTGTCGTTCGGACCGCGCGGCCGACCCGGCTGCGCGAGCTGCACCAGACCGCCACTGCGCTCGACGTACGGCTGCTCGGCACTCTGGCCGATGTGCGCATCAGCCAGGCCATCCGCAACGACAGCGACTCGATGCTCGACCTGGCCTCGCTGCTGCCGCCGCTCGACGACCGAACCGGCGCATTGCGCATCCATCGCGCCGATGGTTCGGTCGATCTGCTCGATACCGGTTGCAGCGGCGACGAGACAGACGAGAGACCATTCGCCGGACATGCGCAACTCGGGGCCGACGAAGCGATCGCCGACGCATTGCGCCTGCCGCCGGGGGCCAGTGCCGCGATCGAGCTGATCGTGACGCAGCCACTGACCCGAAACGGCACGCAATACCGGATCGCGCTGCCGGAGACAAATGCAGGCCTGGCCCCGCAGGCGCTGCTCGTCGACCAGGGCGAGGCGCGCTTCCTCGTTGTCATCGTGCATCCCGCGGCTCGCGGCGAGGCGCGTCTGACGCTGCGGCCTGCTCTTGGGACGGCCGAGTCGATAGAGCTCGGCACGCTGGACGAACGGTTGCGTGCCGCGGAGGAGGCCTACGTGATACCGCTGCCGCGTCAGGCGCTCGATGCGCTCGCCGCCGGCGCGATCGAGTTCGAGTCGCGCGACCGCGACCATCGGCTGTGGGCAACGCTGCCGACGCGGCTATCCAAAGGCGCGCTGGCGGTCGCGCACCTCAATTCCGACTGAGCGAAGCACAAGAACAAGGAAGAAAGCGCAATGACCATTCGACATCCGCTGACGGGCTTCGTGCTCGCACTGCTGCTCGCGCTGCTCCTCGCGCTGCTGCTTGGGCACTCGCCCGCGCATTCCGCGCCGGCCGACCGTGCTGACCGAGCCGACGTGACGCTCGCCCCCTATTTCGTCGTGGCGGGGAGCGAGCCGGGCATCGATGCGCTACCGTTGAAGACGACGCAGGTCGACATCAAGGTGAGCGGCGTCATTGCCGACGTCCGCGTCACGCAGGTCTACCGCAATGAAGGCGCGCAACCGATCGAGGCGAAGTACCTGTTCCCGGCGTCGACGCGCGCCGCCGTTTACGCGATGCGAATGCGCGTCGGCGACCGCGTCGTCGAGGCGCAGATCCGCGAGAAGCAGACCGCCCGTCGCGAATACGAAACCGCGAAACGCGAGGGCAAGAGCGCATCGCTGCTCGAACAGCAGCGCCCGAACGTGTTCCAGATGTCGATCGCGAACGTTCTGCCGGGCGACGAAATCGCGGTCGACCTGCGCTACACGGAGACCGTCATTCCGGACGACGGCATCTACCGGTTCGTGTTCCCGACCGTCGTCGGCCCGCGCTACAACGGCGCACCCGGCAAGGAAAGCCACCAGGCGGAACGCTGGATCGCGCAACCGACGCTGCGTGCGGGACAGCCCGCCCCGCACACGCTCAGCATCCGCGCCGAGATCAACGGTCCGGTTCCGGTGCAGGACATGCGCTCGCCTTCGCACCGGCTCGCGGTCGAGGGGCTGGGCACGCGCAAGACGCAGGCAGCGCTCGAGCCCGCGACCGAACACGCGAACCGCGATTTCGTGCTCGAGTACCGGCTCGCCGGCAAGGAGATCTCATCCGGCGTGCTGCTGCACGAGGGCAGCGACGAGAACTTCTTCCTCGCGCTGATCGAACCACCCGCGCGCGTGCCTTCCGCCGCGATCGTCGCCCGCGAATACGTCTTCGTGCTCGACGTCTCGGGATCGATGCATGGATTCCCGATCGAGACCGCGAAGACGCTGCTGCGCGGGCTGGTCGCGAACCTGAAGCCGACCGACACCTTCAACATCATCCCGTTCGCGGGCGGGCAGTCGCTGTTCGCGCCGCGGTCGGTGCCCGCCGCGCGCGAAAACGTCGACGCCGCGGTCCGCTTCATCACCGGCCAGCGTGGCGGCGGATCGACCGAGTTGCTGGCGGCGCTGCGTCGTGCACTCGCGCTGCCGTCCGACTCCGAGCGCGCGCGCAGCTTCGTCGTGATCACCGACGGTTATGTCTCGATCGAGAAGGAGGCGATGGACCTGGTGCGGGCCAACCTGGGCCACGCCAATGTCTTCGCGTTCGGGATCGGCTCGTCGGTCAACCGGTTCCTGATCGAAGGCCTGGCGCGCGCCGGTCGCGGCGAGGCCTTTGTCGTGCTCAACCCGCAGCAGGCCGCGATCGAGGCCGACCGGTTCCGCGCCTACATCGAGGCGCCGGTGCTGACCCGGATCCGCGTCGCGTTCCGCGGTTTCGATGCGTATGACGTCGACCCGCCGCAGGTGCCGGATCTCTTCGCGCAGCGGCCGATCGTCATCTCCGGGAAGTTTCGCGGTCGCCCCGCCGGTGCAATCGACGTCGAAGCGATCAGCGCGACCGGCACCTTCGTGCATTCGATCGATGTCGCCGGCAGCGTGCTCGATACCGGCGACATGAAAGCGCTCGCCTACCTGTGGGCGCGCAGCCGCATCGCGACGCTCGGCGACTACCAGAAGCTCGCGAACGACTCGGCGGCAGCGCGTGAGATCACCGAGCTCGGACTGAAATACGGGCTGCTGACTGACTACACGTCGTTCATCGCGGTCGACAAGCTGATCCGCAATCCGACCGGACAGGCGACGAGTGTCGATCAGCCCCAGCCACTGCCGGAAGGTGTCTCCGAACTGGCGGTCGGCGAAGTGCCCAGCACGCCCGAGCCCGAGTTCGTCTCGATGACGTTGCTGGCGGCCGGACTCGCCTGGTGGCTGCGCCGCCGTCGCGGGAGGGCCGATGCGATCTGAGCTGAACGCACGCGTCGGTCGCACGTTACCGTCGCCGCTGCCTGGCCTGCTGGTCGTGGAGGAGACTACTGCACCCGACAGCGGCGACACCTTCGAGCGGGCACACGCTGCGCTTGTCGCCCTGCCGCGCGCGCTCTGGCTGCTGGGCGCACTGCTGGCAGCGCTCTGGCCGCACTGGATCTACATCACTCGCCGGATGGTCGACGGTTCCGACGAGCCCTGGGGCGTGCTGGCGTTCGCGACCGTCGTCGTTCTGCTGATCGCAGACCGCAGACGTCTTGCGGAGCCGACCCGCTCCGCACTGGTTTCGTCCGCGGTACTGACGATTGCTGCCGCCATCGCCAGCCTGCTGCTGCCCGACCTGGCCGCCGCCGCAGTCGCGATGCTGGCGCTGGGTGTGTTCCTCGTGCGCGCATTGCCGGGCCGGCCTGCGACGCCGCTCATCGCGCTGCTGCTGCTGTCGCTGCCAGTGATCGCGACGCTGCAGTTCTACCTCGGCTTTCCGCTGCGGGTGCTGGCTGCGCATGCGAGCGCCGGCCTGCTCTGGCTCGGCGG
>DAINBQ010000012.1:0-26392 GCA_036732825.1 Burkholderiaceae bacterium | reverse complement strand
CGTTCGGGGCCGAACTCGTCGAAGAAGCCCTTGGTCACCGCGTACGAGCCGCCATACTTGCCGACGTCTTCGCCCATGATGAACACGCGCGCATCGCGCTCCAGCGCCTCGCGATGGGCCGCACGAAGTGCTTCCCGATAGGTCGTTGTGCGGGCGGTCATGCCGCTTCTCCAACCGCCGGCGCAGGCGCGCTGGCGCGTGGCGTCAGCACGTCCCGGGCGAGTTCCTCGACCGGCTCCCAATGCCCGGCCTCCGCGAAGGCCACGGCGGCATCGACTTCCTGCATCGCGCCCTGGTCCAGCGCCAGGAACTCGGCTTCGGTCAGCATGGTTGCCGCCTTCAGGCGCTGCGTGAACGTGTGGATCGGGCCGCGCTCCTTCCAGGCTTCGACCTCGGCCTTGGCGCGATACAGCTCCGCGTCGAACATCGAGTGCGCGCGGAACCGGTACGTGTGCAGCTCGAGGAAGTACGGCGCCCTCCCCCGCCGCACATGCTCGACGGCGCGCGTGGCGGCAGCATCGACGGCCAGCACGTCCATGCCGTTGCAGTGGTCGGCCTCCATGCGATAGACGGCCGCCTTGGCTACCAGATCGGGCTGCGATTCGGAGCGCGCCAATGCGGTGCCCATCGCGTACAGGTTGTTCTCGCAGAGAAAGAGCACCGGCAACTGCCAGAGCGCGGCGAGGTTCAGCGACTCATGGAACGCTCCCTCGGCCACCGCCCCTTCGCCGAAGAAGCAGGCCGTGATGGCGTCCCCACGCGGCGCGCGCTGGTCGGCCAGCGCCAGCCCGCAGGCAAGCGGCAAGCCGCCGCCGACGATCGCGTTGCCGCCGTAGAACCGCGTGGCGGCGTCGAACAGATGCATCGAACCGCCACGCCCGCGCGAACAGCCCTCCTGCTTGCCGAACATCTCGGCCATGATCGCGTCCATCGAGACGCCGCGCAGCAGCGCATGGCCATGCTCCCTGTACGTGGCGACCACGTTGTCCTCGGGGCGCAGGTGCGGCATCACGCCCGCCGCCACCGCCTCCTCGCCGATGTACAGATGCAGGAAGCCCCGGATCTTGCCGGCGCCATAAAGCTCCGCGCAGCGCTCCTCCAGCCGCCGGATGCGCAGCATGTCGCGCACCCGTGCGTGACAGAGTGCGCGCGGGTACTGCGTCACATCGGTCGTGCCGGGCGGCAGTCCCTCTATCGCTGGCTGGGCATTCATCTGCGCTCCCAAGGTTGGTCGTCACGGCACCGGGTAGCCGATCGACTGCCCCAGCACGATGCGCTGTGCGCGGTGGAGCATGAGCGCTTGGGCCAGCCGCTCGCGGTCGATCGACGCGAACACCACGGTACCGAGCCCCTCGGAGGCGCAGTACAGGTAGGCGTTCTGCGCAATGAAGCCGGTGTCCGCTCCGGCGAACTCGGTGCGCGCCTCGTCGCCGGCGCCGCTCATGCGCCGCGTGTCGGCCACGTAGACCAGCGTCACGGGCGCGCTGCGCGCATGCGATTGCGTCCCGGCGAGTGCGCGCACGTCCTGCGCGACCACGCGCGTCAACGCGTGGTCCTTGGCGTCGTAAACGTAGGCGCCACTGGCCATCACCACGTAGACATCGATTTCCTGCCAGTTGCGCGCGGACGGCGCGGTGCGATGACCGTCGGGCCGATTAATGCCGAACGCGGCCCACAGCAGGTCGGACAACATCTGCAGCGGCAACTCCCGCGGCGCAAAGCTGCGTGTGCTGCGCCGCCTCTTGAGCGCTTCCATCAGCGGCATGCCGCCCTCGGTCTGCGGTGCGGGCAGTCTCACCTCGCCCGCGGCCTGCGCAAGTGCGCCCGCGTCCTGCGCTATTGCGCCTGCGGCGGAAAGACCCAGCGGCGCCGCTGCAAGACCGAGCAGGACGCGGCGCCGTGCGGCCACCGGCAGATCCGATCGGCGTCGAAACGCCGGCCTGCTCATCCGACGCGCTCCCCATTGCGCACTCGGAGATTGGCCCTTGGGACGATCTGGCGCGCTCATGCTGCGGCCTCCTGATGGCTCGCTGGAAGTCGGCGCGCGTCTCGCATCGACCGGCGCCTGCGCGTCGTCACGGGCTTCTGCAGTCGCTTGAGAAACACCTCGAGTCCTTCCAAGCGCCCGCGGTCAATCTCGTCGTCGGTCAGCGCCAGCGTGACACGCGGCGTGCAGCCGCTGATCTGACGCATCGCGTCGAACACGCGCCCGGCGCCCGAGCCGCCCATCGTGCAGAAGAAAGCCAGCCGCCTCCCGGGCAGCGGATGGCTTTCGAGCCAGCTGCGCACGGGGCTCGCCAGGCTCCAGAACCAGACCGGCGTGCCGACCACGACCATGTCATAGGCGGCCGGGTCCTTGCGCGCGGGCCGCAGAGCGGGTGCGAGACCCGCAATCGCCTCGATCGCGCACAGCGCGTATCCGAGCACACCCTTCATCGGCTGCACGATGCGGATCTCATCGAGATCGGCATCGAGCCGGCGCGCCAGCTCGTGCGCGATGCGTCGGGTGTATCCGCTGCGGGAGTGATAAACAATCAGTGTCTTGGTCATGGCGTCCTCACTTGCGGACGACGCATGCCGTCGTCCGCGGTCATCAGGCGCCCTCCAGCGTGGATATATCGCCTTCGGGCAAGCCCAGCTCGCGTGCCTTCAACAAACGCCGCATGATCTTGCCGCTGCGCGTGCGCGGTAGCGTCGGTGCAAAGTCGATTTCCTTGGGCGCGACCGCCGGTCCGAGCCGCTTGCGCGCATGGCCCAGCAGTTCCAGCCTGAGCGATTCGCTCCAGCTGTAGCCGCTCTTCAACGCAACGAACGCCTTGACCGTCTCGCCGACCACCGGATCGGGCTTGCCGATCACGCCCGCCTCGGCCACGGCCGGGTGCTCCATGAGCGCGCTCTCGACCTCGAACGGGCCGATCAGGTGCCCGGCGGATTTGATCACGTCGTCAGCGCGCCCCACGAACCAGAAGTAGCCGTCGGCGTCGCGCCTGGCGAGGTCGCCGGTCAGGTAGAGCTCTCCGACGAAGCACTTGCGATAGCGCTCTTCGTCGTTAAGATACCCGCGGAACATGGACGGCCAGCCCGCGCGCAGCGCCAGTTCGCCTTCAACGTCGGGGGCCTCAATCACAAGCAGCGAGCCATCCTCGCGCTTGCGCACGATCGCGGCCTCGACACCGGGCAGCGGTTTGCCCATCGAGCCGGGCTTGATGTCGAGCGAGGGCGTATTGGCGATCATGATTCCGCCCGTCTCGGTCTGCCACCAGTTGTCGTGGATCGGAAGGCCCAGCACTTCCTGGCCCCACCAGACCGCCTCTGGGTTCAGCGGTTCGCCGACGCTGGCGATGAAGCGCAACCGCGGAAAGCGGTACCGACGCGCCAATTCGGGGCCCGCTTTCATCAGCATGCGGATCGCCGTCGGTGCCGTGTACCAGACGCTGACCTTGCGCTCCTGCAGGATGCGGTACCAGCGCTCGGCGTCGAACTCCGCTTCATCGACGATCATCGTCACGCCGTGCAGAAGTGGTGCGATCACCCCGTACGACATGCCGGTGACCCAACCGGGATCGGCCGTGCACCAGAAGATGTCGTCCTCGTGCAGGTCGAGAGCGTAGCGCCCGGTTGCCCAGTGCGTGACCACCGCATCGTGCACGTGCAACGCGCCCTTCGGCTTGCCGGTCGTGCCGCTGGTGAAATGCAGCAATGCAATGTCCTCCGGCCGCGTCGCCGAGACCGCGTAATCAGCGGGCGCTTGTGCCATCAGGCTGCGGAGTTCCCGCGTGTCGGCGACGGCTGCGACTGAGCTCGCATCGTCGGAAGGCGAGCGTGCCAGCAGCACGTAGTTCAGCGTCGGCACCTGGGTCAGGATCGGCCTCACCTTGCGCAGGTACAGCGCCTCGGTGGTCACGAGCGCCTTGCCGCGACCGATGTTCATGCGCGTGGCGATGGGCTCCGGCCCAAACGCGGAGAACAAGGGCGCCACGACCACACCGGCTTTCAGCGCGCCGAGCACGCAGATGTACACGTCGGGGATGCGCGGGAGAAGCAGAAACAGGACGTCGCCGCGGGTCATGCCGAGCGTGCCGAGCACGTTGGCGAAACGATTGGACGCTTGCGCGAGTTCGGCAAAGCTCATGCTGAGCTCCGCGCCGCCCTGCCCCAACCAGTGAAGCGCGACGTGGGCGGCACGCGGTCCGCACGCATGCCGTTCCACCGCCTCGAAGCCGATGTTGAGCCCTCCATCGGGCAAACCCGCCAGCTCGCGGCGTGCATCGTCCCAGCGGAACTCGCGACACGTCTGTGACCAGTCCAACAGGTTCGGCCGGACAGGCAGTGCTGACAACTCCTTCTTGATCAGGGCTGGGCGCATGTTTGCGACAACAGAGCCTCGCACGGTGATTACACGCTAGAAGTCGAAACGCGCGCCCGTTTGACGGTCATCAAGCGATGGGCTCTGTCGCCGCGAAGCGTGTGACTCACCGCCGACACGCCCTGCTGACGTCGATAGGAACAAGCTTGCTGGTGGCATCCGTTCTAGTGAACAACCCATGACAGGGCTGCCGCCAAGATGCCCGCTGGCGCAACGAATCACAGCGCAGCCACAAGCGCTGTAGCGCCGGAGTGGCTGGGGCGCAGTTCCTCCTTCAGCATGCGACGGCCAGCCCCCGATGGGCAGCAGCGTGTTCGGTGTCAGCTGATCAATCAGATCGAACACCGTGGCATTCGCAAGCCCTGTGACGCCACCGAGCGCGAACCAGTCGACCCACAGATTGAATGAGAGCACGGTTGCGAGGCCCACGGACCATCCGCCAATCACCGCGTAGAAGCTCAGGATTAGGAATGGCTCAAAAGCAGACTCCTCTGGGAGCCTCGCGCCGCTCGTACCCCGTCGGCAATTGGCCCGACCGGCGACATCTCGGAGAGACGAACGGGAACAGAGTCAGCCCGCGACTTGACGCGCGTCGTTGCCGGCCAAGGCCGACAAGCGCACGATCGTAGCGAGGAAGGCAGCCCCGAACGACACGGGCGCAGCACGCAGCACATGCGTTCGAAGACAGGCTCATCGCTCCCGTTGACTCTCACAAAGATAGCGACCGCGCGGCTCGGGCGGATTGCATCGCGTACCGAAACCGGGCTGAGACGCATCGGGCCCTGGGCCAGCCTGGTCTTCTTCGCGCTGGCGCTCTGGTCGCTGCATCGCTCGCTCGAAGCGCACAGCTATGGCGAGCTGGTCGCCGAACTGTCGCGGCTGCCGGGTGACCGTCTGGCACTCGCGCTCGGCCTGACTCTGGCCGGACACCTGGTGCTCATCGGTTACGACCTCCTCGCCCTTCGTTACATCCGCCGCCCCACGGCGATGCGCCACGTCGCCGTCGCGGCACTGCTGTCCAACGCGCTCGGCAACAACGTCGGCAACACGCTGCTCACCGGCAGTGCGGTGCGCTATTGGGTCTATACGGAAGCCGGCTTGTCGGCGGTGCAGATCGGGAAGATCGTGGTGTTCTGCAGCCTCGGCTTCTGGCTGGGCTACAGCACCCTCGGCGCTGCACTGTTCCTGACGGTGCCGCAGACGTTGCCGCAGGCCCTGCAAATCGGAGTGGCGACGACCCGTCCGCTCGGTGTCCTGCTTCTCGTCGCGCTTTCCGCCTGGCTCGTAGTCTGCGCGCGCGGCCGGCCGTTCGCGTTCGGTCCGTGGCATGTGGAAATACCGTCCGTGCGCCTTACGCTCGGACAAATCGTCGTGGCCTGCAGCGACCTGTGCCTGATGGCGGCAGCCCTTTACGTGCTGCTGCCGAGCGGGGCCGGGCTGGGGTTCGTCGCGCTTCTGCCAGTGTTTCTGATCGCGTTGATCGCCGGTAATGCAAGTCAGGTGCCGGGCGGACTGGGTGTGTTCGAAGCTGTCGTGATCCTGTTGTTGGCGCCGCGGGTGGACACGAGCGAACTGGCCGCGGCATTGCTGACGTTTCGCGCGGTTTACCTGTTCCTGCCACTGATCGCCGCCGTGGCTGCGGTGGGCGTGCGCGGCGGAGTCCGGTTCGCGCCGGACTGGCTCGGGAGCGCGTGGCGCACGCTCGCGAGCGTCGCGCCAACGATGATCGCAGTGATGGCCTTCGTCTCGGGGGCGGTGCTGCTGTTGTCCGGAGCGCTACCGGCCGCGGTGGGTCGGCTGACACTGGTGCAGCGTCTGTTTGCGCTGCCGGTCATCGAGGTTTCGCACTTTCTCGCCAGTCTGGTCGGCGCCGGGCTGCTGGTCGTGGGGCGAGGACTGCAGCGTCGCCTCGATGCTGCGTGGTGGGTGGCGGCAGGACTGCTCGGTGCGGGTGCACTGCTGTCGCTGCTCAAGGGCTTCGACTTCGAGGAAGCGCTGGTGCTCGGCACGGCCCTGCTGGCGCTGCTGCCACTGCGCCGGCAGTTCTATCGACGCTCGTCGCTATTCGAGACAGCGTTCACGCCGGCGTGGATAGCCGCGTGCGCGATCGTGCTCGGCGGCTCGGCCTGGTTGACGCTGTTCGCGCATCGCGATGCCACGCTGGCCACCGAGTCATGGTGGGCATTCGCATGGCAGGACGAGTCATCGCGCTCGCTGCGCGCGATGATCGGCGCCAGCAGCGTGCTGGTGCTGCTGTCGCTGCGTCGCCTGATACGGCCCGCGCACCCCGAACGGCCGACGCCGACCGGCACCGAGATCGAACGCGCGCGGCCCCTTGTCGAGCGCTCGGTGTGGACCTATGCGAACCTCGTCTACCGCGGTGACAAGGCGTTGCTGTTCAGCGGCGCGGACGATGCGTTCCTGATGTACGGTCGCATGAGAAAGAGTTGGGTCGCGATGGGCGACCCGATCGGCGCCGAGCCCGGCGTGCGCGAACTGGCCTGGCAATTCCGCGAACTAGTCGACCGTCATGACGGTTGGTGCGTGTTCTTCGAGGTGCGGCCGGAGCGGCGCGACCTGTATGCGGAGCTCGGTCTGACGTTGACACCGCTGGGCGAAGAGGCGCGCGTCGACCTTCGCACGTTCACCCTCGACACGCCTGTGCACCGGGATCTCAGGCAGGCCTGCGCCAAGCTCAAGCGTCGCGGACTCCGGTTCGAGGTCGTTCCCCGTGAGTCGGTCTCGCCGCTGCTACCCACACTGGAAGGCATCTCGCGCGCCTGGCTGTCACGCAAGGCCACTAGCGAGAAGAGCTTCTCCAATGCATCGTTCGATGCACGCTACCTGAGCCATTTCCCGGCGGCTGTCGTGCGACACGGTGAGGAGGTCGTCGCCTTCGCCAACCTGTGGCTCGGTGCCGACCGCGAGGAGCTCTCGGTCGACCTGATGCGGCACCGCCCCGATGCGCCGAACGGGACGATGGACATGCTGTTCGCAGAGCTGTTCGTCTGGGGACGGGCGCAGGACTACCGCTGGTTCAACTTCGGCATGACACCGCTGGGGGGCCTCGACACGCTCACGCAGGCCACGCTGTGGGGGCGGGTCGGTTCGTTCGTCTACCGGCATGCTGAACATTTCTACAACTTCGAGGGACTGCGGCGTTACAAGGCAAAGTTCGACCCGGTATGGACACCCCTTTATCTGGCCTCGCCCGGCGGGCTCGCGCTCGCGCCGGTGCTGGTCGACGTGACAGCGCTGATCGCCGGCGGACTCGGCGACATCGTTGCCAAGCGCGGTGAGCGTGCCGCATGAAGCGCTGGTTCAGTCCCTTCATGTTGGTGCTGACCGCCATCATCGCGGCCGGCTACGCGTACACCGCCTGGCGTCTGACCGTTCCGGGACCTGCGCGCGTCCTGCTGGCAGTCCCGTTCGTGCTGGTCTGGGCGGTGCCTGTGATCTACTGGATCCACGAGCGTGAGAACCACGGCCGCGCCGACGACCTGCTGCATGGCGCGAGCTATCTGAGCATGGGATGGCTGACCTACGTGATCATGCTGTGCGTACTGCGCGACCTGCTGCTGCTTCTGACCGCCGCGGTGGCGCCGCAGCTGCATGCCGCACTGGACGAGATGGGCACCGCTCCGGTTTTCTGGGGCGCGTTCGCTGCGCTCCTGCTCGGCGGGCTGGCCGCACTGCGCGGGCCGCACGTGCGTCGTATAGATGTGCCGATTGCTGGCCTGCCGGCAGAATTTGACGGGCTACGTATCGCGCAGATCAGCGACCTGCATGTCGGCCCGACCATCGGGGCGGCGTACGTGCAGCGCGTGGTCGAGATCAGCAACGGCCTTGCGCCCGATCTGGTGGCGCTGACCGGCGACGTCGTCGACGGCTCCGTGGCACGACTGGCGGCCAGCGTGGCGCCGCTGGCGCAGCTGACCGCCCGCGACGGCGTGTATCTCGCTCTCGGCAACCACGACTACTACTCCGGCGCCGGGCCGTGGGTGGCTGAGTTCACGCGCCTCGGACTGCAGGTGCTGCGCAACGAGTATCGCGTGCTCACACGCGGCGCGGCGCGCATGATCGTTGGCGGCGTGGTCGATCCGGCAGCGCAGCTCGACGTTCCGCCGCAATTGCCGAGGCCCGATCTCGCCGCAGCGACCGACTCCGGCGCCGCACTGCGCGTGCTGCTCGCGCACAACCCCAGGCTGGCGCCGATGGCCGAGCGCGCCGGCTTCGACCTGCAGCTCTCGGGCCACACCCACGCCGGCCAGTTCTTCCCGTGGACGCTGGCGGTACGCCTGGTCCACGCCCCGCATGTGGAGGGCCTGTCACGGCGCGGCCGCATGTGGGTCTACGTAAGCGCCGGTACCGGCACCTGGGGACCACCAGTGCGACTGGGAACGCGTCCGGAGCTGACTCTCTTGCGCCTGGTACCTGCGCGTTGACCGCGACCTTCGCTTCGGCACCTTGCCATCAGTGCGACGGAATCGTCGGAAGACATGGTTAGGAGAGCTGCACGGGAACCTCGAACAGCCGCAATTGCCCGGGGTCTCGTCGGCGCCGCCGCCGGATAGAGCTACAGCTGCCGCCGAGACAACGGCCACTCCGCGGATCATGGATCCTCTGCGAGCAGAGAAATCCCCGGCGTTGATCGTCTACCTCGGCGCAATTCTTGATCGCCTCTCGAACGCCCGCAACTGGCCCCGCGTCGAACCGATCGAGCAACCGTCGCACCGACACTTCTTAGCGGACAAGCTGCGAGGCTGCAATGCGGTCGGTTCGTTCCCCGATAGCAAACGCTCATCAGTTTCAGCCGGGCGGCGCAGCAAGGCCCCTCGCAGCCTCAATCCGCTCGACGCGATCGTCAAGCTCGCCGATGAATGCCGCCAGCGAATTACTGGCCTGATCGACGTGCGCGCGCAGCGCCTGTTCCAGTCCGTTGAGGCGCTGCGCTAGCGCGTCTTGCCGTGTTGCGGCCTGCGCCTCAAGCCGTCGCAACTCCTCGTCCAGGTGTTCGCCGAGCGCGGTGAAGCGCGACGCTTCAGCTTGATCGGCCAGTGCCCGCTGCGCAGTCAACTCCTTGGCTGCGCGCCGGGTCTCGACAAGCACTGTCGCCTGCTGGACTACGAGCAGGAACAGAAACATCGCCGCAATCAATACGGTGAAGCCAAGTAGCAGCAGACCGAGCGGCGCCTGCGCCGTCCAGAAGCCGAACGAGAGTGTCGTCGGCGCCGTGATGACGCTCCAGTTGAGGGCGACGAACCCCGTAAACAACGCCAGGAACACGACCATCAGCACGATGCGCAGGTTCATAGGGAACTCCTTCGTATCGTCCCGGCCAGGTTGCCGCCGCATATCGCAGCAGCGTAGTCAATGATGACTCAGCCGTCAGAGCCTTTCGACCGATGTTCAGTGTCCGCTACTTCAGGAAATGAGCGACCCGTCGAAATGTCGGTTGATGGGCCGAGGGGACATGGTTGATCGAGGGTTGACGCCATGCGCGGCGGCCGCGAGGGCTTGTCGCGATCTTGACTAACCGGGGTGCGCATTCGCGTCATCAGCTCAGGGATCCTCCCTTGTGGAGACCTTCGATGTACACAGCGATCTGATCCGGGTTCCTGACATAGTACAGCCGGGACAACGGCGAGGTTGGGTTCAACTCGGCGCCGGGGAAGGGAAGTTCGCGCACTCAGAGCTCGCGTACGACGCGGACGCAGCTGCGATCTCCGGGGTCCCGCTCGAGCCTGAACCCCAGCTGGCGTGTGAATTTCAGCATTCGGGTGTTCGTCGCCAGCACACTCCCCTCCATCGTGGTCAGGTCTCGCGAGCGCGCGACACCGATCAAGGTGTGCATCAGGACACCACCCAGTCCCGAGCCTTGCCAGCCGTCGTCGATCGCGACGGCGAACTCGCAGCCGGTTCCCGCGGAGTCGACGACGTAGCGGACGACGCCCACGAGGGCTTGCTGCCCCCCGCGATCCGCAGTTGCTACCAGTGCAACGTGCCGAACCTGGTCGACATCGGTGAGGTACTTCAGTTTCGCGTCCGGCAGCTCGCGCACCGTGACCATGAATCGCTTGTAGCGGCTGTCGAGGGCGAGATGCCGGACGAAGTCTGCCTCCTGCTGCATGTCGTCGGCGCGGATCGGCCGCACGGTCACCAGGGTGCCGTTGATCACATGCACGGTGGTCGGCAGTTGGCCGAGGGCGGGCGCCGTGCGGCCGCGCGGTCGCTCACCCGGAAGTTCCGCCTGTCTGGCGGCAACGTAGGCAACGATCGAATCCAGCGTGGCGAGCTGCCCGTAGTCGGATTCAGGAATCTCGATGGACAGACGGTCGCTGAGCGTACTGATGACGTTGACCCAGTCGATCGAATCGAGTTCGGTCTGCTGACGCAGGAGCTGATCGGGTTTGATCGCTTGCACTATGGTTTCTGGCGCAATGTATTCGATCGCAGCCAGCACCGCGCGACGGATGTCCTCGGTGTTCACCAGTTCCCTTCCGGGTTTCAGTCACAGAACAGTAGCGCACCAACCGTTTGAGCGAAGGCTGGACCGATGACGAGGCCGAGCTTGATGGTCGACAAGACGGCACTGCGTCTGCGCCCTAGCCTGCAGCATGAGCGTGACGCCTATCACCCTGCTGCTGACGGGCGACGTGATGACCGGACGCGGCATCGACCAGCTGATGCCGACGCCGAACCCGCCGAGGCTCCACGAGGAATTCGTGCGCGACGCGCGCGACTACCTGCACCTGGCAGAAGCCGCAAGCGGCGCCATCGCGCGGCCCGTGGCGTTCGACTATGTCTGGGGCGAGGCGCTTGCACAGTTCGAGCGCGCACGCCCCGCATTGCGCATCGTCAATCTGGAAACCGCGGTGACCGCGAGCGATGCGCCCTGCCCGGGCAAAGGCGTGCACTACCGGATGAACCCGGCCCATGTCCGCTGTCTGCAGGCGGCGCGGATCGACGCCTGCGCACTCGCCAACAACCACGTGCTCGACTGGGATCGCGCGGGGCTGATCGAAACGCTGGCCACGTTGCGCGAAGCCGGAATCGTCACCGCGGGTGCCGGCACCGATGCGGAGCAGGCCGCTGCACCGGCCGAGTTGCGGCTCGCCGACGATCGGCGCGTGCTGCTGTTCGCTTGCGCCACCCGGTCGAGCGGAGTGCCCGGCGCCTGGCGCGCGACGGCGCAACTGCCCGGAGTCAACCTGCTGAAGAATCTCGACAGCGGAAGCCTGACGACGCTGACCCGCCGGATCGCAGCGGCACGACGGCCCGCCGACATCGTGATCGTGTCGCTGCACTGGGGCGACAACTGGGGCCATGCGATCAGTTCAGATGAACGCGCGTTTGCGCACGGTCTGATCGACGCAGGAGTCGACGTCGTGCACGGGCACTCGTCGCACCACGCCAAGGCATGCGAGCTGTACCGCGACCGGCTGATCCTGTACGGCTGCGGCGACTTCATCAACGACTACGAGGGAATCCACGGCCACGAAAGCTACCGCGGCGATCTTGCCCCTGCCTACTTTGCCACGCTCGAGGGCGGCCGACTCAGCTCGCTGCGGGTCTGCCTGTTCAAGTCGCACCGCCTGCGCCTGCAGCAAGCTTCGGCCGCGGACCGCACCTGGTGGCGCGACACGCTGAATCGCGCGTGCGCGCCCTTTGGTACTGCGTATGCGCTGCAGGACGACGGGTTCCTGATCGGCGCGCCGTTGCCGACGCTCGTGAGTTCACCATGAGAGGCTCCTGGACGCTCGCACGCGTTGCCGGGGTCGCAATCCGCGTGCACGTCACATTTCTGCTGCTGCTGCTCTAGTTCGGCGTCGCAGCCGGCCTGCAGACACAGAGCTGGGTCGGTGCCGCGCGCGGCATGTTGTTCGTCTGCATCATCTTCGCCTGCGTCGTGCTGCACGAGCTTGGGCACGCGCTGGTCGCGCGCCGTTACGGGATCGGCACGCGCGACATCACGCTGCTTCCAATCGGCGGCATGGCGCGGCTGACGGACATTCCGCGCGAGCCGCGCGCGGAAATCGCCATTGCGCTGGCGGGTCCGGCCGTCAACTTCACGATCGCGCTGGCGTTGTGGCTGCTGCTTCCAGGCGGGGAAGTTGCTGCCTCTCTGCAGGCGGCGGCCCAGGGCGAGGATGTTCCGCTGGTCGCCAACGTGCTGCTTGTCAATCTCACTCTGGGCACGTTCAACCTGCTGCCGGCATTTCCAATGGACGGCGGCCGCGTCCTGCGCGCTCTGCTCGCACTGCGCTTGCCGGCATTGCGCGCCACGCGGGTTGCCGCGCGCATCGGTCAGGCCATCGCCATCGTGTTCGTCGTCCTCGGCCTGCTCGGCAATCCGCTGCTCGCGCTGATCGGAGTCTTCATCTGGTTCGGCGCCGCGCTCGAGGCCACCGATGCGCAAGTGCGCGACGCGCTGGAAGGCATGCCGGTCGATGCTGCGCTGATTACCGAGTTTCTCGCGCTTTCGGCCGACGACACGCTCGATGCCGCTGCGGCGCTGACGGTGCGCAGCATGCAAAGGGACTTCCCTGTGCTACGCGATGGCGCGCCGATCGGTGTGCTGACGCAGCAGGCGCTGCTGGAGGGCCTGCAACGTCGCGGCGGCGGCGCCCGGGTGGGCGAAACGTCGCTGCGTGAGTTGCCGCTGGTCGGGCCCGGCGATCGCCTCGACGCCGTCTGGCGTCGACTGCAGACCGGGCAGCAGCTGGTCGGTGTGCAGGAGGGCGGCAAGCTGATCGGCCTGATCGATGCCGATAATCTGATCGAACTGACCCGGATCCGCGCCGCGCGCCGGGGAAGCCCAGAGGACGCGGGCGGGTAGACAGTCGATTCACCTTTGGCGGTCGAGCGGGCGGCGCAGCGCAAGCAGCCGCCGTTTTGGACCGAACCGGCGTTCCCCGCGCCGCAAGGCGGCGTATTCGTTCAGACGCCGCGCGATGCGGCCGTTGATGCTGGCGGTGTCCCACGGTGGCTCGCCCGGGCCCGCGGATATTCCGGTCAGCACCTCGATCGCCTCGTCGATGGTTTCGACCGCGTACAGCGCGAAGCGGCCCGCCTCCGCGGCCTCGACGACATCGTCGCGCAGCATCAGGTGCTGCACGTTGGCCGCCGGAATCACGACGCCATGACTGCCATCCAGACCGCGCGCCGCGCACAGATCGAAAAAGCCTTCGATCTTCTCGTTGACGGCACCGACCGCCTGCACGCGACCGAGCTGATTCACGGAGCCGGTGACGGCCACCGACTGCCGCACCGGCGCTTCCGCGAGCGATGACATCAGTGCTGCCACTTCGGCCAGCGAGGCGCTGTCGCCCTCGACCCGGCCGTAAGTCTGTTCGATGACGACGCTGGCAACGATGCTGTGGGGTGCGAACTCCGAGTAGCGCGCGGCAAGAAAAGCCGCCAGGATCAGCACACCCTTCGAGTGGATCGCGCCCCCCAGTTCGGTTTCGCGCTGCACGTCGATAACCTGGCCTTCGCCGAAGCGCGTCGTCGCAGTCACCCGCGTCGGCTCCCCGAACAGCACGCCGCCCGCTTCGTAGACCGAGAGCGCATTGACCTGGCCGATCCTGCTGCCTTCCGTGTCGATCAACAGCGTGCCGCGCACGATGGCCTCCTGCACGCGATCGTGCAGGCGTCCAGCCCGCCGGCGTTGCTCATGCAGCGCCTTCGCGACATCGCTGGCCTGGATGGAACCGCGGCCGTTGCCGCGCGCCGCGTGATCCGCCTCCACGGCGAGGTCGATCAGCGCCTGCACGCGGGCGGTGAGCTTGTGCGCATCGCCGGCCAGCCGGGCGCCATGGTCGATCAGCCGTGCCAGCGCCGGCGCCTGAAGCGGCAACAGGGCGGCACCCCGCGCACGGGTTGCCAGCACCCGCGCCAGCTGCAACTCCATCGCTGCGTCGCGCGGAAAGTCCTCCGACAGGTCGGCGCCAATCCGAAACAGCTCGCCGAACTCGGGGTCCAGATGCGAAAGCAGTTCGTACAGTTCGCGGTCTCCGAACAGAATCACCTTGACACGCAGCGGGATCGGCTCCGGCTCCAGCCTGACGGTCGACACGATGCTGTACATCTCGGCCATCGATTCGATCCGCACCTCACAGCGCTTCAGCGCGCGCTTGAGCGCCGCCCACGAGAACGGCTGGGCCAGCAGCTTCATCGCGTCGATCAGCAGGTAACCGCCGTTCGCCTGATGCAGACTGCCAGGATGGATCAGAGTGAAGTCGGTGATCAGCGTGCCGAACCGCGCCATGTGTTCGATACGGCCGACCAGGTTCTGATAGGCCGGCAGGTCGGCGAACACCACCGGGATCTCGGTGCCCGCATCGATCAGCACGTTGACCATGTAGCGGTGGAACTCCTTCGCCCGCCCGAGCTCGCCGTCCGACTCGCCTTCGCCACGGCGAAAATCATCGGCGTTGTCGATGACGTCGGCCTGCACTGCCGCCAGGTGCTCGAGCACGCGCGGCAGACCGGAATAGCGCTCCTTCAGTTCGTCCACTGCATGTTCGACCGCGAGCAGCGTCATCCGGCGGTTCAACTCCCGCACGCGCTCCGAATGTTCCTTGCGCAGCTTCAGGCTGTTGTGCAGGACGCGCACCAGCTGTTCCTGCAGCGCCTCGATCGTGCGGGCGACCCGCTCCTTCTCGTCTTCCGGCACTCGCTCGAATTCCTCCGGCGGGATTACCTCACCATTCTTCTGGGGCACAAACGTGAAGCCGCTCGGCGTGCGGATCATCGCGATGCCGCGGCCATGGGCCTCGTCGAGGACCGTCTTCATTGCGCGTGCGGCCCGCTCGCTGATGTCGGCGCCGATCCGTTCGGACTGGGACATGTACTCGTCGGACTCGAATACGGCGGGGATCATGGTCTGCAGATCGTCGACCAGGCGTCGCAGGTCCGCGCGCAGTTGTGCGCCTCGACCGGACGGCAGCTCGAGCGCCAGCGGTCGGTGCGGCTGCGCGAAGTTGTTGACGTAGACCCAGTCGCTCCGGGCGGCGGGCGTACGAGCGCGCTGCTGCTCGATGGCCTGCCGCGCGAGTGCCTTCTTGCCGCTGCCCGGCGGGCCCATCACGAACAGGTGATAGCCCTCGTGCGGCATCGCGATCGAGAGTTCGACAGCCGCCCGCGCCCGTTCCTGCCCGATCACCGCATCGAGTTCGGGCAGTTCAGTGCTCACGCTGCAGGTGAGCGAAGACGGCTCGCAGCGGTGCGCAAGGTCGGTGACGCGCATCGGGGCGGGCGCTCGATTCATGCGCTCAGGGGCCCTTCCGAACCCACAGGCCACCTTCTTCACACTGCAACAATTCGGAGCGATGCGCTGTGCTGCGAGACGGACTCCGGATGAGAGGCTCATCCCGGGCCAAAATGAGCCGCTGGTCGAAACGGCAGGTCGTGGACCAATCGCAGACGGTCACCATACAGAGCAAAATTGCGCGGATGCGCGTCCGCAGTAAACCGGTGCCCGCTTCCGATTCGTAACGTCAGCCGGCAGCACCGACCGCGGGACGTGACGTCACTTCACGCGTCTGCTCGGCGGCGATCACACGCGCCAGTGCGTCGATCTGTTCGGCGAGAACGGCCAGCAGATCGTCGGCGGCCAGGATGCCGGCCAACTCGCCTTGCGCGTTGACCACCGGCAGCCGGCGTGCACCGGTCTCGCGCATCTTGGCGAGCGCATCGAGGATGTCGTCGTCGTCGCGGATCGTGGCGACCGGCGTGGCCATGATCTCGCCGGCGGTCAGCCCGCCTAGCGCCAGGCCCGACGCCGAGCACTCGATGACGATGTCGCGGTCGGTCACGATGCCCGCAGGCTTCCTTCGTCCGGCTTCGACCACCACCAGGCTGCCAACGTGATGATCGCGCATCAGCCGCGCGCAGGCGTCAAGGGGCGTGTCATCGCCAGTTGTAATGACGTCCTGTCGGCAAACGTCACGGACAAGCGTACTTCTGGCTCGCATAGGGACTCCATGTGAACCGGGCGCTTGCGCGCCCGGCCCGAGGGACATTCAACCAACGGCAACCGTGATGCTCTGCGACGAGGGCTTTTTCGGCAGCGTCAGTTGCAGAACGCCGTCCTGGTAGTGCGCTTCCGCCTTCTCGGCGTCGATCCCGGTCCCGAGCGAAAACGTACGGCTGCTGGCCCCGTACTTGAACTCGGATTTTAGGACCTTGCCGTTCTTCTCTTCCGTCTGCTGCTTGGTTTCGGCACTGATGGTGACGGTGTCGCCGTCGATCTTCACTTTCAGGTCATTCTTGTTCACTCCCGGAATCTCCGCCTTAACGCGAAACGCGTCGTCTTCTTCGCGGACTTCGAGCTTGATCTCCGGCGCGGGTGTGACAATTTCAAAACGCACCGGACGCATCATCGACCGGAAAAAGTCGTCGAAGCCTTCGGTTGCGAACGGATCGGACAATTGCAGGCTGCGCATTGTGACCTCCTGTCAAACGCGGAGACCGCTTGCGCCAAGGAGAGCGCGACTAGCGGCCTAAAAAAACAGTCTGAAGCATCAGAGATCGGCCGTGTTGAGCACCATCAACGCGCTTCCACTGCGGTGCACGTTCATGTCCTCTCAGCGGGCAAGCTGGCACGCAATGGTTTCGCGAGCGCTGCGCCGCATCTTCACCGCGACCTGGAACACCTGCTCCGCGGCGGCAGGCGGGACTGCGAGCGGCTCGCCGACGACCACTTCCAGTGCGCGGCGGCGCGGCCAGTAGCCGCTCGCGGACAGCAATTCGCGGCTGCCGCGGATCGTCACCGGCACCACCGGCACGCCGGCGCGGGCAGCGGCCAGAAAGGCGCCGAGATGAAACGGCAATAGTTCTTCGTGCGTGACGAAGGTACCTTCCGGGAAGATCAGCAGCGACTTGCCCCTCGTCACGATCTCGGCCATGCGCTGTGCGTCTTCAACGCTGCGCCGAACGTCTGCCCGTTCGACAAACTCGGCACCGAGGCGCCGCAGATAAAGGCCGGCAATGAACTGGTCGCGCAGTTCGCGTTTCGCAACGAACGCGAATTGGCGCGGCAGGGCAGCCACCAGCAGCACGCCGTCGGCGTAGCTCGCGTGGTTGCTGACCACGACGCACGGCCCGTCCGGCAGACGGCCGACTGCAGTCACCGTCAGCGGGATACCGCCCAATCGCAGCAGCAGCCGCGCGGCGGCGCGGCCGACTGCCCACGCGGCCGCCGGATCGCGGGTCAGCATCGTCAGCAGCCAGGTCGGTGGCGCCAGCAGCCAGAAGGACGCGGCGATGCGCAGCGACGCCAATGCCCGGCCCGTTGCGCCAACCACGTGGCCAGCGCGTGCAACCAGTCCGCCCGCTGCGAGCCGCAGCAACTGGCGTCGCGCGCTCGGCGCCGGCGCACCGGCGCGGCCCTGCGCGACCAGTTCGCGACAGGCCGAACGCCGGATCTTGCCGCTCGACGTCTTCAACACCGTATGCGGCGGCGCCAGGATAATTTCGTCGGGTGGCTCGCCGAGTACATCGACGACCGCTGCAACGATGGCGGCGCGCGCACGTGCGCACGCATCGACCGCTGCCGACCGGGTCTCGGCCAGCACGACCAGCCGTTCGGTGCCGGTCAGCTCGTCGGCCACGCCGAAGACCGCGACGCAGCCCTTGCGCACGCCGTCGAGCGTGCCGACCGCGGCTTCAAGCTCCTCCGGATAGATGTTGCGGCCACCGCGGATCACGATGTCCTTGACGCGGCCGGTGACGTATACATCGCCTTCCGCCCAGTAGGCTCGGTCGCCGCTGTCGAGCCAGCCGTCGTGGAACAGGCGCCGGGTCTCGCCAGGGTTGCGGAAGTATCCCTGCGTCGCCGAGGGCCCCTTGAACTCGAGGCGGCCCTCGGTACGCTCGCCGACCTCGTTGCCGTGATCATCGACGATGCGCACAGAATGGCCGGGCAGCGGCCTGCCACAGGCGATGAATCGCAGCGCATGCGGGTCGCCGGCGCCGGCCGGCTGCGCCTTGTGTTGTCGCGTGAAGATCGTGCGGTCGATGCAGTCGACCAGCACGCCGCGGCCAAGCGGCGGAAACAGCAGGCCGACCGACGCCTCGGCCAGTCCGTATACCGGCGTCATCGCTTCAGCACGCAGTCCGTACTTGCCGAAGCGCCGGGCGAAACGCTCTACCGTGCCGGGACTGACGGCTTCGGCGCCGTTGAAGGCGATGCGCCAGCTGCTCAAGTCCAGTCCTTCGATCGCCGCATCGTCGATGCGCCTGACTGCCAGTTCGTACGCGAAGTTGGGCCCGGCCGACAGCGTGCCGCGATGGCGATGGATCGCCCATAACCAGCGTTCGGGCTTCGCCAGGAATGCGAGCGGCGACATCACCACCAGCGGCAGACCGACGTACAGGCTGCCGAGAAAGGCGCCGATCAGTCCCATGTCGTGATACAGCGGCAGCCAGCTTACGAACACGTCGCGCGCCGTGGCCTCGATCGTGGCTTCCATCGCCCGAATGTTGGCTAGTAGGTTGGCGTGCGTTAAGACCACCCCTTTCGGGTCGCCCGTACTGCCCGACGTGTACTGGATGAAGGCGATGTCATCGCCCTCGATCCCGACCGGATCAAAGTGTGCATGGAACCGGGCGAGATCATCGGCAGTGACGACGTGGCGCAGGCTGGGAACCCGCGCCTGCAGTAATCGTGCAACTATCTTTGCTTCCGGAACGGTCACCAAGAGCACTGCCTGCGCATTGAAGAGGATGCGGGCGTGCCGGACCACATGGTCTTCGAGTTGCGACGCCCGCGCCGGCGGGTAGATCGGCACCGGGATGCCGCCGGCCAGCAGGATGCCGAAATAGGTGTGGAAGTAGGCGATCGAGGTCGGCAGCATGATCGCAACACACTGTCGCGGCGCCAGGCCGATGCGCTGTAATCCGGCGGCGACCGCCCGCGCGCCGGCGGCCAGCTGATCGCAACTGATTGTCTGTTCGCCATCGTCGGCCTGATGAGTGATCTGGATCTCGTGCGGCCGCATGGCCGCATGCCAGTTCAGAACATCGACGAGCGTCGAGGCGGTGTCGGGCCGAGCCTGCTCAGCGGTCGCGACTTCGGCAGCGCGCGCTGGCGCACTGGCCGGGCGCATGGGCGGAAAGCGCTTGACCGGGCCGCGCGCGCTGGCACGCTCAATGGCGCCCAGCAGATCGCGCACCGTCTCCGCTTTTTGCAGCGTGTCTTCCGAGACCGCGACTCCGAATGCTTGTTCGAGCCGCAGCACGAGTTCCATGCGCGACAGACTGTCCAGCCCGAGATCGCGATCGAGCGAACTGCCGAGCGACACGTGGACGACGCCGGTGTCGGGCTGCAGTTCGCGGACAGTCGCTTCGACGATCGAAAGCAATCTGCGTTCGCCGAGCTCGCTTGCCGGCTGCTGGACGGGAGCCGTGATCATGTTCGGACCGGCACTTTCCTCGGTTCTTGCGCCCGTTTCGCCGTGGACGGGGCGGCAATGACCCGCCGCAGTTTGCCGCTCGCATTGCGCCGCGGACGCCGGCCTTCCCAGAGGATGCGCACCCGCGCGAGCCCATTGGCGCGCAGCAGGTTCGTCAGGGCAACGCGGCACGCCGCGACGCTGCCTTGCTGTTGCGACGCTAGCGACTCGAGCCGCAGTTCGATGGTTGCCGCGTCCTTTTGCACCAGCTGGAAGCCGTACACGCCGGCATGCTCTTCCAGCGCGGTGGCGAGCGCCAGGGGCAGCAGCGGCACGCGCCGTCCATGCGCATCGGCGAACTCGAGGATGTCGTCGGTGCGTCCTTCAACATGGATGGCCGGCAGCGGGCTGCCACATTGGCATGGCTGCGTGAGCCAGGTCACACGGTCGCCGATGTCGTAGCGGATCAACGGCTGGACATGATTCGCAAGGTTGGTGATCAAGGTCGTGTACGAAGCCTCGCCCGGTGGCGTCGGGCGGTAATGACGATCGACCGGTTCGAGCACAACCCAGTCGGAGTTCAGATGCAACGTCCGGTGGGCGCAATCGCAGGCGATTGACATGAACTCCGACGCACCGTAGCTGTTGCGCACCAGGCAGCCGAATGAGCGTTCGATGTGTCGGCGCACCCCCGCGGACAGGAACTCGCCTCCGCTCCAGAACTCGGACGGGTGCAACTCGATATGGCCGGCGCACTGCTCATCGGCCAGCACCTGCGCCACTGTCGGATACGACGCCAGCAAGCTCGGCTGGAACGCGTGCAACGCGGCCGCGAGGTCGACCACCGGCTGCAGTATGGAGAACACCTGTGCCGAACGCGCGAACCACGGGTTGATGCGGGCTAGTCTCGCCGCGGTGGCAGCGCCGGCGAAATGCCCTCCGGTGGCTGCGATCAGTGCATAACGTTCGCCCAACAGGTAGCCTGCGAGCGCCCATTGCTCGGGACGCAGCCGTCGGAAGCGCACGGTCTCCAGTGCGTCATAGACGGCGAGGGCCCGTTCGTCGTGCACGAAGACTGCGGGAACCCCGCTGGTGCCCGAACTCGTCCACACGTGATACTTGCCCATCAGTGGCTCGCCAAGCCGACGCAGATCGTTCAGGTGCGGACCCACCGTCGCCCGCTTCACGGTGCGATCGGTACACCAATCGTCAAAACGCTGCATCAGCGCCTGCTTGGTCACGACGGGCAGCTTGGCCAGTTCGATCGGTCCGCCGCCCAATCGGCCCTTAAGGTGGGCCGCGTAAAACGGCGAGCGTTCGGCGGCAAGGCGTACCAGGGCGTCCAGGCGGGTCTGGGCGGTGTCCCGGATCAGTGGCGCCGCTGCCGATCCGGCGGCAAACACGTCCCACGAAGCTGCGCACCAGCGCGCGATATCGAAGGCCGCGAGGACTTGCATGGCTCAAGGTTCGGCCCGTCACAGGCGGTCATCTTGCGAGCGGTCAACAAGACGCTTGACAGGCGTTACGCAGCCAAGGCGCGTCGATGATAGCGTCGCCGATGCTTCTGTTTGCGCTCGACGCGAGCCGCGAATTCGGCGCCAGCGTGGCTGCCGGCCTCGGGCTTGCGCTGTCCGCGCACGAATAAGCGAATTGAGGACGGCGGAGCACAAGGCGCGCCCGCTGGTCGACGCGCGCGCGGTGCCGACGCCTATGTGGTGCAAAGCCTGCGCTGCGACCCCGCGGCGAGCGCCAATGACAAGCTTGCGAGGCTGATCTTCTTCGTGACGACGCTCAAGGACCATGGCGCCGCACGCATCCCCGCAATCGTCCGTACCAAGCCCGGCGATCCGGCGACCAGTCGCTACCTCGCGCAGTTGTTCGAAGCGATCGGCACACAATGTCGCCGCGTTCGACAATTCATTCTGGTGGCGCGCGATCCACCTCGGCAGCCACCCGCGGTTCCTCGAGCATGCTGCGGCGCTGGCGCGCGAAGCGCCGATCGCGGTGGTCTCGCGGGACCGGGGTCACGCGGGCGCAGCTGTGGCGCGAAGCACTGGAGCAAAGACTTGGCTGCGCGGTCGGCCAAGCGTTCGCCGACAAGCGGCGCAGTGCAGACGTAACGAGTGGGGGGCTGTTGGTCACAGGTGAGGTCGAAGGCTCCGCCGCGCTGATCCTCGGCGCACCGTGCAATCAGTTGGGGTCCGATCCATGCCAAGCCGGACTTCTCGCGTAGAGCCGAAAACTCGCGCGATCACAGTCCCATGTCGGGCGTGCGTGCGGAGTCCGTCTTCGGCTCCTCGATCTCTGTCATCGTCGCTTCAGTCAGCAGCAGGATGCTCGCGACCGACACGGCGTTCTCCAGTGCGACGCGCAGCACCTTGGTCGGATCGATGATGCCGGCCTCCACCAGGTCCACGTACGCATTGCAAGCCGCGTCGAAACCCATGTTGCCGCTGCCTTCGAGCATCTTCGAAACCACCACGCCGCCGTCGACGGCCGAGTTCTCGGCGATCTGCCGCGTCGGCGCCTCCAGTGCACGCTTCAGGATCAGCACGCCGGTGCGCTCGTCGCCACTGGATTGCGCTGCCTCGTCCGCCAAACTGGGCACGCAGCGCAGCAGCGCGAGCCCGCCGCCCGGCACAATGCCCTCGGCCACCGCGGCCTTGGTGGCGCTGATCGCATCGTCGAGCGCGTCGTGCTTGGACTTCATCTCGGCCTCGGTTGCTGCGCCGACGCGAATCACCGCCACGCCGCCGGCGAGCTTCGCCAGGCGCTCCTGCAGCTTCTCCTTGTCATAGGTGCTGGTGGCTTTGTCCATCTCCAGCCGGATCTGCTTGATGCGGCCGTCAATCGCCGCGCGATCGCCGGCGCCGCCGATCAGTGTCGTGTTGTCTTTGTCGGCCACGACGCGCTTGGCGCGCCCGAGCTGCTCGAGCGTCATGTGCTCGAGTTTCATGCCGGTCTCGTCCGACAGCACCAGTCCGCCGGTCAACACCGCCATGTCCTGCAGCATCGCTTTGCGGCGGTCGCCGAAGCCCGGCGCCTTCGCTGCGCAGCTCTTCAGGATGCCGCGGATCTGGTTGACGATCAATGTTGCGAGCGCCTCGCCTTGCACTTCCTCGGCCACCACCAGCAGTGGCCGCCCCGACTTGGCGATCTGGTCAAGCAGCGGCAGGAAGTCCGTCAGGTTGTCGATCTTGCGCTCGGCCAGCAGCACGTAGGCGTCTTCGAGCACCGCTTCCATCTTCTCGGGGTTGCTGATGAAGTACGGCGACTGGAAGCCCCGGTCGAACTGCATGCCTTCGACCACATCGAGCGTGGTGTCGGTGGTTCGCGATTCCTCCACCGTGATGACCCCCTCTCCGCCCACCTTCTCCATCGCGTCGGCGACGAGTTCGCCGATCGCCGAGTCGTTGTGCGCGGAGATTGTCGCCACCTGCGCCTTCTCCTTGCGCGAGGACACGGGCCGCGACAGCGCCTTCAGCGTGTCGACCGCACGCTTGCAGCCGCGGTCCAGCCCCCGCTTCAGGTCGATCGCGCTCGCGCCCGCGACCACGTTGCGCACGCCCTCGGCGAAGATGGCGTGGGCCAGCAGCGTCGCCGTGCTAGTGCCGTCACCAACCGCCTCGCCGGTCTTCTCGGCGGCCTGCCGCAGCATCCGGGCCCCGAGGTTCTCCTCCGGGTCCTTCAGCTCAAATTCCTTGGCGATCGTCAGGCCGTCGTTGCAGACGAGCGGCGCGCCCCACTTCCTCTGGATCAGCACCGACTTCGACTTCGGCCCGAGCGTGATGCGGATCGCGTCGGCAAGCTGGGTGGCGCCGCGCACAACCTTCTCGCGCGCGGCGGATTGGAACAGCACCTGCTTGTATGACATCGCGTTTCTCCCGATCGGCGACCGAGTGCGACCGCCCTCTGCGCGTTGCCGACCAAGCTCAACCTGTAGTGTGTCTCGCATTCGCCGAGGAGGAGGCGATACAGGTCAATGGATCGCGGGCTCGCCGATCGCGCGGTGCGCGCGATTGGGGTCTCGATAGCGGCGCGAGCGGCTTATGCCGCTGCTTTCTTTACGCGCCGATCATCTCTCTGCGCCAGCACTTGTCCCTGCAGCGCGCGCTCCAGTTGTGCCTTGGTCGGCGACCTGAGAGCACCGAGTAGCACGTCGAGCGCGTACAGTTTGAAGAAATAACGCCCATCGCGCATGCGGGGGCGTCATAGCCAAGATTGTCCTCATCACGGCGCGCCCACTTCGATCCGGTTGACCACCTTGTCGACGGCAAAGAGCGCCCAGGCGTCGAGCTCGGCACGTCGCCGCTGCGCCTCCGTGTGCACCTGTCCTTCGAGCGTCACGACGTAGTTGGCCGCCCGCGCCAGGATCGCCTCTCCACGCAGCATCGGATCCATCTCGAATACGAGCTGCAGGGCGTCGATGATCTCGTCGTCGTTGTCCTCCTCCGGCGGCGCCACGTCGATCGAGTTGACCACGTCGCGGCAGCCGGGCGCCCACCAGGCGAGCACGCCGGCGATGCGCTTGTGCGAAAGGCTGATCACTGTTCCCTCGAGCGTGACCACACCCTCGTCGATTGCGACCTCGATCTCGCCGGCACTGTCATGCTGCATCGCGCGCAGCGTCTCCACGCGGTCCTTTGCTCGGAATCGCAGCGCGCAATTGCGCAGTTCGGGCGCGCGTAACAGCGATTCGCACAGCGCGACGCGGATGGCACCGTCACCCTTGCGTTCAGCCGGCGCGACGTGCAGACGGTCGATCACGCCGCGGACGTCCGTGACGCCGGCGGCCAGTTCGAGCGCGAGCTTTTTCGCCGCGATGTCCTCGACTTCGCCTTCGAGGACGACCGCGCCCTCGGCAATGTCGATCCTGACCGGATGACGATGCAGGTTGATCCGCCGCTCGCGCTCGAGCAGCCCGTGCACTTTCTTGATGAGGGCCTCCTTGCGAGTCATAGACTTCCCCTCTTTCCGGCAAGCTCACCGACCAGAAACGGCGCTCGCAGCCAATCACCCGTGGACAGTTCGTCGCCCGCGCCAGTCACCACAGCGCGCGGCCTCGCAGCAGCACCATGTCGACATTGTGGTGCAGGATCGCGCCGAAGCGGTCGAGGTAAAAGCGTGACAGCGCAATACTGTTCGCTTCAGCGAGCGCGTCGCAAATGGTGTCGGGGTGCCCAAGGCCCTTGCGCTCGACCATCTCGATCGGCAGCGTGGCGGCCGACGGCGCGTCGAGCAATGAGATCTCTATTGGCATGACCACTGCAACCTTCCGCCGATCCGCACATCGGCCGCTTGAGATGGGTCAACCGCGCACGACCGGCCGCGCAGCAGGCCTGCACTCGCCAGTACCTGTGAGCAGGCTGGAGTCTTCGAAATCGTCTGCAGTGAGGATCAGGGCTTGCATCGGAACGTGCCGCTTCGCACTGCTTCGGGCGCGGGATTGCCGGCGGTCAGACATTCGGGCGACGATATGGCGGGCGCCGGCCGTCGCCCCACTGTTCATATTCTCGCGCGTTTCTGCGTCTATCCCGCACCGTGAGCACGAACATGTCGGGACCGGGCGCGCAATCGAGTGATCGGGCTTCGAGGCGATGATGTGGACTTGTCCGGGACCTGAGGAGAACAGATGCCGTTGAGGCAGCTCGCACGGTCGCAGTGGCAGGAATACTTCGATCGTTTTTCCAATGCGCTCGGCGCACGGGGCGTGGACGTCGAAGTCACGGGGCTCGGGCTCGGCGAGCAGGTCGCCGCGCACTGGGTTGCGCTGACCGGGCTCTCGTACGTTCCGAAGGATGGAATACTGGTCATTTCCGCCGGTGACCTGCAGCAGAGGATCCATCCTGCCCGGGTCGACATCGACCACGAGTTCGACTGGCTGCACAACATCGATGTCGTCGATGCCGGGGGCAACCATTACGTCGTGCAGTTGAAGGAACCGCTCAACCTCCCCCCGCCTTGAAGGACCATCGCGTTTCCGGCCGTTCCTCTCCGGCGGCGGCCAGGAAGGCCGCAGGCAGCGCGTACGTCGGCACCAGCGGCTGGAGTTACGACGGCTGGCGCGCGACGTTCTATGGACCCTGCCCGCGGACCGGATGGCTGCGCTTCTGCGCGGAGCGCTTTACCGCGGTTGAGATCAACGCGACCTTCTATCGCCTGCAAAGCAAGCAGACGTTCCAGCGCTGGCGTGTCGAGACGCCGCCGCAATTCCGCTTTGCGATCAAGGCCAACCGCTACCTGACGCACAACAAGAAGCTCAACGACCCGCTGCCCGCCATCGCGCTCGAACGCAGCCGCGCCGCGGGTCTCGGCACCAAGCTCGCGGCGGTGGTGTGGCAGCTACCGCACAACCTGCACCGCGACCTCGACAGGCTCGAACGCTTCGCGCGGGCTCTGCAAAGCTGGCGCAGCGTGCGCCACGCGATCGAATTCCGCCATCAATCGTGGTTCGGCGAAGACGTGGCGCTGTGCATGCGCCGGCACCGCATTGCTGTCTGCCAGTCGGACGCTGCCGATTGGCCGCTGTGGGACGAAGTGACGACCGACCTTGTCTACGTGCGATTGCACGGGCACACCGCGACGTATGCATCGGGCTACACCGAAGTCGAGCTGAGGGGCTGGGCGA
>DAINBQ010000011.1:0-26625 GCA_036732825.1 Burkholderiaceae bacterium | reverse complement strand
ATGAAGATGCTGCCGTTCGACAACAAGTCGGAGTTCCAGGTCGTCGTCGACATGCCGACCGGCACGCCGGTGGAAACGACCGGCGCGGTCCTGCGCGCGATGACCACCGAAATTGCGCAGGTGCCGGAGGTCGTGAGCTACCAGGCCTACGCGGGTCTGGCCGCGCCGATCAATTTCAACGGGCTGGTCCGGCAGTATTACCTGCGCAGCGGCGGCGAAGTCGGCGACATCCAGGTCAACCTGACCGATCGCAGCGATCGCAAGCGCAAGAGCCACGAGATCGCGCAGGCGGTCCGGCCGGCGCTGGAAGCCGTCGCGAAGAAGCATGGTGCCGAGGTCAAGGTGATCGAGGTGCCGCCCGGTCCGCCGGTGCTGTCTCCGATCGTTGCCGAGATCTACGGCCCGGACTATGACGCACAGATGCGGCTCGCCAAGCAGGTGCGCGGCGTGTTCGAGAAGACGCGCGACATCACGGCGATCGACGACACGGTGCTTGACCCGGCCGAGCGCGTCGTGCTGCAGCTCGATGTCGCGAAGGCGGCGCAGTTCGGGGTCAGCGCGACCGAAGTCACGCGGATCGCTCAGCTTGCGCTCGGACCCGCCGACGTTGCGCCGGTGCACGACGCGAGCAGCAAATATGCGAAGCAGGTGCGTCTCGGCATCGCGGACGGCGAGAAAGGGTCGCTCGACGCGTTGCTGAAGATGAAGGTGCGCGGACGCGACGAGCAGGGCGCGGACTACGAGATCGCGCTCGCCGAGCTGGTGCGGCCGATCGTGCTGCCGCGTGAGCGTGTCATTCATCGCAAGGACCTGCAGCCGGTCGTCTATGTGATGGGTGACGTGGCCGGCGGCCCGGGCAAGACCGATTCACCGCTGTACGGAATGCTCGATCTGCGCGGGGGTATCAAGTCGATCACGGCACCGGGCGCGCTGCCGCTGGCGGAACACTGGATCAGCCCGCCCTCGGACCGATTCAGCGAATTCGGACTGAAGTGGGACGGCGAGTGGCAGATCACCTACGAGACCTTCCGCGACATGGGCATCGCCTATGGCGTAGGTCTGATCCTGATCTATCTGCTGGTGGTCGCGCAGTTCCGGTCCTACGTGACGCCGCTCGTGATCATGGCGCCGATCCCGCTGACGGTCATCGGTGTGCTGCCGGGCCATGCGCTGCTCGGCTCGCAGTTCACCGCAACGTCGATGATCGGAATGATCGCGCTGGCCGGCATCATCGTGCGCAACTCGATCCTACTGGTGGACTTCATTCACCAGCAGCTTGCGGCCGGCGTGACGCTCGAGCAGGCGACGATCGATGCGGCCGCGGCGCGCGCCAAGCCGATCGTCCTGACGGCGCTGGCCGCGATGCTGGGCGCGCTCTTCATCCTCGACGACCCGATCTTCAACGGGCTGGCGGTCTCCCTGCTGTTCGGCATCCTGGTGTCGACCGCGCTGACGCTGATCGTGATCCCGGTTCTGTATTACGCGGTGCGCCGCCGCCGGCCGACGGCAGCTTCGTCCCAACCCCTTGTCATCTCACAGGAGATTCCATGACCGTTGATCGCTGGATACACGTTTTTGCCGGAACCTTCATCGTCGTCTCGCTGCTGCTTGGCGTCGATGCCAGCCCGTTCTTCGTTTCGCGCTGGTGGCTCGCATTCACGGCGTTCGTCGGCCTGAATCTGTTCCAATACGGCTTCACCAATTTCTGCCCGATCGGCTGGATTCTCCGGCGCGTGGGCGTACCGGAGACGACAAGTGCCCGCTGCTAGGAAGCCTGCTGCGCGCCTCGACGCAGCCACTGTCGCGCGCCACGCGCTCGTGATGCGACTCAAGCGCATCGAGGGCCAGCTGCGCGGAGTCCAGAAGATGATCGAAGGCGGCGAAGACTGCGAGCTGATCGCGCAGCAACTGTCGGCTGGGCGCAAGGCGCTCGACAAGGCGTTCTTCGAGTTGCTGGCCTGCGCGATCGAGCATCCGCAGTTCTCGCCCGACCCGCGCGAGAACAAGGAAGTCCGCATTCATCGCATGGCGCGCACGCTGGCAAAGTTCGCCTGAGCCAGACGGCCCGTTCTGCTGGTGGGCTGGACAGGCCGCGGGAGTCGCCCCGCGCGGTCCGGCAGCCAAGCCTTGATCGGAGCGGCCCGAAGTGTCAGGCGCCGCCGGCGGGCCTCACGCCTGCTGCCGGGGTTCGATGCGCGAACCGCACACGCGCGCGCCGTTGAGCGCAGCGAGATCCAGAGTGCTTGCAGTCGCAACTGGTGCGCTGTATATGAGCCGATATACTGCTTTTCGCCTGGCCACACCCGGAGTTCGTGAGTGAGCAGGATCGAAGAAGTGTCGGTGTGCGTTGCCCGTGTTCCACTCGAGGTGGCGACATCCTTCGCGACCCGCACTGTGGTCGCGCGCGATTACTGCCTCGTGAAGGTTCGCTCGGATGCGGGCCTGTCGGGAATAGGCTTCTGCTACGTCGGAAGCGCCGGTGGTCGCATTGCACAAATGGGGGTCGCGGAACTCCTTGCGCCCAAGCTGATTGGCCAGGAATCGCTGCGCGTCGAGGGCCTTTGGCAAGAGATGTACTCCGACTCGCTGCTGCACGGGCGCGCGGGCAGCGTGATGCGCGCGCTGAGCATTCTGGACACGGCGATCTGGGATCTCAATGCCCGCTCAGCGGGCCTGCCGCTGTATGCATACCTCGGCGCGGTGGTCACGGACAAGGTGCCCGCGTACGCGAGCGGGGGCTATTACCTGGACGGCAAGACGCCGAACAAGCTGGGGGACGAGCTCGCATCGTATGTGGCGGCCGGATTTCGCGCCGTGAAGATGAAGGTGGGGCGCCTGTCACTCGAAGAGGAAGAAGCACGCATCGCGGCGGCCCGCGCAGCCGTCGGGCCGGACGTACTGCTGATGCTCGACGCGAACAATGCGTGGCACGACCTGCCCACCGCGATGGCTTACCTGAGCAGGTACGAGCGTTACGATCCCTACTGGATCGAAGAACCGTTCGGCCCTGACGAGATCGATCTGCATGCGCGAATCGCGCGCGCGGTCAGCACGACCGTGGCTACCGGCGAGATCGGCTACGGCCGCTGGTATTTCAAGGAACTGCTCGACAAGGGCGGCGCGGAGATTCTGCAGGCCGATGCGCTCGTATGCGGAGGCATCTCCGAGTGGCGACGCATCGCCGCGACGGCGGCGAGCTACGGGGTTACGGTGAGCCCGCACTGGTTCCACGACCTGCATGTGCATCTCGTCGCTGCCACGCCGAACGCCCGATTCGTGGAATTCTTCCTCGACGACCAGGTGCTCAACTTCCGCAGGTTGATCGACCGCCAGCTCGAGCACCGTCACGGCTCGCTGCTGCTTCCGACCCGCCCCGGGCTAGGCTTCGACTTCGACGAAGACGCGGTGAAGCGCTATGCATTCGATCCACGGGAGCCGTGGGTCACGATTCACTAAGGGAACGACGTTGAACTGGCAGTGGCAGGTTAATAAACAACTTTGAAGGAGACGAAATGCGAAGGATCCTAATCGGCATCTTCCTGATTGCGAGCGCCATCTTTTCGCTGCCCGCGGTCGCGCAACCAAAGGTGAACATATTCGTTGCAACCGGACCGACAACGGGTGTCTATTACCCGATTGGCGGGGGGATCGCGGACGTTCTCACCAAGAACGTGCCCGGTCTCAATGCAACTGCCGGCACAACCGACGGTTCGATGGCGAACCTGCTGTTGATCCAGCAGGGCCGGGCCGATATCGCGCTGTCGATGGCGGATGCGAGCTGGGACGCATTCAAGGCTCAAGGGAAATTCCTGGACCGGCAGGTACAGGTGCGTGCGTTGATGGTGCTCTATCCGAATCGCATGCACATCGTGACGGTCGAGGGTACCGGCATCACCAAGATGTCGGACCTCAAGGGCAAACGCGTGTCGACCGGAGCGCCCAACAGCGCGACCCAGATCATGGCCTATCGCGTTCTCGAGGCGTACGGCATCGATCCCGAGAAGGACATCATTCGCGAGCGGCTGGATCCTGGCAAATCCGCCGAGGCGATCAAGGACAAGAAGCTCGACGCGTTCTTCTGGGTCGGTGGCTTGCCGACATCAGCGGTCACGGACCTCGGCGCCACTCCCGGCATGAAGCTGAAGCTGGTCGACCACAGCGATGCGCTTGACGCGATGGTGAAGAAATACGGTCCGCTGTACGTCAAGGACACGATTCCTGCAAAGACCTACCCCGGGCAGGAAACAACGGCGCAGATCGTCACCGTATGGAACGTCCTCGTTGCGGACGCGAAGATGAGCGATCAGCTCGCTTATGACATCGTCAAGACGATTTTCGATCGCAGGGAGGATCTGATTCGCGTGCATGCCGAGGCAAGGAACTTCGATCTAAAGTACCAGAGCAGCGGTGCTGCCGTGATTCCGTACCATCCCGGCGCCAAGAAGTATTTTGCGGAGAAGGGCGTCACACTGAACTGATCGACGACAAAGAAGAAAGGAGCGCGGCATGAGACCGCGCTCCGACGCGCATGGGCGACACCGGCCGGCAGCCGCAGGACGATTCTCTCGTCTCTGAAGAGGCGCTGCAAAAGGCGGAAGCCTACGTCGAGCAGGAGGAAGGGCCGCTCAACAAGCTGAGCGGTGCGTTGGGGACGTTTGTCACCGCAGTCGCGGTGATCATGTCCCTTTTCCATCTGTACGCTGCGTACGGCATCATGCCGACGCATGTGCTGCGCGGCATCCACGTCGCGTTTGTGCTCTTTTTGTGTTTTCTGCTCTATCCGGCCGCGAAACGCTTTCGCCATCGAGTGCGTTGGTGGGACTGGATCGCAGCGCTGGCCGCTCTCGTCATCGTCGGCTACATGCTGGCGGGCGGCGATGAATTCCTCGAGCGGGCGATCAGTCCCAACCTCTGGGACCGGATTTTCGGCATCGCGCTGATCCTGCTGGTGCTGGAAGCGGCGCGCCGCACCTCTGGCTGGATCATGCCCGCGATCTGCGTGGCATTCGTGGTCTATGCGTATGTCGGCAAGGACCTGCCGGCGCCATGGACGCACTACGGCATGGACACGAGCCGCATCGTCGGCCATATGTACATGACGCTCGAGGGCATTTTCGGCATCCCGATCGATGTTTCGTCCTCGCTGATCATCCTCTTCACGATCTATGGCGCGGTCCTGCAGTTTTCGGGAGCCGGCAAGTTCTTCATCGACTTCTCCTTCGCCGCGATGGGTGGCAAGCCCACGGGCGCCGGCCGGACGGTCGTGCTCGCTTCCTTCCTGCTGGGCGGGCCATCCGGCAGCGGCGTTGCAACCACGGTGACACTGGGCACGGTGGCTTATCCGATGCTCGTCAAGGCGGGCTATGGCCGCAATGCGGCAGGAGGCTTGCTCGCCGCGGGTGGGTTGGGCGCGATCCTGTCACCGCCAGTGCTCGGCGCTGCGGCGTTCCTGATCGCGCAATTCCTGAATATCTCGTATCTCGACGTCATTCTGATGGCGACGGTTCCGACACTGCTCTATTACTTTGCGCTGCTCCTGATGGTGGAGATCGACGCGCGCAAGTTCGGGATGCCCACTGTCGTGATCGAGAAACACGCGACAGTCGGTGCACTAACGCGCCAATACTGGTTTCATTTCCTGTCGCTGATCGCGATCGTCGTGTTCATGGTGATCGGGTTCTCACCGACGACCGCCGTGTTCTGGACGACCGTTACTGCGGTTGTGTTCAGCTTCCTGCACGTCGATTGCGCGCTGATCCCCTACGACGTCCTGCGCGGCAGGGCGCCGCTCGTCCGCGGTCTCCGGAATTCCGGGCTCGTAAAGGCGCTCGAGGCGGGCTCGGTCGGCGTGTTGAGTGTGGCGGCCACATGCGCCGCCGCTGGACTGATCGTCGGGGTGGTGACGCTCACCGGGCTGGGACTCAAGTTCAGCTCGATCGTGTTGCAGTACGCCGAGGGCGGAAGTCGCGGCATCTACGATTCGCTGGTCGCGATGGGCGCGGCGGCAACTCCTGCCCTGTTCCACGACATCAAGCTGCTGCTGACCGCCATCTTCACGTCGCTGATCGTTTGGATCGTTGGCCTCGCGGTCCCGGTGACCGCCAGCTACATCATCTGCGCCGTGATCGCAGCCCCGGCGCTGATCGCACTGGGCGTTGCGAACTTCGCTGCCCACATGTTCATCTTCTACTACGCGGTGCTTTCAGAGGTCTCCCCGCCCACGGCGCTCTCGCCATTCGCGGCGGCCGCGATCACCGGAGGCGACCCCTACAAGACAACGCTGCAGTCGTGGAAATACACGTTGCCCGCTTTCCTGGTGCCGTTCATGTTCGTGCTCGATCCGGCCGGGCTCGGCTTGCTGTTGATGGGCTCCTTCAAAGGGCTCGCCGAGGCTCATTGGCTCGACATAGCGGTCGTCTGCGTCACGGCAATGATCGGGATTGCCGCACTCGCAGGCGCGATGCAGAACTGGCTGTTCGGGAAAACGGCATTGGTTCAGCGCTGGCTGCTGGTCGCGGCCGGGCTCGCGCTCGTGTATCCGAAAGCGATGTTCGACTACATCGGCGTTGCGCTGCTCGCGATCGTTGTCGTGTCTCAGGTCGTGAGGAAAACGGTCAGGCAGCCGATGCCGCGGTGACTGAGAGGCCCACAATGACAATGCCGATCCCAGGACCCCATCCGATGTACCGCGGCTAACGATGGCACAGGAGTCGAAGCCACCTGCGCCCGACTCGCCTGCGGGCCTGTCGGGAAATCTCACAAGCTATGGCGACCGGGACTTCTCCCTGTTTCTCCGAAAGGCCTTCATCAAGGGCGCAGGGTTTACTGATGACTCACTGTCGCGGCCGGTCATCGGCATCGCCAATACGGCCAGCGGATATAACCCGTGTCATGGCAACACGCCGCAACTGCTGGAGGCCGTTCGTCGCGGCGTGATGCTGGCCGGAGGGCTGCCGATCGAGTTCCCGACCATTTCGCTGCACGAGAGCTTCGCGCACCCGACGAGCATGTACTTGCGCAACCTCATGTCGATGGACACTGAGGAGATGATCAGAGCACAGCCGATGGACGTGGTTGTGCTGATCGGCGGCTGCGACAAGACCGTGCCGGCCCAGCTAATGGGTGCTGCCTCGGCCGGCGTGCCTGCCATTCAGCTCGTTACGGGCTCGATGCTGACGGGGTCAAACGAAGGTGAGCGCGTCGGCGCGTGCACTGACTGTCGCCGATACTGGGCGCGTTACCGGGCGGAAGAGATCGAAGCGGCCGAGATCGCGCGCGTGAACGATCAACTGGTCCCTAGCGTCGGCACATGCTCGGTGATGGGAACGGCGAGCACGATGGCCTGTGTTGCTGAAGCACTCGGCATGGCGTTGTCTGGCAGCGCCTCACCGCCAGCGGTTACCGCCGACCGCATCCGCGTCGCCGAACGGACAGGGACGGCCGCGGTCGCGCTTGCCAGGAGCCGACTTTCACCGGACCGGATCATTACGGCGAAATCCGTGGACAACGCGTTGCGTGTTCTGCTTGCCATTGGCGGTTCCACGAACGGAGTCCTGCACTTGACCGCGATTGCCGGAAGACTGGGTATCGCGGTGGATCTCGATCATCTGGATGCGCTCGGGCGGGACACCCCGGTACTGCTGGATCTGAAGCCGTCCGGGCAGTATTACATGGAGGACTTTCATCACGCAGGCGGTGTTCCAGCGCTTCTGCGCGAACTGAAACCGCTCCTGCACCTTGATGCATTGACGGTTACGGGTCGCACACTTGGTGAGGAAATCGAGGCGTCCGGGGATGGCTTTCCTCAACGAGTGATTCGTCCCCTCCGCGACCCGATCTACGCGCAGGGCGGCATTGCGGTACTTCGCGGCAGCCTGGCGCCTCGTGGCGCGATCATCAAGCAGTCGGCTGCCAGCGCGCGCCTTATGACGCATGAGGGGCGCGCCATCGTCTTCGAGAGCATCGAAGACATGGCCGAACGTATTGACCGTGAAGATCTCGACGTCACGGAAGACGACATCCTCGTCCTCAAGAATATCGGACCGAAGGGCGCTCCCGGCATGCCCGAGGCGGGCTATCTCCCGATTCCAAAAAAGCTTGCGCGCGCCGGCGTGAAGGACATGGTGCGCATTTCGGATGGACGAATGAGCGGAACTGCGGCCGGAACCATCGTGCTTCATGTCACCCCGGAATCCGCGCTAGGCGGACCCCTTGGGTTCGTTCGGACGGGAGACCGCATCCGGCTTGATGTCTCCCTGCGCTCCCTTGACCTGCTCGTTTCGGATGAGGAAATCGCGTCACGCCGGGTCAGTTGTCCCGTTCTCCCTCCTGTTGCCAGCCGTGGGTATCGAAAGTTGTTCCTCGATTCCGTGACGCAAGCAGACCAAGGCGTCGATTTCGGGTTTCTGCGCGCTTCCAGCGAGTAACAGCAGCGCCCCGAGGTGGGCACGGCCGACGGGTTGGTACAGGCGTCCGCTGAGCTCTCCACCGTCGCCTTGGCCGCCTCGAAGCTGAACTTCGTGTTCGTCATCGCCTTGCCGTACGCCGCGGGCAGGGCTGTCCTACAGCTGATGATCGAGGCGAACCCGAGCGGTGAGCCATTTCTGAAGGAGGGAGTCGGCACAGCCGCGCCCATTTGCATTTGTCCGCACAAAAACCAACTTAAAGTGAACTCTGCTGCAACCTGAAGAACAGGTGATAACCTATTGAATTCCAAGATACTTCCGTCCCGAAAGTGGGCGGATTCAGGGCTTGTCGCCGCGGGTCGGGACGAGCACGATAATTCGCGATAGCGTTTGTCAATCGCCCGGCCGACGGGGAGGCTCGATGAATCGCAAGGTCTACGTCGCTGGTGTCGGCATGATCCCGTTCCGCAAGCCAGGAGACAGCCCGCCGTACTTCGAGATGGGGGCCGAGGCCACCCGCCGTGCGCTGGGCGATGCGGGCGTCGGCTACGAGCAGGTCGAGCAGGCGTATGTCGGCTATGTGTACGGCGATTCGACCAGCGGGCAGCGCGCGCTGTACCCGGTCGGTATGACCGGCATTCCGGTGTTCAACGTCAACAACAACTGCTCGACCGGGTCGACCGCGCTTTACCTCGCGCGCCAGGCGATCGAAAGCGGGGCGGCCGATTGCGTGCTCGCGCTCGGCTTCGAACAGATGCGGCCCGGAGCACTCGGCGCTGTCTTCGGTGATCGGCCGTCGCCGTTCGACGAGTTCAACCGAGTCACGCAGGAACTGGTGGGCGAGGAACAGTTTCCGCTGGCTTTGCGCTACTTCGGCGGAGCCGGCCGCGAGCACATGCAACGCTACGGGACGCAGCTTGAAACCTTTGCGCAGATCCGTGCGAAAGCCAGCCGGCACGCTGAGAAGAACCCTTACGCGCTGTTCCGCAAGGTCGTCACCGCGGAAGAAGTGCTGGCCGATCAGGTGATCTGGCCGGGCGTCATGACTCGACTGATGGCCTGTCCGCCGACCTGCGGTGCGGCCGCCGCGGTGCTGGTCTCCAAGCCCTTCGCCGACCGGCTGGGTCTGCGGCACGATGTATCGATCCTCGCGCAGGCGATGACGACCGATACGCCGGGCACGTTCGGCTCGCATTCGATGATGAGCCTGGTCGGCTACGACATGGCGCGGGAAGCCGCGCGCAAGGTCTACGACCAGGCTGGCGTCGGCCCGCACGACATCGATGTCTGCGAGCTGCACGACTGCTTCGCGCACAACGAGCTGATCAGCTACGAGGCGCTCGGTTTCTGCCCCGAAGGCGACGCAGAGCAGTTCGTGCTCGATGGCGACAACACCTACGGAGGCCAGGTCGTCACCAATCCGTCGGGCGGCCTGCTGTCGAAGGGACATCCGCTGGGAGCGACCGGGCTCGCACAGTGCTTCGAGCTGACGCAGCAGCTACGGCACGAAGCCGGACCGCGCCAGGTCGAGAACGCCAGGCTCGCGTTGCAGCACAACCTGGGCCTCGGAGGTGCGGCTGTCGTGACCTTGTACGGCCGCGGCTGACGCCGCGGCGATCGACGTCAACGCGTCGCTTCGTGGCCGACGGCCAGCGGGCCCGGAAAGTGCGCGCGACCGGCGAATCGGTGTCCGTCCACCCAGTAGGCCCAAAGCACCAGAAGCCACTGTGCCTGTCCGACCCACGCGATCGCGCTCGCGCTGGGTGGCGGATCACCGAAGCTGTTTGCGAGCTGAATGATCACCAGGAAGACGATCAGCCCTGCAAGGGCCCAGCGCCCGATCGCGTCGCGCGCGTGGGTAATCCGCAGGTAGAAGGCAACTCCCACAGCAAAGAGCAGGAACTCGAGCGCGAGCGTCGCGATCGGAGAGTTCCAGAGCCCGGCGCCGACCACGATGTCGCTGCCCGGAGCCAGTGGCAGATCAGGAACGTGCACGATCGCGTCCAGCAGCCAGTGGCTGACGACCAGCGCGGCAACTACGACCGCAGCGCGAACATCGCGCCGCCCCGCGAAGTGGACGGCCGCGATCGCGATCGCCCAGCCGACGACGGCCAGCAGGCTGTGCGAGATCGGGTAGTGCTCGAACACCAGCGGGTTTGCAGCCGTCGCGCCTGGAACGATGCGGACCCGCTCCCATCCGAGCAGCAGCAGGGTCGGCCACAGGAGGTCGATGAACTGCGCCGCGAGGAACAGCGTACCGAGGGACACGCGCGGCGCCGCCGCCTTGCCCGCAAGTCCCACACCGAAATGGCCGATGAACATGGCTCCGCCAGAAAATCGGGATCAGACCCCGATTTTGCCGATGTTCAGCGTCGTGCGAGAGCTTTAGCCAGCGCCGTGCGCATCTCGATCGGATCGACGGGCTTGGTGAGGACCTTGAGAATGCCGGCGGCGTCCGTTGGCGCCAAGCGCAACAACTCGCTGTGACCGCTGTAGAGCAGCACAGGCAGCCCGGGCCTCAGGCGGGTCAGCTCGTGCGCCAGATCCGTGCCGGTCATTCCGGGCATCGTCTGGTCGGTCAGCACGAGATCGAAGCGGTCCGGCTCGCTTTCCATCCAGTGCAGTGCATCGTCCGGATGACGAACGGAGACGACCTGCAATCCCCAGCCTTCCAGCAGCTGCCGCATGAAGCCCAAGACGGATTCTTCGTCGTCGACAAGCAGCACACGCCCTTCGAGCGGCTTGCGGATCACCGGTTCCCGTACCCGGGCCGAAGTGTCCTCGGTCGCCTCGCTCTGGGCGCGAGGAAGCAGCACCCGGAACGTCGTGCCCCGGCCGCGTTCGGTCTCGACGATCACATGCCCACCCTGGTCATGGACGATGCCGTGCACCATCGCAAGCCCCATCCCGGTGCCCTGGCCGACCTCCTTGGTGCTGAAGAACGGCTCGAACATGCGCTCGAAGACATACTGGGGGATGCCGCTGCCGGTGTCGGAAACGGCAAGCTCGACATATCTGCCCTCGATGTCATGGCGACAGCTGGAGCAGGTCGCGGTTTCGAGAACAACCTCGCGGCACTCGATGCCGATCCGTCCGACCCCGTGCATCGCATCGCGCGCGTTGATGCACAGGTTGAGAAGGATCTGCTGGGCCTGCACCGGATCGACCTGCGCGATCGCGCCATCGCAGTCGACGTGAACCGCCAGGTCGATCGTGGTCGGCAGCATGGCGCGCAGCAGCCGTACCGACTCGTCGACCAGGGCCCGCGGCGCGACTGCACGCGACTCGCCGCGGCGTCCGCGACTGAACGTCAGCATCTGCTGGATCAGGTCGCGCGCGCGGCGGCAGGCGAGCTGCGCCTGGTCGAGGTGGTCGCGCAGCTTTGCGTCCGCCTCGGCCGCCGGCCGCTCGGCCGCCAGCACCATGTAGCCCATCACGCTCGTCAGGATGTTGTTGAAGTCGTGCGCGATGCCGCCGGCCAGATTACCGATCGCCTCCATCTTCTGCGCCTGCTGCAGTTGTGCCTCGAGCGCGGCGCGATCGGCTTCCGCGCGGCGCCGTTCGGTGATGTCGCGCGCCGTGTACAACACGTGCGGTTGTCCCTGGTACCGCAGCGGCATGCATCGCACCTCGACGTCGAACCACGAGCCGTCCCCGCTCATGGCCTTCGTCTCGTAGTGGACCGACTCACCTGCCAGCACCCGCGCGTGCTGTGCGCGCAGTTCCTCCTCCCCGCGCACGGACCCGGGCATGATCTCCGTGGTCCCGACAAGCTGTTCCCGGGAAAGACCCTTCATCGCCAGGTACGCCGGATTCACGTCGACGATGCGGAACTCCGCGTCGCGCAGGTACATCCCGTCCGCCGACGCGTTGAAGATCGCGCGGTACTGCTCCTCGCTGGCGCGCAGCGCTTCCTCCGCACGCTTGCGCTCGGTGATGTCGCGCGCGATGCCGAGCACGTGCGGTTGACCCCGGCGCTGAAACGGAATCACGCGAACCTCGAGCTGGAAGTCCGAGCCGTCGCCGCGGTATCCCGTCGTCTGCAGTTCGGCGGCCCCGCCGGCGAGTGCGCGTTCGATCAGTGCGCGGCGTTCTTCGCGGAACTGTACGGGAACGAGTTCGTCGAGAGTCCTGCCGATCACGTCCTCGCGCGGCTTGCCGTACATGCGCTCGTAGGCCGGATTGACGTCCACGACGCGGTGTTGCGCGTCGATCAGCTGCAGCGAGTCGGTGGCGGCTTCGAACATCGCGCGGTACTGCTCTTCGCTCCGTCGCAGCGCCTCCTCGGCGCGCTTGCGCTCGGTGATGTCGCGCGCAATCGCCAGCACATGCGGCTCGCCTCGATGCCCGAACGGAATCGCATGCACCTCGGTCCAGAGCCGTGTGCCGTCGCTGCGGATCGCTTCCAGTTCCGCACTGCAGTGCTCGCCGGCCAGCGCCCGCCGCACCAGTTCGAGGCGCGCTGCCGAATATTCAGGCGGAAACACCGGGTGCTCGTAGCCACGGCCGATCACGTCCTCGCGCTTCCAGCCGTACATTTTCTGGTAGGCCAGATTGACGTCGACGCGGCGGTACTGGCTGTCCCACAGCACCAGCGCGTCCGCCGACGCGTTGAAGATCGCGCGGTACTGCTCCTCGCTGCGCTGCAGGGCCTGCTCGCGCTCGTGCCGGTCGGTGATGTCGCGCACAGTGGCGAGCCAGAAGCTGCGCGACTCGAGCTCGAAGCGATTGGCCGTGATCTCGACCGGGAACACGCTTCCGTCCTTGCGCCGGTGCCAGCGCAACGGAATGCTGAGCGCTGCGCCGGACTGGCCGATCGCCTCGCTAGTGCTGGCCGGCTCGGCCGTGAGGTCCTGCGCGGTGAGGGTCAGAAGCTCGTCACGACCGTAGCCGTAGAGCTCGACCGCAGCACGGTTTGCATCGACCAGCCTCTGCGTTGCCGCGTCGACCAGCACGATCGCGTCTGAGACGAGTTCGAACAGCTGCCGGTAGCGCTCCTCGCTCGCGCGCAGCCGCACGTCGGCTCGCTTGCGTTCGGTAATGTCGCGGCCGATCGCGAGCACGTGCGGTTCGCCGCGATAGATGATCGGCAGGTAGCGCAGTTCGACCTCGAACATCTCGCCGTTTTTCTTGACCGTCAGGGTTTCGAGCTGACAGGCCTCGCCGGCGAGCGCGCGCCGCATGTGCTCGATCCGCAGCCGCACAGTGTCGGGCGGCTGGCGGTCGCTGAAGGTGGCGCCGATCACTTCGTCGCGTTCGAAGCCGTACATCTGCAGGAAGGCCGCGTTGACGTCGACGATGCGGATGTCGCCGTTCCACAGCACCAGCGCATCGGCCGAGCCCTCGAAGATTGCGCGGTACTGCTCCTCGCGCAGCCGCAACGCTTCCTCGGCCTGCTTGCGCTCCGTGATCTCGCGGGTGAACGCCAGGATGCGTCTGGTGCCGCCAATCGTTGCCATCTTCAGCACGACCTCGTCCCAGTGCAGGCTGCCGTCCTTGCTGCGGCGATGCCACTCGAAGCGGACCGGCTCTCCCCGCTTGGCCTGCTCGATCTTCGCAACCGCTTCGGCCTCGGTGTAGGGCGGCACGTTCGAACTCACGTCGGCGACCCGGATATCGAGCATCTCCTCGCGTGTGTAGCCGTAGACGCGACAAGCCTGCGGATTCGCGTCGAGGATGCGGCCGGTATCGAAGTCGTGAACGAAAATCGCCTCCTCGGAGGCTTCGAAGATCGACCGGTAGCTCGTCTCCGAAGCGCGGGCAATTTCCTCGACGCGATGGCGCTCGAGTTCGGCGGTCGCACGCACCGCGAAGATCTGCAGCAGCGCTGCAGTGAGTTCACGATCGACCAGCGGTTGACGATGCATCGCGACGATGAGCCCGAGCTGCCGTCCGCCGGCATCGACCATCGAGTGCGCGGCATAGCTGTCGAAGCCCTGCGCATGAAACAGCGTGCCCGGAGTGAATTCGTCGTGGACGCCCGACGCGACGAAGCGCGACTCGCGATTGACCACGCCGCGGCAGGGCGAACCCTCGATGTCGTACTCGAACGGCTTGAGCAGACGTCCGTCCAGGCAGGTGGCAACCGACCGGACGCGGCCCGGCTGATCGGCAATGAACTCCGCGATCATCGTCGCATCGACCTCGAGGATCTCGGCCAGTCGCCTGGCCAGCCCGCCGAAGATGTCGCCCTCGACGCTGGAGACGGCGAGCGCGGCAGCGGTCGTGCGCGCGAGCGTGAGCTGCAGGCGGTCTGAAGCGACGAAGTCGTTCGCCATCCGGAAATCCGGGGAGCCGGTGATGCGGGCAGTCTAGGCTGGGCGTCTCGCGGCGTCGCCGGCCGTTACACCGCGGTTACCGGCTGAAACACGGCGGTTACAAAGGTGCGCTCACGCAGAGGTCGGCACGTACATGTAGCCCGCACCGCGTACCGTGCGGATCGAACGCGGGTTCTCCGGGTCGTCTTCGACCTTGCGGCGCAGGCGCGTGATGCGGATGTCGATCGATCGGTCGAACGGTTCCCACTCCCGGTTACGCGTCAGCGTCAGCAGGCGGTCGCGACTCAGCACCTGGTTCGGATGGTCGACGAAAGCCTTCAGCAGGTCGAACTCCATCGCGGTGATCTGCACCTCGGTCCCATCACGGTCGAACATCTGGCGGGCGGCCATGTCCAGCGTGCAGCGGCCGACCGGCACACGTGAGTTCTGGCCGGCCGGCGCCGCCTGCGGTTGCAGCCTTCGCAGCACGCTCTTGATGCGCGCCCGCAGTTCACGCGGATCGAACGGCTTGCCGATGTAGTCGTCGGCACCGACTTCCAGGCCGACGATGCGATCGACGGTTTCGCTGGCGCCGGTGATGATGATGATGCCGACCGAATAGCGCTCGCGCAGAAAGCGCGCCAGTGTCAGGCCGTCCTCCCCCGGCAGGCCGAGGTCGAGCAGCACGACATCGGGTACCGCGGCCTGCAACGCGGAACGCATCGCGTCGCCGCTCGCCACGGCGGTGACCTCATAGTCGTGGCTACCGAGATACTCGGTCAACACGCGCCGGATATCGGCGTCGTCGTCAACGATCAATACCTTCCCGCTGCTCATCCGTTCCCTGTTTTGTCTTGACCGTCCGCCGGTTTGCGCCGGCGCGGCGGAATTACACAGCGATACAAAACGACCGGCAATCGAAAGCGGACGGTTACCGCCGCTGCCTACTGTGCGCACCCATCGCTGCTCGCCCCGAGCGGCAAAGCCAGAGAGGAGCAGCAATGCGAACGTTTGTGGATTATGAATCGCTGTGGGGTGATCTGCGCAAGCAGGTCCCGTTTATAGCGGCGGGCGCGGCGACCGGGCAGTCGCGGTTTCCCGAGATCGCCCATCATTTGGCGCGCAGCCAGCCGCCGGTGCTGGAGCGCCTCGCCACCGGGTCCTCGCGCATGCTGAGTCGTGCGCGGATCGGTCTGCGCCGCTTCCTGCGCGACGTCGAACGGCGCCGCCAGGCCCGCGCGAACTATGAGGTCCTGCGCGGGCTCGACTCAGCGACCTTGCGCGACCTCGGACTCACGCTGGACGAAGTCGAGTCGGTTGCGGCCGAGGCTGTCGGTCTGGCCCAACGGACTCGCCGCCGGGTCGAGGCCGAGTTCTGGCAGTCGGCGTCCGCCGGTTTCCGTGTGCGCAAGGTCGAGATGTTCCTGAGCGCCGCCGTCTTCGCCGCATTTGCCGCCGTCGTCGTCGCCGCGCTGAAGGCGCCGGAGGTGCTCGTCGCCTGGCGCGCGACCATCGTATTCGCCTGACCATTCACCACCACGAAGGAGCAAAGCATGCATGCCACGCAGCACGTTGTCGATTCAAAGCGCTATGCCAAGTGCGTCGAAGTGTCCAAGCGGGTCCGCTGGGACATCGAGCGCGACGTCATCCGCGGCCGCCAGTTCGACTTCAAGAAGAAGTTCCTGCCCGACGGCCTTTCGAAGGTTGCCGAACTCCCGTTCCTGACCGCACCCGAAAAACGGCTGTTGTCGCAGATCCAGGGCCGCACTTACGCGAACGTCTTCGGTCTGGTCGAGCGCTTCATCGGCGCCAAGATCCTCGAGGTCAGCCGCGAGCACTGGCTCGGCGACCAGGTCGCGCTGGAGGCCCTGATCCGATTCACCGACGAGGAACTGAAGCACCAGGAGATGTTCCGCCGGCTCGAGCAGATGGCGGGCGCGGGAATGCCCGAGGGCTACCAGTTCCTGCCGCAGCCCAATGACGTCGCAAACGCTGTTCTTGCGGCCTCGACCTGGGCCGTGCTGGGACTGACCTGCGACATCGAACTGTTCACCCAGGCGCACTACCGCCAGAGCATCGACCCCGATCCCGAACTGTCCGACCTCTGGAAGGACGTGTTCCTCTACCACTGGAAGGAAGAGTCGCAGCACGCGATCCTCGACGAGATGGAGTGGCTGCGCGAAGACGCGAAGCTCGACGCCGCGCAGCGCGACTCCGCGGTGAACGACCTGATAGCGCTGGTCGGCGCGGTCGACGGCATCCTGCAGATGCAGTCCAAGGCGGACGCTGATTACTTCCTCGCGGTCTGCGGCCGGCCTTTCAGCAACGCCGAAGCGGAATCGATCCGCGCGACGGTCCTGCGCGCCTATCGCTGGCAATACATCGTCTCCGGTGTCCAGGAGCCGCGCTTCCTCGAAGTGCTGGGCTCGATGATCACGGCAGAGCAGGGCGAGCGCATCAACCAGGCGCTGGCTCCGATCGTCGGCCCGACGCACTGAGTGGCCGAGCCGGCCGCGCAGGAAGGCGGCCGGCGCGTCCAAATAATCCACACCGGAGACACAGATGGTTTCGACAACCCTCGCACATCGTTCGGCCGGCAGCGGCTCCCTCGTCGTCTGCCTGCATTCGAGCGGCGGCTCGTCCGGACAGTGGCAGGCGCTGCTGGCGGGCGAGCAGGAGCGGTACCGATTCGTCGCGCCGGACTTTCACGGCCATGGTCGCAGTCCGCAGCCCCCGGCGGATCGCGACTACTCGCTGTCGGTCGAGACGGACGCGGTGATCCGCCTGGTGCGAGGCGGAGAGACCGTCGACCTCGTCGGCCACTCGTACGGCGCCGTCGCGGCGCTCGACATCGCGCGCCGGCTGCCGGCGCAGGTTCGCTCGCTGACGCTCTACGAGCCGGTTCTGTTCGGCATCCTCGATCGCGACGCGGTCGCATACCGCGAAGTGACAGCGGTCGGGCAGGCGATTGTTGCGGACGCGCGCGGCGCAAGACCGGATGCCGCGGCCGAACGTTTCATCGACTACTGGGCCGGCATCGGAAGCTGGTCTGCGATGACGGAGCCGCAACGGCAGACCGTGGTTGCCCGCATCGGGGTCGTGGCTTCCCATTTCGAGGCCCTGTTTGCCGATCCGATCCCGCTCCACTCGGTGGCCGCGCTCGATGTGCCGGTGCTGTTGATGCGAGGCGGCCGCACGACGCCGTCCGCGTCTGCGGTGGCGGACAGGCTCGCAGGCGTGCTGCGACGGGTCGAAGTCCGCTGCTTCGAGCAAGCCGGGCATCTCGGTCCGATCACCCACGCCGCCGAAGTCAATGCGGCCATTGCAGATCATCTGGAGCGCCAGCAGGCATTCTCGATACCGCTCCGCGCTGCGGCCTGAGCGCCGCATGAAGGCCGGTGGCATCATGCAAGGTGACCGATCGCATCCGCGGTCGGCGACCCCAAGGAATGCAGTTCGATGTCACTGGAGCAGGCACGCGGCGTCTATGTGATCGCGCCAACGCCGTTTCATCCCGACGGCCGCGTCGATGTGGAGTCGACCGACCGCATGACAGACTTCTTTCTCGCAGCGGGCGCGACGGGGATCACCGTGCTCGGCCAGCTGGGTGAAGCCCCGAAGTTGGAGCATGACGAAGCGCTCGATGTCGCCCGGCGCGTGATCCGACGCGCGACGGTTCCGGTCGTCGTCGGCGTGTCGGCCCCCGGCTTCGCTGCGATGCGTTCGCTCGCCCGCGCAGTGATGGATGTGGGCGCGGCGGGCGTGATGATCGCGCCACCGAACTCCTTGCGCACGGATGACCAGATCGCTGGCTACTACCGGCAGGCGGCGGACGCGATCGGCGACATACCTTTCGTGCTGCAGGACTATCCGCTGACCTTCAGCGTCGTGATGACGCCCGCGGTCATCCGGCGGATCGTCGACGAGAATCCTGCGTGCCGAATGCTGAAGCACGAGGACTGGCCGGGGCTGGAGAAGATCTCGACCCTGCGCGCCTACGAGCGGGAAGGATCGATGCGTCACATCTCGATCCTGTGCGGCAACGGCGGCTTGTTCCTCGACTTCGAACTCGAACGTGGCGCCGACGGTGCGATGACGGGCTACTGCTTTCCGGACCTGCTGGTCGATGTCGTCCGTCTCACCGAGTCGGGCGCGCGCGATCAGGCGCACGACCTGTTCGATGCGCACCTGCCGCTGATCCGCTACGAGCAGCAGCCCGGTGTCGGGCTCGCGGTCCGCAAATACGTGCTGATGCGCCGTGGCATCCTGGCTTCCGATGCACAGCGCAAGCCGGGGGCAGCACTGACCGCTGCCGCCCGCGCCGAGGTGGACTTCCTGCTGTCACGCATTGCGCGGTCCGATGTGCGTGCAGCACTGTCATGATCACTGCCCGCCACGTTCAACAACCGTAGACCCGCGATGAATACCGAACCCGCGCCGCTTGATCCGGCCGTCGCCGCAGCACTCGGCGGCGTTTCGACGGCCACGCTGACGACCGTGCTGCTGAAGAAGGGGCTGCGCAATGTATGGATGCGAGGGACGCGGCCGCTGCGTCCCGGGCTGCCGCGCGCGGTCGGTCGCGCCTTCACGCTGCGCTTCGTTCCGGCACGGGAAGACCTGGCCACACCGGAGTCGTGGTCGTCGCCGATCTCGACGCGCGCAGCGATCGAGGCGATGCCCGTCGGATGCATCGCAGTCGTCGACGCCGGCACAGTGACCGACGCCGGCATCTTCGGCGACATCCTGTGCGCGCGCATGGCGCGGCGCGGCGTGCGGGCGCTGGTCACGGATGGCGTCGTGCGCGATCTCGCGGGCGTCCTTGGAACAGACCTGCCGGTATGGTGCCGCGGCGCGGCGGCGCCGCCCTCGGTCGCAGCGTTGACCTTCGTCGGCTGGCAGCAGCCGATCGGGTGCGGCGGCGTCGCCGTGTACCCCAATGATGTCGTCGTGGCGGACGACGACGGCGCGGTGCTGGTGCCGGCCGCAATGCTTGATGAAACCGTGGCTGCCGCGCTCGAGCAGGAGCGGCTCGAGGCATGGATCATGCGCGAGGTAGAGCAGGGCGCCGCGTTGCCCGGTCTGTACCCACCGAATGCCGAGAATCGTGCCCGCTACGAGCGCTCGGTGCGCGACGACGAAACCTGAAACGGAGCAACGATGACCGATGCCGGCGATATCGAATACGTGGGCTTCTGGGTGCGCGTCGGCGCAGCGATCATCGACTCGCTGCTGCTGATCGCAATCATCGCGCCGGTCGCCTATGCGATCTATGGGCCGACATATTTCGAGGGCACCCAGCTGATCGCGGGGCCGGTCGACTTCCTGTTGAGCTGGGTCCTGCCGGCCGTGGCGGTCATCGTTTTCTGGCTGACCAAGCAGGCGACGCCCGGCAAGATGCTCTTCGGTGCGCGCATCGTCGATGCACGAACCGGCGCTCCGCTGACGACCGGGCAGTCGATCGGTCGCTACTTCGCGTATTACGTGTCGGCCATCCCTTTGATGCTGGGGTACGTCTGGGTCGCGTTCGATCCGCGCAAGCAGGGCTGGCACGACAAGCTGGCGGGAACAGTGGTCGTCCGGACCCGACGAACTCCGCTTGCGTGACAACCTCGTTTCACCTCGGCCCGGCCTGCGCCGGGGCGGGGAAACTTCCTATGACGATATGCAATGCGCGCGGCTCCGGATGCGACTATCGTTGGCCGTGGCCGGATGACCGGCGAACCCCGCGGGGAGACGAGCATGACCCAGGCAACGAATGCGATGGCGAACTACTACGAGGCGCAGATGCAGGCAACGGCCGGCGTCGTGCAGGCGGCGTTGAGCGGAATGCAGCGTCTGCAGGAGATCACGCTGCGCGCAATGCGCGAAGGCGCCGGCGAACAGCTCGCCTACGCGCGCTCGGTCAGCGAGGTGCGCGATGCGAACGATCTGTCTCGGCTGCAATCCGAGTTCGCCGGGCCGGCCACCGAGCAGATGCGTCGGTTCCAGGCCGAGCTGCTGCAGGCCATCACTGAAACAAACGCCGAGGTTGTCCGCGCCAGCTACGCGATGATGGAACGCCTGCGCGATACGCTGTCGGAATCCTCGGGGTCGATGGGCGCGCAGATGCCCTTCGAAGGTGGCGCCACCAGCCCGCTGGCGATGTACGAGGCCGGCCTGAAGCAGTGGCAGAGCGCGATGCAGAAGATGATGCCGGGCATGCCGGGATTCCCCGGGATGGGCGGCCTCGGTGAAGAAGCCACTTCGGGCGGCGGACAGTCGAAGGCGGCCAAACCTGCGTCACAACGAGGTCGCCGCCGCTAGCCGCAGCGGGACGGCCTCGCCCAGAGGCTGGCCGGCTCGATTGAGCGGGTCCGCGCACGACCGATGCCGGCGGAGAAGATCAGCTTCCCGGGCAGCTTCGGCGCCCGGCTCGCTGCCAGGCTCGACCTGCCGGACAGTGCGCCGCGCGCGGTGGCGCTGTTTGCCCATTGCTTCACCTGCTCGAAGGAAGGAAGGGCGGCGACCTTCATCGCCCGGGCGCTCGTAGACCGAGGCGTTGCGCTTCTGCGCTTCGACTTCACCGGGCTGGGCGGCAGCGAAGGGGACTTCGGCAATACCGGCTTCTCGTCGAACGTGGCCGATCTGGTCGCGGCAGCGGCCTGGCTGCGGACAGAGCAGCGTCCGCCGGCGATCCTGATCGGGCATTCGCTCGGCGGCTCGGCAGCTCTGGCAGCGGCGGGAGAGATTCCCGAGTGCCGCGCTGTGGTCACGCTGAATGCGCCTTTCTCGCCCGACCATGTGACGCGGCAGTTCCGCGACCGCCTGCAGCTGATCGAGGGTGATGGCGTGGCCGAGGTGACTCTCGGCGGGCGAACCTTCCGCATCCGCAAGGAATTCCTCGACGATCTCGCCGGCCAGCGTCCGGCACAGCGTGTTGCGAACCTGCGCCGCGCCTTGCTGGTCATGCATGCGCCGACCGACACCGTGGTCGGCATCGACAACGCCCAGTCGATTTTCACGGCCGCCAAACATCCAAAGAGCTTCGTCGCGCTGGATGGAGACCACCTGCTGAGCCGTCCAGAGGACGCGCGTTATGCGGCCGAGGTGCTCGTCGCATGGGCCAGCCGCTTCCTCCCCGGCGATCGCTGAAAGCGCGGCCGCCCGGCGCTTCAGCCCACACCACGACCGGACGGGGGATTGCGCCTCATCAGTAAAGGATCCGTGGGCCCGCCTAAAGTAGCCGCGATGCCGGAGGCATCAAGCGGGGTCCATGCATTGACGCCGAAGTCGCTTCCGGCAAGAGCGAGGGAAGACGATGGAAAAGGTCTGGTTGAAGCGTTATCCACAAGGGATTCCGGCGGAAGTCGACGTACGTGCGTATTCGTCGTTGAAGGAGATCTTCGAGTCGAGCTGTAAACGCTTTGCCGACCTGCCCGCCTACAGCAACATGGGCGTGTCGATCAGCTATGGGCAGCTCGACCAGGCCAGTCGCGACTTCGGCGCCTACCTGCAGAATTCGCTCGGCCTCAAGAAAGGCGACCGGGTCGCGATCATGCTGCCGAACCTGCTGCAGTATCCGGTCGCGCTGTTCGGCACGCTGCGCGCCGGGCTGACCGTCGTGAACGTCAATCCGCTCTACACGCCGCGCGAACTGGAGCACCAGCTGCAGGACTCGGGCGCCGTGGCGATCGTCGTGCTCGAGAACTTCGCAAATACCTTGCAGCAGGTGCTCGACCGCACCCGCGTGCGGTCGGTGATCACGACGCAGATCGGCGACATGTTTCCGGCGGTCAAGGCGATGTTGACGAACTTTGTCGTCAAGCACGTCAAGAAGATGGTGCCAGACTGGCAGATTTCGAACGCGATCCCGTTCAAGGATGCGTTGAAGGAAGGCCGCGGCAAGGCGCTGGAAGCCGTTCCGCTGACTCTTGAAGATATCGCTTTCCTGCAATACACCGGAGGCACGACCGGCGTCGCGAAGGGCGCGATGCTGACGCACGGCAACCTCGTCGCCAATGCCCAGCAACTGTCGGCATGGATCGCGCGCGACCTGAAGGAAGGCAAGGAAGTCGCGATCATTCCGCTGCCGCTCTATCACGTGTATGCGCTGACGGCCAATCTCGTGTTCATGAAGATCGGCACTCAGATCGTTCTGATCACGAATCCGCGCGACATCCCGGCCTTCGTTGCAACGCTGAAGAAGACCCCGTTTACCGCGATGATCGGCGTCAACACGCTGTACAACGCGCTGCTGAATGCGCCCGGGTTCTCCGAGCTCGATCTGCGCAAGCTGAAGCTGACATCGGCCGGCGGCATGGCGGTGCAGCGCGCGGTGGCGGAGAAATGGAAGCAGGTGACCGGCGTGCCGATCGTCGAAGGCTACGGCCTGACGGAAACCTCGCCGGTGGTCATCTCGAATGCGCTCGACATCAAGGACTGGACCGGGACGATCGGACTTCCGATCCCTTCGACCGAGGCCGCGGTGCTCGACGAAGAGGGCAACGAACTGCCGGCCGGGGAACTGGGCGAGATCAGCATCCGCGGGCCGCAGGTCATGAAGGGCTACTGGAACCGCCCGGAGGAAACCGAAAAGGTCTTCAGCCAGTCCGGCTGGCTGCGCACCGGCGACATGGGATTCATGAGTCCCGAGGGTTACTTCAAGATCACCGACCGCAAGAAGGACATGATCATTGTCTCCGGCTTCAAGGTCTTCCCGAACGAGGTCGAAGATGTCGTGATGCTGCATTCCGGCGTGCTCGAGGTCGCTGCGATAGGAGTGCCCGACGAACGAGCCGGCGAGGCCGTGAAGATCGTCGTCGTGAAGAAGGATCCGGCGCTGACCGAGCAGCAGCTGCTCGAACACTGCAAGAAGCACCTGACCGGCTACAAGATCCCGAGGATCGTCGAGTTCCGGACCGAGCCGCTGCCGAAGACCAACATCGGCAAGATCCTGCGCCGGCAGTTGCGGACTCCGGTGCCGGCCTGAACCAGGCCGGCGCTCGCGGGCAGGTCCGCGCCGGCGCCGGCCGCGCCGCGATCAGTGGTTCGCCTTGTCGCCCCAGAGCTGCTTCAGGCGCGCATCGCGGCCGCAGCCGGTGCGGTAGTAGCGATAGCGGATCGGGTTCTTCAGGTAGTAGTCCTGGTGGTATTCCTCGGCCGGGTAGAACGTCGTCGCCATCGTGATCTCGGTGACGATCGGCTGCTTGAACGGCTTGCTCTTCTCGATCGCAGCCTTCGAGGCTTCGGCTTCGCGCCGCTGTTCTTCGTCGTGGAAAAAAATCCCGCTCCGGTATTGCGACCCGACGTCGCAGAACTGCTGGTCCTTGACCGTGGGGTCGATCGTCGTCCAGAACCGGTCGACCAGTGTCCGGTAGCTGACCCGGCTCGGGTCGAAGACGATCTGAACCGCCTCGGTATGACCGGTTCCGCCCGCGGAGACCTCCTGATAGGTCGGATTGGCCTTGCGGCCGCCGATGTAGCCCGAGGTCGTCGAAATGACGCCGTCGATCTTGTCGAAGTCTGATTCGACGCACCAGAAGCAGCCGCCCGCGAGGGTTGCGGTTGCCAGCGGCCGGCCGGCCGCGGCGGCCGGTTTTTCGGGTCGCGATTGGGCCACCGCCGCGGCGACCGCGACGACGACGGCGATAAAGGCGGCAGCGATCAGTGGGGTGCGCATGGTCATGCCGGGACGAATTTCAGGCAGACACCATTGTTGCAGTAGCGCTTGCCGGTGGGCGGCGGCCCGTCGTTGAACACGTGGCCGTGATGCCCCCCGCAGCGCGCGCAGCTGTATTCGGTCCGCGGATAGATCAGAAGATAGTCGGTCTTGAGCACGAACGCGTCCGGCAGTGTGTCGAAAAAGCTCGGCCAGCCGGTCCCGCTCTCGTATTTCGTTTCACTGAGGAACAGCGGCAGATCGCAGGCCACGCAGTGATAGGTGCCGCGCCGCTTCTCGGCGTTCAGCGGGCTCGTGAACGCCCGTTCGGTGCCGTCTCGCCGCAGCACGCGGTATTGCTCGTCGGTAAGCAGCTTCTTCCACTCGGCATCCGTTTTCACGAGCTTCGTGACGCCGCTCTTCGGGGGCTGGGCTGCGGTGGCGGAACCCGCCAGCGGAGCCAGCCCCAGGGCGCCGAGTCGGGACAGCAGGGTACGTCGGGTCATCATTGAAAACCTCCATCGGACTCCGCTTCGTCGGAGCGGGCCGTCCGCCATTACAACCCCAACGCCTGGCAGAGGTACTGCCCTGCGCGGCGGGCGGCCCGCTCCTGAACCATTCCGACCATGAATGTCAGGCCTTGTTCCCCGGCACCTGTGTTGCGGCTAGAGTGCGGCAGTCCCACTGCCGGAAGCGCTGCCGCGCGACCGGAACTGCGAGGTTGCCGATGCCCGACAGGATGCCTGTCACCGAAGTCAACGCGGCGAAGTTCGAGAACGCCGACTGGTGTTCGACGTTGAACGACTACCGGCGCGTGATCCTCGCCGAGGGCGATTCCTGGTTCAGCTACGGATCCACGAAGTTCCGCAACCTGCCGTCGGCGCTCGAACTGCCGGATCCGACCTGTGTCCTCAACATCGCCGAGCCCGGCGACACACTCCGGCGGATGCATGAGACGACGCGCAATCCGGAGTTCTATTTCTACCTGCGGAACAAGAACGGGCGCCGGTGGAGCGCGATCCTGCTGTCGGGCGGCGGCAACGACCTGATCGACGCGATCTGGAACGAGCGCGATCAGCGGTCCGAGATCCTCGTGCGCCCGGCGGACCCGTCACGGATCGACGCGTCGACACTGCGCTCGGTCGTCAACGAGGACGCGCTGGAAGCGCTGTTCAGGTACCTGCGCACCAATATCGAGCAGATCGTGACCGAAGGCCGCGACGGTGGCGACAGCGAGAGCCGATGGGTGCCGCTGTTCATGCACACCTATGCGCTGGTGCAGCCGCGCAACGCACCGGTCAAGTTTCTGGGCAAGGGCCCGTGGCTCTATCCCGCCTGCAAGTGGCTGGGGATCGACGAAGGCCTGTGGCTGGACCTGAGTCGGCTGCTGCTGGGCGAACTCGCGGCCTGCCTGAAGTCGATCGACCTGCCCAACTTCTTCGTCATCGATACGCTCGCCGAGACCACCCTCATTGCGGCGGAACCCGGCAGCACCGGGCACTCGAACGACTGGGAAAACGAGATCCATCCGGACCGTGGCGGCTACCGGAAGCTCGCCTCGGTCTGGTCCGATGAACTGGAGCGGCTACTGCCCTGAGAGGCGGCGGCCTTTACGCCCGCACGGCGTACCGGATCGCGGTATCTCGCGCCAACAGATCGCCGTGCCGTGACAGCCGCCAGGTGACCGCGACCAGCAGCGCGCCGAGCGGCTCACGCCAGGCACGCAGTTCATATTCCTGGAATCGCAGCATCGCGGTGCCGTCGCGCACGGCGGCGGCGACGACATCCTTCAGCAACTGGCCGAGGAACTCGGCCTCGCGCGGTTCGAGTTCCGTCAACCCGGGGAATGCTTCTGATAGCAGAGTGGCCATCGTGACCTCGGAAGCAGAAGGGCAGAATACTGTACGAAATGACAGTACGCAACCCCGCGTTTTTGTCCGCCGGGTCCATTCGTGTGATCCCGACGAGTAAAGTCCGTCGGGTCCGGGTCGTGATGGGCGCGAGTTCTGGCGCCCCCGGAGCGACGGTAGACAGCCGCCTGCGGCCAGAAGCAGCCGGCTCCGATCCGCGCCAGAATCGCCCACATGCAGACATCTGAACGCGGAGCCAACAAACGCCAAATTGTGAGCGAGCGCCATGAGTCCACGCCCTCCCTTTATCGTATCCACTGGTGACTTACCAGAGCGAGCCCATGTCTATCCGCAAAGCCAAGAGCGTATGGGGCCCGTTCGTAGGGCGGGTAAGGCGGCCGGGCTGGTTCGCATCGGTGTCAACCTTCAACGATTGCCGCCAGGCACCCGCTCGTCATGGCCTCATGCTGAGGAGG
>DAINBQ010000010.1:0-26784 GCA_036732825.1 Burkholderiaceae bacterium | reverse complement strand
GTACTACCTGCCGCTGTTCTTCGACGAGACGGCGACGCTGTTCGACTACCTGCCGTCTGGCAGCGTGCTGGCATTGCACGGCGCGATCGAGGCGGCAATCCATCGCTTCTGGAACGAAACCAGCGAGCGCTACCGTTTCCTTTCGCGCGACGCGTCGCGCCCCATCCTGGCGCCGGCCGACCTGTTCCTCAACGCGGAGTCCTTCTTCGCCCGCGCAAAGGACTACAGCCGGCTCGCGCTCGGCGAAGGCGCGCACGAGGCGTTCGACAGCCTGCCCGCGCTGGCGGTCGAACGCCGGGCCGAGGATCCGGTCGGGAGGTTGCGCCGTTATGCGGATGCATTCGAAGGCCGGATCCTGATCGTCGCCGACTCGGCCGGACGGCGCGAGACGATCGGCCAGATGCTGTCCGAATACGGCCTGCCCCCAGCCGACAACGCGGACTTCGCGGCCTTTGTCAGCTCGGATGCGAAGGTCGCGCTGGGCGTCGCGCCGCTGCACGAGGGTTTCGTGCTGCGCGAGGCCGGCATCGCAATCGTCACCGAGACCGAGCTGTACGCGGCCAGCCCGCGCCGGCTGCGCGGGAAGCAACGCGAACGCGCGTCGAACGTCGAGGCGATGATCCGCGATCTCGCGGAGCTTCGCGTCGGCGATCCGGTCGTGCATGTCGAGCACGGAATCGGCCGCTACCTCGGGCTGCAGGCGATCGAGATGGACGGCAGCCCGACCGAGTTCCTGCAACTCGAATACGCGAATGAGGCAACGCTATACGTGCCGGTCGCGCAACTCCACCTGATCGGGCGCTACAGCGGCGCCGATCCGGACGCCGCCCCGCTGCACCAGCTTGGCAGCGGCGACTGGGACAAGGCACGCAGGAAGGCCGCGAAGCAGGTGCGCGACACCGCGGCCGAGCTGCTCAATCTCTACGCGCTGCGCGCCGCCCGCAAGGGCCATGCGTTCGAGTTCAGGCAGCACGACTACGAGGCGTTCGCCGACGGTTTTGCGTTCGAGGAGACGCCGGACCAGCAGGCGGCGATCGACGCGGTCCTGAAGGACATGGCTGCGGGCTTCCCGATGGACCGACTGGTCTGCGGCGATGTCGGCTTCGGAAAGACGGAAGTTGCCCTGCGGGCGGCCTTCACCGCGGTGGCCGGCGGCAAGCAGGTTGCAGTGCTGTGCCCGACGACGCTGCTCGCAGAGCAGCACTGCCAGACGTTCCGTGATCGCTTCGCTGAATGGCCGGTGCGGATCGCCGAGCTGTCGCGTTTCCGGTCGCCGAAAGAGGTGGCCGAAGCGGTCGCCGGCATCAACTCGGGCGCGATCGACATCGTCATCGGCACGCACAAGATCCTGACCGAGGCGATCAACTTCGAGCGGCTCGGGCTCGTCATCATCGACGAGGAGCACCGCTTCGGCGTGCGGCAGAAGGAGCGTCTGAAGTCGCTGCGGGCCGAGGTCGACGTGCTGACGCTGACCGCGACGCCGATCCCGCGCACGCTGGCGATGTCGCTCGAAGGCATCCGCGAGTTCTCGGTCATTGCGACCGCGCCTCAGCGGCGGCTCGCGATCAAGACCTTCGTTCGGAAAGAGAGCGCGTCGCTGATGCGCGAGGCCGTGCTGCGCGAGCTGAAGCGCGGCGGCCAGGTCTACTTCCTGCACAACGAGGTCGAAACGATCGACAATCGGCGCGCGCGGCTGGCCGAATTGCTGCCGGAGGCGCACATCGAAATCGCCCACGGCCAGATGCGGGAGCGCGATCTGGAGCGCGTGATGCGCGACTTCTACCATCAGCGCTTCAACGTCCTGCTCTGCACGACGATCATCGAAACCGGCATCGACGTACCGACTGCCAACACGATCATCATCCACCGCGCCGACAAGTTCGGTCTTGCGCAGCTGCACCAGCTCCGCGGCCGCGTCGGCCGCTCGCACCACCAGGCCTATGCCTACCTGATGGTTCCGGATGCCGGCGGACTCACGAAGAACGCGGAAAAGCGGCTCGAGGCCATCCAGAACCTCGAAGAACTCGGCAGCGGCTTCTATCTCGCGATGCACGACCTGGAGATCCGCGGGGCCGGCGAAGTGCTGGGCGAGAGCCAGAGCGGCAACATGCAGGAAGTCGGCTTCGACCTCTATACGCAGATGCTGAACGCCGCGGTGCGGGCGCTGCGCTCGGGACGCGAACCCGACCTGCTGGCGCCGCTGGCGGCAGTGACCGAGATCAACCTGCACGTCGCCGCGCTCCTGCCTTCCGACTACGTCGGCGATGTGCACCAACGGCTGTCGATGTACAAGAAGCTGGCGTCGGCCGACGACGAGGACGCGCTGATCCGGCTGCAGGAGGAACTGGTCGACCGCTACGGCAAGTTGCCGGAGCCGGCGAGGGCCCTGCTCGACACGCACCGGCTGCGGCTGACCGCCGAGAAGATAGGCGTGAAGAAGATCGACGCATCGGGCGACGCGATCGTGATCCAGTTCCTGCCCAATCCGCCCATAGACACCGCGCGCCTGATCCAGCTGATCCAGCGTTCGAAGACGATGCGATTGTCTGGTCCGGAACGGCTGCGGATCGAGGAAAAGATCCCCAGTGGGGACGCGCGGCTACAGCGGTTGCGCGAAGTGTTTCGGGCGCTTGCCTAGGAAGCGCGACTTCCCAAGCTCCAGGCCACTACTCCCACGCACACTGCGATCGAATGAAAGACCTCGTGATCCAGGGCGCCGCGCTCTCCGACGAAGCGCTCGACACCTTCAAGGTGGTCGGCATGCCGGAGCGCATCGTGCTGGGCGGAACGGCAGCGCGCTGCATCGCGGTGGACGACAACGCCGAGACGCGCAAGGCCGTGCGCGCCCTCGCCGACTACTGGAAGCTCGATGCGGCGTTCGTCGAGCCGGGTCTGAAGTTCGCGGACTTCCGCGTGCTCGCAATGGACATGGACTCGACGCTGATCAATATCGAATGCGTCGACGAGATCGCCCGTTGGGCCGGTCGCGGCGAGGAAGTCGCCGCGATCACCGAGGCTGCGATGCGCGGCGAGATAGCCGACTACAAGGAGAGCCTGCGCCGGCGCGTCGGCCTGCTCGCCGGCGTCTATGCGTCGGCGCTGCAACATGTCTACGACGAGAAGCTGAGGCTCAACCCCGGCGCGGAGCGGCTTCTTGCGGCTGCCCGCCAGGCCGGCATGAAGACGCTACTGGTCTCGGGAGGCTTCACCTTTTTCACCAACAGGCTGCAGCAGCGCCTCGGTTTCGACGCCACCCGTTCGAACGAGATCGAGATCGTCGACGGCAAGCTGACGGGGCGCGTCACCGGGTCCGCGGGCGGTGAAATCGTCGATGCCGAGGGCAAGGCGCAGGCCTTGCGCGATCTCTCTGCACGGATTGGATGCGGGACTGTCTCGGCGATCGCACTCGGCGACGGCGCCAATGATCTGAAGATGATGAAGCTGGCGGGAATTTCGGTCGCGTATCGCGCGAAGCCCGTTGTTCAGCAACAGGCGACCTACGCGTTGAACCACGCCGGCCTCGATGGCGTGCTCAACTGGTTCGCGGAGTCAGTGGCCTAGCCCGGCTTGCCGGGACGATCGATCCAGATCCGCTCGTCGCCAGTGTCGACGTGCACGAAGCTGCGGCCCGGGTACAGGCCGGTCCCGCCGCGGCTGAGCACGCTTGCCATGCCCGCGAGCTTCACGTTGGACACCCCTTGCACCGAGATGTCGGCGGCGCGACCGACCAGGTGCCTGGAATCCAGTGCCGCCCCCTCCGTGCGCTTGTTGGTTTTCTGCGTCCGGTAGCCCGAATGAATCGTGAGCGGGGCCTCGATTCCGTTGCGCGCAAGCCAGGTCTGCAGGCCGACCAGCACGTCGAGCAGCCCATGGTCGATCGGGAATACGCGATTGGCCTGCAGATCGCGCAACGCCCAGCAGACATTCAGGTACTGGTCGCGGTCGTATCCGGTTTTCGAAGTCCAGTAGGTCGCGCGCAGTTCTTCCTGGCCGCGCACGATCCACAGCGAGCGTCGGTCCGCGAGCAGCCCGCGCAGCCGATCGTTGCTGTCGGACGACGGAGCCGAGGTCGCAGCCGCAGGCGCGCTGAATGCCGCCCCGGCGGCGATCAGCAGGCGTCGGCGCCATGCGGAAAATTCAAGCGGGCCCATGCGTAGGTACTCCGAACCGCGAGCTTACCGGCGGCAATCCCGAAGAAGCAATCACGCGCGTTCGAAAACCGCAGCGATGCCCTGCCCGCCGCCGATGCACATCGTGACCAGCGCATAGCGGCCGCCGATACGCTCGAGTTCGTACATTGCCTTGACCGTGAGGATTGCGCCAGTCGCTCCGATCGGGTGGCCGAGCGAGATCCCGCTGCCGTTCGGATTGACCTTGTCGGCCGGAAATCCCAGATCCTTGGCGACCGCGCAGGCCTGCGCCGCAAACGCCTCGTTGGCCTCGATCACGTCGAGCTGCGCGACGCTCAACCCGGCGCGCTCAAGTGCCATCTTCGTTGCCGGCACCGGCCCGATCCCCATGAACTTCGGATCGACGCCCGCATGCCCGTAGCTGACGAGCCGGGCCATCGGCTTCAAGCCACGCTTCTCGGCAACGGCTTTGTCCATCAGTACCACCGCCGCCGCAGCATCGTTGATTCCCGATGCGTTTCCCGCGGTGACAGTGCCGTTTTCCTTCACGAATACCGGCTTCAGCTTTGCCATGTCTTCGAGGGTCGCATCGGCGCGGAAGTGCTCATCGGTTTCGAACACGACCGGGCCCTTCCGGCCCTTGACCTCGATCGGCACGATCTGGCTCTTGAAATGGCCGTTCTTCGTCGCGCTGGCCGCGCGCCGATGGCTTTCGACCGCAAGCCTGTCCTGCTCTTCGCGTGTGATACCCCACTTCTTGGCAACGTTTTCTGCGGTCACACCCATGTGGACCACGTCGAACGGATCATTCAGCGCTCCGATCATCATGTCGATCGCCTTGAAGTCGCCCATGCGCTGGCCCCAGCGGCCGGCAGGCACGATGTACGGCGCGCGCGACATGTTCTCGGCGCCGCCGCCGATCGCGATGTCGGCGTCGCCGAGCAGGATCGACTGCGCAGCCGAGATGATCGCCTGCAGCCCGCTGCCACATAAACGGTTCAACGTCAGGCACGGAGTCCCGTGCGCCACCCCGCCGTTGACCGCCGCGACGCGGCTTAGGTACATGTCCTTGGGTTCGGTGTTGACGACGTGGCCGAAGACCACGTGCCCGACTTCGGATCCGTCGACCTTGGCTCGCTTCAGCGCCTCGGCGACCACCACGGCGCCGAGCTGCGTCGGGGCGATGTCCTTCAGGCTGCCGCCGAAAGTCCCGATCGCGGTCCGTACTCCACTGACGACGACGACTTCACGCATGGCGTTCTCCTGGTTCGATGTGGTTCCGGCAAGTGATCATTCTGGCACGCGTGCGGCGCAGGATGCCGTGATCCCAGGTCTGGCCTCAAAAGCGGGCGCCGAGACCCAGCATCACCTCGCCCTGCGCCAGGCCGTCACCCTTGAGGACAACGACGCACCCGCCGGAACAGAAGAGCCCGCCCGAGCTGTCCAGCAACGTGAAATAGCCGCGCGCCTCGATACGGACAGTGACGTTCGTGCCCAACGGCCAGGCATAGCCGAAGCCGACGTTCATCGACGGCCGAACCTCGTCGTCGAATCCGTCGAGTCCCGGACTGAGCGAAGTCACGCCCACGCCGCCGACCGCATACGGCCCGGCCCCGATCGGGCCGTCGATGTAGAAGGTGCCACCGAAATGAAGGTGTCTCACCCGCAGGTCGAATGAGACGGGCGTCGGTCCACCCGTCGCGAGGCGAGTGTTCTGCTGGCTGAAGAACAGCTGCAGCGTGCGCCCGGGATCGAACGACCGGTCAAGCGCGATCGAGAAAGACGCCGAATCGTCAATGTCGGCTTCCTCGCCGGTGACTGCGTCGTCGATTCCGCTGCTGGCGCGCCAGCCGGCAAAAGCGGTGACGCTGTAATCGGCCGCCACGGCGGTCAAGGGGCCGAACAGTGACAGCGCCAAGATGACGGCAAGTAGATTCCGCTTCATCCCCAGTGCCTTGCCCACACGGGCGCCACTTCCGGCAGCGCATCTACGCGCGTCATCAGATCAGAGAAGCCGGGGTGTCGGAGATGCAGGTAATCGCGCATCTTCCACCAGCGCGACAGGTTCGCGAGATAGATGTCGCAGACGTACGGGCGCTCGCCCAGAAAGAAAGTTGTTTCCGCATGCTGGGCGGCAACGACGTCCCATCCCAGTTTCATGCGCTCGACAGCGGCGGCCTCGACCGCCTTGCGGGACGCATCGTCCCCGGCAGTCGTCCAGCGCGCCGGATAGTCGGCAACGCCGACTGCGCAGTAGACGGTCGCTGCTGCGAACTGCATCCAGCGCAGACACGCCGCGCGGTCGCGGGTCGACCGCGCCGGCACCCAGTCGCTCGGATGGCGTTCGAGCAGGGTCCACAGCACGGCCACGCTCTCGGTCAGAATCTCGCCGCCTGGCGTGATGAGCGTCGGCAACTGGCCGAGCGGGTTCACCTGTTTCAGTTCCTCGAAGAACGGCCCTGGCGGCTCGCTCCATGGCGTGGCGTCCTTCGTCTCGAACTCGAGCCCGAGCGCGTTCATCAGCACTTCGACGCTCGCCGCGCCGGAGCGGTTGGCGGTGTACAGCACGTACTTCGTCATGCAAGCCGGCCGTGAAGATCGTGCGCGTCGGCCGAGTCGATGGCGACATCGACGAAATCGCCGACGGCAATCTTGCGGCGGCCGGTCTTCACATAGACGACCCCGTCGATCTCCGGCGCATCGGCGCCAGAGCGTCCGATGGCGACGGTCGGGCCGACTTCGTCGACCAGCACGCGCTGTCGGCTGCCGACCTTCCGCTGCAGGCGGGCCGCAGAGATCTGTTCCTGAACCTGCATGAAAAGGGCCCGGCGTTCTTCACGGACTTCGTCGGGGAGCTGTCCCGGCAACTCGTTGGCCACAGCGCCGTCCACCGGCGAATATGCGAAGCAGCCGACCCGGTCCAGTTCCGCTTCGCGCAGGAAGTCGAGCAGATGTCCGAACTCGGCTTCGGATTCGCCGGGGAATCCTGCGATGAAGGTCGAGCGGATCGTCAGCTCCGGGCAGACCGCGCGCCAGGCCCGGATGCGCTCGATGTTCTTCTCGCCCGAAGCCGGGCGCTTCATCGACTTCAGTACCCGCGGATGCGAATGCTGGAACGGCACGTCGAGATAAGGAAGAACCCGGCCCCCGTTCATCAGCGGGATGACTTCGTCGACGTGCGGATAAGGATAGACGTAGTGCAGCCGCACCCAGGCGCCGTGCGCAAGCGCCAGCTGGCCGAGTTCCTTCGCCAGTTCGGTCATCCTCGTCCTGACGGCGCGGCCACCGACGAAGTCGAGCTTGTAGCGCAGGTCGACGCCATAGGCACTGGTGTCCTGCGAAATCACAAGCAGCTCGCGCACGCCCTGCTTCAGCAGTGCTTCCGCCTCGCGCATCACTTCGCCGATCGGTCGCGACACGAGGTCGCCGCGCATCGACGGGATGATGCAGAAGCTGCAGCGGTGGTTGCAGCCTTCGGAGATCTTCAGGTACGCGTAGTGTCTTGGCGTCAGCTTGATGCCGGCCGGCGGCACCAGGTCCGCGTACGGGTCGTGCGGGCGCGGCAGATGGCGATGCACATGATCGAGCACTTCCCCGGCGGAGTGCGGACCCGTGACGGCCAGCACCTTCGGGTGCACATTCGCAACCAGGTTCTCGCCGCCCTGCCTCTTCGCGCCGAGGCAGCCGGTGACGATCACCTTGCCGTTTTCCGCAAGCGCTTCGCCGATCGCGTCGAGCGACTCCTGCACCGCGGCGTCGATGAAACCGCAGGTGTTGACGATGACGAGGTCCGCGTCCTCGTAGGTTGCGCTGGTCGCGTACCCCTCGGCGCGCAGGCGGGTGAGGATCAGTTCCGAGTCGACCAGCGCCTTGGGGCAGCCCAGAGAAACAAAACCCACCGATGCGGTGGGCTGGACGGCGGCTCTGCGTGGCCGCTCGATGGTGGTTGCGGTCACGAGCCGCGTCCGCGCTATTTCTTCTCGCCCGGAAAGCCGGGAAAACCGGTGAACATCGAACGCGCCTGGTTCTGCATGTTCTCCTGCATCTGCACGAACAGGTTCTTCGACTGCTCGATGTAGTTCGACATCATCGACTGGATCATCGGTGCCTGCATGTTGACGAACTGCGTCCACATCTCGGGGCCGATCTTGTTGGTCTCGTAGAACGCCTTGCTCTGCTCCGTGAGCTTGCCCTGGATATCGATGAAGGCCTGGATGTTCTTCTCGAGGTACGAGCCCATCATCCCCTGCATCGCGTTGCCGTAGAAGCGGATGATCTGCGCCAGCATCTGGGCGGTGAACATCGGCACGCCCCCGGACTCCTCTTCGAGGATGATCTGCAGCAGGATCTGGCGCGTCAGATCCTCGCCGGCCTTGGCGTCGATCACCTGAAATTCCTCCTGGTCGAGCACGAGCTGCTTGACGTCGGCCAGCGTGATGTAGGTGCTGGTCTGCGTGTCGTACAGCCGGCGGTTCGGATACTTCTTGATCAGGCGAACGGGTGGTGCCATCTGTGTTCCTCGAGTTGTCGTCGGCGCGATTGATCGCGCGGCCTGTGCATGCAGGCGTGTCCCTCCTATGGGCCGCTGCATTCTAACGAATATGACGCACCGCAGCGGAGAGAGGTTTCCTGTGGTTGACCCTGCTCACGTCTGCGAGAATCCGTCCGCCCATCGCATCGGCGCGGCGTCGATTCCCGGGCCCAGAAACAGAAGGAGACCTATGTCCAGCCGTTCGTTTGCCCTGCGAGCCGGTGCACTGGCCGCTGCGCTTGCTCTCATCTCGAGTACCAGCGTTGCCGGCACCGTGACCGTCATCACGTCGTTTCCGAAGGAACTGACCGCCGCCTACAAGGCTGCGTTCGAAAAGGCCAACCCGGATATCCGGCTGGAAATCCTGAACAAGAGCACCGTCGCGGGGATCGCGTTCGTGCGCGAGACCGCTGCCGGGCAACGTCCCGAAGTGTTCTGGGCGTCCGCGCCCGACGCGTTCGAAGTGCTCAAGCGCGACAACCTGCTGGTCGTTGCGCCCGACGTCGACAACAAGGCGATCCCGGCCAAGATCGGCAATTACCCGATCAATGATCCGCAAGGCTTCTACAAGGGCCAGGCGTTGGCGGGCTACGGCATCATGTACAACACGCGCTATCTGAAGGCCAACAAGCTGGCGGCTCCGAAGGAGTGGGACGACCTGCTGAAGCGTGAGTGGTTCGGCCACGTGGCGATGACCGCGCCCTCGCGCTCGGGCACGATGCACCTGACGGTCGAGACGATCCTGCAGGGCGAAGGCTGGGACAACGGCTGGAGCAAGATCCTGCAGATGGCGGGCAACAGCGCGCAGGTGACCGAGCGCAGCTTCGGCGTTCCCGACGGAATCAACAACGGTCAGTTCGGTGCCGGCCCGGTGATCGACTTCTTCGGCCTCGCCGGCAAGTATTCGGGCTTCCCAGTCGACTTTGTCTACCCGGCGATGACGTCGATCGTACCGGCCAACATTGCGCTGGTCGCCGGTGCGAAGAACACGGCCGAGGCGAAGAAGTTCGTCCAGTTCGCACTGGGGCAGGCGGGACAGGAGCTGCTGCTGAACCCGAAGATCTCGCGATTGCCGGTGCTGCCGTATTCCAGCTTCGGCGGCAAGATCCCGGCCGGCTATCCCGACCCGCAGGCGATCGTCAAGCGCGCCAAGGTCAATTTCAACGCTGACCTGTCGGAGGATCGCTACTCGCTCGTGCATTCGCTGTTCGACCAGACGATCACGTTCCGACTGAAGGAGCTGCAGGCGGCGACGCGGGCAATCCACGATGCCGAGGCAAAACTCGCCGGAAGGAGCCATCCGCAGGCGGCCGACCTGATCAAGCAGGCGCGCACGCTGGCGTTCTCGCCGATCGTTTCGTCCTCTCTGGCGGCCCAGAAGGACTTTCTCAAGCTCTTTGCGTCGAACAAGAAGGAGGTCGCGATCTCCAAGCAGATCACCGGCCTCGAGGAAAGCTGGAACCGCAAGGCGCGCGAGAACTATGCGAAGGCCCTTGAACTCGCGCAGCAGGCTTCCGCGCTGATCAAGTAAGGCATGGCCGGCACGTTCGACGCCGCGGCCGCGACGGCCGGCCCGGCGTCACGCTGGCGACAAGGCTTCGGCTCCTGGCGCTCGTATCTGGTGCTGGGAGCGATCGCCGCGTTCCTCCTCGCGCTGCTGCTGATTCCCATCGGGACCGTGTTCGTCGTCGCGTTCCGCGATGGCGACGGCAGCTTCACGCTCGGACACTTCGGGACGTTTTTCACGACCGGCCTGATGCGCGAGTCGTTCGGCAACTCGCTGTATGTCGCGACGGCCAGCGTCCTGGTCGCGTCGCTGATCGCGGTTCCGCTCGCCTACATCACGGTGCGTTTCCAGTTCCGCGGGGCGCTGCTGATCCAGACGCTCGGCGTGCTCCCGCTGATCATGCCGCCCTTCGTCGGCGCGGTCGCGATGCAGCTCGTCTTCGGCCGTTCGGGCTCGATGAACCTGTTGCTCGAAGATCACTTCGGCTTCTCCATACCGATCATGCAGGGACTGACCGGCGTGATCTTCGTCGAAAGCCTGCACTACTTTCCGTTCATCCTGATGAACCTGATCGTCGCGTTGCGGGCGATCGACGGCGCGATGGAAGAGGCGGCACTGAACCTCGGCGCGCGCGGCTGGCGGCTGTTCGCGCGCATCGTCTTTCCGCTTGCGATGCCCGGCTACCTGGCCGGTGCGGCGCTGGTGTTCATCAAGGTCTTCGACGACCTCGGTACGCCGCTTGTGCTCGGCCAGACGAACCTGCTCGCACCGCAGGCGTACCTGCGGATCACCCAGGTCGGGCTGGAAGATCCGCTCGGCTACGTGATCAGCGTCATCATGATCGCGTTCTCGATCCTCGCGCTCTGGCTTTCGGTGCGCGTGATGAAGGGCAAGGACTATTCGACGCTGCAGAAAGGCGGCGCCGGCATCGCGCGGCGGCGCCTGCAGCCGGCAGAGGCGCTGATCGCCTATGCGGTGATCGTCCTCGTGCTGCTGGTCGTGCTGAGTCCGCACCTCGGGCTGCTCGTGCTGTCATTCACGCGCATCTGGAGCTACTCCGTGCTGCCCGAAACATGGACGCTGGCCAACTACGCGACGGTCTTCGAAGACTCGAGCGGGATGATCACGAACACGTTGCTCTACTGCGGCCTCGCGGCGGGTATCGATGTCGTCATCGGCACCGCGATCGCGTACCTGATCCTGCGGACCCGCATCCCGGGACGACAGTGGCTCGACTTCGCGGCGAGCGCCGCGATCGCCGTGCCCGGCATCGTGCTCGCGATCGGTTACCTGCGGATGTTCCAGGGTGTCGAGATCGGCGGCGTGCCGGTCACGCAGACCTGGCTGCTGATCATGCTGGCCTACTCAGTGCGCCGCCTGCCCTACGCGCTGCGCTCCTGCATGGCAGCGCTGCAGCAGATCAACGTGAACCTCGAGGAAGCGGCCGAGATGCTCGGGGCCAGCAAGTGGCGAGCGGTCCGGCGCATCGTGATCCCGTTGATGGCCGGGGGCATCCTGGCCGGCTTCGTCTCGAGCTTCATCACGGCAGCGGTAGAACTGTCGGCGACGATCCTACTGGTCGTGAAGGAATCGCAGGCACCGATGAGCTACGGAATCTACCTCTACATGCAGTCGGTCTCCGGGCGCGGCGCGGGTGCGGCCCTGGGTGTCCTGCTGGTCCTGACCGTCGCGATCGGAACCTATCTGTCGCACATTCTCGTGGACCGCGCCAACCGCAACCTGGAGTGGAAGCGATGAAGGCAGTGGCGGTCGAATGCATCGGCATCGGACTGGCTTACGGGGTCAATCAGGTTCTGCAGGACATCACGCTTGCGATCGAGCCCGGCGAATTCTTTGCGCTGCTCGGGCCGTCAGGATCCGGCAAGTCGACGCTGCTGCGGCTGATTGCCGGCTTCAATCGCCACAACCGCGGCCGGCTGCTGGTCGATGGCCGCGATATCACCGGGGTGCCGCCGCACGCTCGGAACATCGGCATGGTCTTCCAGAGCTACGCGCTGTGGCCCCACATGAGCGTGTTCGACAACGTCGCATTCGGGCTGGTCGAACGTCGCGTGTCCCGCGCCGAAGTGAAGCGCCGGGTCGGAGAAGCGCTGGCGCTGGTGGAGCTCGCCGACTATGCGCAGCGCAGGCCGAACCAGCTTTCGGGCGGCCAGCAGCAGCGAGTGGCCCTTGCGCGCACGATCGTCATCGAGCCGCAGGTGCTGCTCCTCGACGAGCCCCTCTCGAACCTCGACAAGAAGCTGCGCGAGCAGATGCGGGTCGAACTGAAGCGGCTCCAGCGCAAGCTCGGTATCACGACGATTTTCGTCACGCATGACCAGGAGGAAGCGATGACGACGGCCGACCGCATGGCGGTGCTCGATGCGGGCGTCCTGCAGCAGGTGGGAACCCCGCGCGCACTGTTCGACGTACCGGTCAATCGGTTCGTGGCCGAATTCGTCGGCAGCACGAACCTGATCCCAGGCCGCGCCGATCCGGTTCGAAACGTCTTCGTTGCCGACGGGCTCGGCGAGTTGCCGTTGGCCGCAGGTGGAAGTGGCAGCGCGCTGTCGATCCGTCCCCACGCGCTGACGATCACGACGACGCGCGATGGTCGCCGGATATGGTTCGACGGCGCGATCCGTGAAAGCGAGTTTCTCGGCGAGTTCACCCGTTACGAAGTGCAGGTCGGACCGCTTCTGCTGACGGCGGACTCCCCGCATCTGTCGTCGTCGCCCATCTACACGCCGGGAGCGCGGGTCCAGGTCGGCATCGACCCCGCCGAGATGCGCCTGCTCGACTGAACCAGGGAAGAGAATTTCCGCAGGGCGCTGGAGCGTTAGCGATAACCCCCTCTCACTACCCCATATGCAGCCCGCCGTTGCACGAGAAGTCGGCGCCGGTCGTGAAGCCGGCGTCGTCGGTGGTCAGCCAGGTGCAGATCGAGCCGATTTCCTCGGCTTTGCCGAGCCGCTTGACCGGAATCGTCTGGATGATCTTTTCGCGCACGTCCTCCCGCACCGCCATCACCATGTCGGTCGCGATGTAGCCTGGTGACACGGTGTTGACCGTGACGCCCTTGCTGGCGACTTCCAGCGCGAGCGCCATCGTGAATCCGTGCATGCCGGCCTTGGCGGCCGAGTAGTTCGTCTGTCCGAACTGGCCCTTCTCGCCGTTGACTGAAGAAATGTTGATGATCCGTCCCCAGCCCTTGTCGAGCATGCCGTCGATCACCTGCTTGGTCACGTTGAACAGGCTGTTCAGATTGGTGTCGATCACCGAACGCCAGTCGTCGAGCGTCATCTTGCGGAACACGCCGTCACGCGTGATGCCGGCATTGTTGACCAGGATCTCGACGTTGCCGTGCTCGGCCTTGACTTTCTCGAACGCGGCCTTCGTCGACTCCCAGTCCGCGACATTGCCGACCGAAGCGACGAAGTTATAGCCATCCGCCTTCTGTTCGCCCAGCCACTTCTCGTGGTTGCGCGTGGGACCGCAGCCGGCGATCACCTTGTAGCCCGCGTCGTGGAACTTGCGGCAGATCGCTGTGCCGATGCCGCCCATTCCGCCGGTCACATACGCCAGTTTGCTCATTTGATTGTCTCCGTAATGTTCTTGTTGATCCGGTCCACCCGGGCGCGCTACGGACGCTCGGCACCTTGTCAGGCGAACTATCTCTCGACCGCCAGTGCTACGCCCATGCCGCCGCCGATGCAAAGCGCCGCCAGACCCTTCTTCGCATCCCTGCGCTTCATTTCATGTAACAGCGTGACGAGGATCCGTGCTCCGGACGCGCCGATCGGGTGACCGATCGCGATCGCGCCCCCGTTCACGTTGATCTTGCCGGTATCCCAGCCCATCTCCTTGTTGACCGCGCAGGCCTGCGCAGCGAAGGCCTCGTTGATTTCCATCAGGTCGACCTGGTCCGCGGTCCACCCCGCCTTCTGCAGCGCCTTGCGCGACGCCGGCGCCGGGCCCATTCCCATGACCTTCGGGTCGACCGCGGCCGACGCGAAGGCCTTGATGCGGGCGAGCGGCTTGAGTCCGAGCGCCTTGGCCTTCGCCTCCGACATCACCAGCACGGCCGCTGCGCCGTCGTTGATGCCCGACGCGTTGCCAGCCGTGACCGTTCCCTGTTTGTCGAACGCAGGTTTCAGGCCGCCGAGGGCCTCGGCATTGGTCTTGCGATTGACGAACTCGTCCGTCTCGAAAACGACCGGATCGCCCTTGCGCTGCGGGATGACGACCGGGACGATTTCTTCCTTGAAACGGCCGGCATCCTGCGCAGCCACGGCCTTGGACTGCGAAGCCAGCGCAAAGGAATCCTGCTGCGCGCGATCGATGCTGTATTCCTTCGCGACGTTTTCAGCCGTGATGCCCATGTGGTACTGGTTGTAGACGTCCCACAGGCCGTCGACGATCATGCTGTCGATGATCTTGGCGTCGCCCATGCGGAAGCCGTCGCGCGAGCCTTGCATCACATGCGGCGATGCACTCATGTTTTCCTGCCCGCCCGCGACGACGATCTCGGCATCGCCGTTGGCGATCGACTGCGCGGCCAGCATGACGGCCTTCAGGCCCGACCCGCAGACCTTGTTGATCGTCATCGCCGGCACCGTCACGGGCAACCCGGCCTTGATGACGGCCTGACGCGCCGGGTTCTGTCCAACGCCCGCCGTCAGCACCTGCCCCATGATCACTTCATCAACCTGCTCGGGCTTTACCCCGGCACGGGCCAGCACCTCCTTGATCACGATGGCACCGAGTTCAGACGCCGGGATCTTCGCGAGAGATCCGCCGAATTTTCCAACCGCCGTCCGGGCGGCCGCAACGATGACTGCACTTGACATTGACTTCTCCTAGGCCTTTTCTTTCACATAGCGACCGGGCGCGGGCTCGATCACCTTGTACTTCGCACTGCCGTAATCCCTGGGCGCTGCCTTCTGCGGCCCGCCGTACCGGGCCAGCCATTTGGCCCAGTCGGTCCACCAGCTTCCCGGGTATTCCGTCGCATCATGCAGCCAGGCCTCGGAGTCGGCAGGCAGGCTGTCGTCGCTTCCGGCCCAGTAGCTGCGCTTGTTCTTCGACGGCGGGTTGATGCTGCCTGCGATGTGGCCGCTGGCGCCGAGTACATACCGCACTGCGCCGGCCTTGCCGCCGCCCGGCAGCAGCCGCGCCGAGGCATAGCCGGCCTTCCAGGGAACGATGTGATCCTCGCGCGCGGCAAATACGTATGCCGGGACCTTGATCCGATTCAGGTCGACCGGCTGGCCGCAGCAGACGAGCTTGTTCGGAATGCGAAGGTTGTTCTCGAGGTACATGTTCCGCAGGTACCAGGCGTACATCGGCCCGGGCAGGCTCGTGCTGTCACCGTTCCAGTACAGCAGGTCGAACACCGGCGGCTGTTTGCCTTCAAGATAGTTGTTGACGACGTAGTTCCAGATCAGGTCGTTCGGGCGCAGGCTGTTGAAGGTGCTCGCGAGATCCCGGCCGGGCATGATCCCGCCCTTGCCGATCGACTGCTCGCGCGAGCGCACCTGCGGCTCGTCGATGTAGACGTCGAGCGCACCCGTGTCCTCGAAGTCGAGCAGCGCGGTCATCAGCGTGACGCTCGCCACCGGTTCCTCGCCGCGCGCGTACATCACCGCGAGCGCATTCGCGACGATCGTGCCACCGACGCAGAAACCCAGCACGTTGACCTGCTTCTGGCCGCTGATTTCCTGCACGACGTGGATCGCCTTGATCGCGCCGTGTTCGAGATAGTCGTCCCAGGTGAGCTTCGCCTCGGGTTCGTGCGGATTCTTCCAGGAGACGACGAAGACGGTGTGGCCCTGCTCGACCGCGTGGCGGATGAATGAATTGTCCGGCTGCAGGTCGAGGATGTAGTACTTGTTGATGCAGGGCGGGACCAGGACGAAAGGCCGCGTATAGACCTTCGGTGTCAGCGCCTTGTACTGGATCAGCTGGAACAGCGCATTCTCGAAGACGACGGCGCCCTCGCTGGTCGCGACATTGCGGCCGACCTCGAACGCGCTCTCGTCGGTCTGCGTGATCTTTCCGCGCTGCAGGTCCTTCAGCAGGTTGTCGAGGCCCGACTTCAGGCTCTCGCCGCCGGTCTCGAGCAGCGTCTGCTGCGCCTTCGGGTTGGTCGCGAGGAAGTTCGACGGCGATGCGGCCTCGACCCATTGCGAGACCGCGAACTTCACACGCCGCTTGGTCTTGCGGTCGACTTCCACGGTATCGGCCAGCCGGTTCATGAATTCGGAATTCAGCAGGTAGGCCCGCGCATAGAACGACGCGAGCGAGTTCTTCTGCCATGCCGGATCCGCGAACCGGGAATCCTTGATCGGTTCGGCCATTTTCTCGGGTTCCCGGAAGAAATCGGTCCAGAGATTGGCCAGGCGCTGCATGTAATTCTGCTGGAGCTCGATCACGCGTTCCGGAGAAATCGACATCAAAGCGGCGGCGGGAGCTGCCGCGTCCGTGACGGTCCAGGTCGGAGCAAACGCGAAAGGACCCAGATCCTGAGGCAGGCCGGTCGCCGCAGCGTGACCGCGAGTGGAGGTCGACTCCGATGCGTGAACGGCGCGGGCCGGCGCAATTTTGCCTTTCGCCCCTGCCCTCGGACCGCTTCGAACGGGTCGCCGCACAGTCTTGCGCGCCGTCGCCCGGCCATTGCGCCCTGCCTTTTTCGCTGCCATTTCGTCTCCTCGATGCGCTCCGTGCCCCGCTTTGCGCGCGGCGCATTCTCGCGTTGGATTCTCCACAGCCCATAGGCAGGGGTCAAACCGGATCTTCGTGACCGGACAGCTTCCAGATCATCGCGGCGTGCCGGCCCGTCACTCGATCACGCCGATAACTGTAGAACCGTTGAGGTTCACTGTACGTGCAATCCCTTCCACCATATATGCGGGAAACGCCGACTTGGGCAAGGGCCTGGCGTCCGAGCCCGGGCAGATCGGCGAAAAACTTGCCGGGCCCTGCGGGAACAAAGGCATCGGCCGCTCGCGGAAGCCCCTCGCGCATTGCCGTCATCACCTCGACGCCGACTTCGAAGTGCCCGGGCCCGATGGCGGGTCCGAGGTAGGCGAGCAGTTCCGCCGACGGATCGCCGATCCGTTCGCGCATTGCCCGAACGATTGCCTGGATCACGCCGGCCGCAAGTCCGCGCCAGCCTGCATGCGCGATTCCCACGCAGCGACCACGCGTGTCGGTCAGCAGCACCGGCATGCAGTCGGCAATCATCGCGGCAGCAACCACACCTGTTGTGTCAGTAAAGGAAGCATCGGCCGCCACCGGCTCGACGACGGCTGCGGCATCAACGACAGTCGAACCATGGACCTGGCGCAGCCACCGGGGCTCGCTGCCCAGTGCCGCATGCAGCCGCGCACGGTTGGCGAGGACGGCGGCAGGATCGTCGCCCGCGCCCAGCCCCAGGTTCAGTCCCTGATCAACGCCTGGAGCGGCGCCGTAGGGAAAGGCCGATACGCCGCCGGCACGCGTCGTGATCAGCGCTCGGACACTCGGCGGAGCTGGCCAGTCAGGGCGTATCCAGCGGGGGTCCGGAGTCATAGCTGCGACTCGAACGCCCGGGACGGGCTGTCGATGGGTCCAAACCCGAGCTGATGCATCAGGCCGGCAAGGTCGGGGGGTGGAGCGCGGAACCACTGCAAGCGTTTGCCGCTCAGCGGATGCTGCAGACCCAGCCGACATGCGTGCAGAGCCTGTCGGCCAAATCCACTCCAGCCGCTCGAAGCATCGCGCGCCGGCAGCCGCCGCCGGTAGACCGGATCTCCGACCAGAGGGTGACCGAGATGCTCCATATGAACCCGGATCTGATGGGTACGCCCGGTTTCGAGCCGACAGGCGATCCAGGCGAGTTCGGCCTCATCGGCGCGCGCGGTCTGCAATCGCGCATAGTGCGTGCGGGCCGGCTTCGAGCCCGCGCCGTGGCTGACGCGGAATCGAAGCGGATTGCGCGGATCGCGACCGATCGGCGCGTCGACGGTGCCGCGCGGCCCAGGTGCTCCAAGCACGATCGCCCAGTACTCGCGGGTCACCGACCGGTCCTGCAACTGCCGCACCAGTTCGGTCTGCGCCGCAAGCGACTTTGCGACGACCAACAATCCCGAGGTGTCCGCATCGAGCCGATGCACGATGCCGGCGCGCGGTACTCCCGCCAGCTGGGGGGCATGGGCCAGCAGGCCGTTGAGGAGCGTGCCCGACCAGTGGCCTGCCGCCGGATGCACGATGATGCCGGCCGGCTTGTCGAGCACGATGATCGCCTCGTCCTCGTGCACGATCGCCAGCGGAACCGGTTCCGCGCGAAATGCCGCGGCGTCCGGTGCCGGCTGCGGCTCGAGTTCGATCAGGTCGCCGAAGGCCATGGCGTGCCGCGGCCTGACCGCCGCGCCGTTGACACGCACTGCGCCGGCGACGATCCACTGCTGCAGGCGGCTGCGTGACATTTCCGGCATCAGCATTGCCAGCGCCTTGTCGAGACGCTCGCCGGCCAGGCGTTCATCGATGCTGAAGCTGAGTCGGAGCGGATCGCCGGCGTCCGAGTCTTCGGGATCTTCTGCGTCGGGGTCCGGCATTGCGTGAACGATATACTGCAAGGCTGATGAATCGATGCGTCCGTTGATGATGATTGCGCAAGTCCTGCAGCGGCTCGCCCGCACGCTCGCCGTCCTGCTCTTGGCCGCTCTGGCCGGCTGCAGCTGGTTCGGCATCGAATGGGGCCAGACCGACCAGACCGTAAAGTGGGACGCCGACAAATTGTACGCAGAGGCGCGCATCGAGCTCGCCAACGGCAGCTGGGGTAAGGCGCGTGAGCTGTACCAGAAGCTCGAATCCCGTTATCCGTTCGGACGCCACGCGCAGCAGGCACTGATGGAGATTGCCTACACCTACTACAAGGAAGGCGAGACCGCGCAGGCGACCCAGGCCGCAGACCGCTTCATTCGCCAGTACCCGAATCATCCGAACGTGGACTACGTGTATTACCTGAAGGGGCTCGCATCGTTCAACGAGGACACGGGCTTCCTCGGCAGGCTCATGAGCCAGGATGTTTCCGAACGGGATGCCAAGGCAGCGCGCGAGGCGTTCGATGCCTTCAAGGACCTCGTGACGCGCTATCCCGAGAGCAAATATGCGGAAGACGCCCGCGCCCGCATGCGCTACCTGGTCAATGCGCAGGCGCAGGCTGAAGTGAATGTCGCGCGCTTCTACTTCACGCGCAAGGCCTATGTCGCCGCGATACAGCGTTCGCAGGTCGTCCTGCGCGACTACCAGAGAACGCCCGCGACGGAAGAAGCGCTGGCCCTGATGGCGCGCTCCTACGAGGCGCTGCAGATGAACGACCTGCAGGCCGACGCCGAACGGGTACTGGCGCTCAATTTCCCGCAGAGCAAATATCTGCGGTCAAGGTAGCCGGTTTCATTCGATCGCCGGCTCGCGCCGTCGCGTCAGGAAGCCGACCGCTTCCTCCTCGCTGCGGGTGCGGGCGAATGGCGGCAGGCTTGCCAGCACCACCTTGCCGTACGAACGCGACAACACGCGTTCATCGAGGATCATCAGCACGCCGCGGTCGTGTTCGTCCCGGATCAGCCTGCCCGCGCCCTGCTTCAGCAGCATCACGGCTCCCGGCAGCTGGTATTCGCTGAACGCATTGCGACCGAGGCGCTTCAGATGGCGAATCTTCGCCTCGACCACCGGATCGTCGGGCGGCGCGAAAGGCAGCTTGTCGATCACGACCAGCGACAGCGCATCGCCGCGGATGTCGATGCCTTCCCAGAAGCTCACGCTGCCGACGAGCACCGCGTTGCCGGAGCTGCGAAAAGTGTCGAGCAACGCCCGTCTCGTGCTGGTTCCCTGCACCAGCAATGGCATCTCGGCCGCGTCCCGATTCATCAGCTGACGCAGACGTTCGGCGACCCGATCGACTGCACGCAGGGTCGTGCAGAGCACGAAAGCGCGCCCGCCATTTGCGTGTACGAGGGGCCAGACCGCTTCGGCGACGCGTTCCGGAAACGCCGGGTCGGACGGTGACGGCAGTGAATTCGGCAGGTAAAGCAGCGCCTGTCGCTCGAAATCGAATGGACTGTCCCAGCGAACGGTCACCGCATCCTCGATGCCCAGCTCCGAGACAAAGTGGTCGAACCGGCCTCCTGTCGTCAGCGTCGCCGATGTCAGGATCCAGGCCTGTGACTGGGCTGCGCGCGCGCGGCCCAGCGCATGACCAGGAGCGAGCGGCGTCTTGTTGAACTGGGCCCCATGCGCAGAAACCGAGATCCAGCGTACCGAGGGTTCCTCGTCGTCCACCGGGCCCGCATCGACTTCCTCGACGACGCGCATCGCGTCGGCCCAGTCCGCGAGCTGCCGCCTGAGTTCAGTGATGCGCGGACCCAGCAGATCAAGCTCGGCATCCCGGCCCCGGTTGACCTCGACCGCCCGCGCCAGCTCCGCTCCGACTGATTCGAGTTCCAGCAGCGCTGCCTGCAGCTCGTCTCGCCGCGCGACCCGATCGAGCGGCGTGCGCGAGCCGGCAGCGAGGCCGGCATCACCCAGCGCCAGCCGCAGGTCGCGCACCGAACGTTCGTAGCGAGCGGTCAACGTGACCCAGGCAGCACCGTCTGCGGCGCGCGCCAGGCCGAGCGCCCGCGCATCCCGCCCGGCTTCAAGCAGTTGCGCCAGCGAAAGCGAGATGCCGAAGAAGTCCGCAGCGATCGCCGGCAACTGGTGCGCCTCGTCCAGGATCACCGTATCGACGGCCGGCAGGAAGTCGCGGATCGCGTCGTCGCGCAGCGCGAGGTCCGCGAGGAACAAGTGATGATTAACGACAACGACATCGGCGGCCTGCGCCGCGCGCCGCGCACCGAAAACGAAGCACTCGCCGAAACGCGGGCATTCAGCCCCGAGGCAGTTGTCCCGGGTTGACGTGACCAGCGGCCAGATCCCCGCGTTCTCCGGCACTGCAGCCAGCTCGGCGCGGTCGCCGGTCGCGGTCGACTCGGCAAAACGCCTGATCGTGCGCAGATGCCGGGCGTCATCGCGCGTCGGCAGCAGGCCGTCGGCCTCGGCCCGTTGCATCCGGTGCAGGCAGAGGTAGTTGGCGCGCCCCTTCAGCAGCGCCACGATCGAGTTGAGTTTCAGTGCCTTCAGTACCGCCGGCAGGTCCTTGCGGAACAGCTGGTCCTGGAGCGGCTTCGTGCCCGTCGAGATCAGTAACTTGCCGCCGGCGAGCAGCGCGGGCACGAGATAGGCGAAGGTCTTCCCGGTGCCGGTGCCCGCTTCGGCGATCAGCGTGCCTCCGTCGGCAATCGCATCGTGAACCGCCAGCGCCATGTCCCGCTGCGAAGTGCGGGCGACGAAGCCACCGACTGTCGCCGCCAGCGGTCCCTCCGGCGCAAAGGCGGCGCGCACCCGCTGCCCAGTCGCGTCATCCGCGGCGCGCGCTGCGGGCAAGCGCTGCGTCACGCGGGGATGTCAGGCACGAGCTGCATTTCGAGCATCGCGACAGCGTCCTTGATCTGCAGCTTTCGCTTCTTCATCCGTCGCAAGGCAAGATCATCGATATCCGGCTGAGCGCTGAGCCGGAAGATCGCCTCGTCCAGGTCGCGGTGCTCGATCTGCAGCTCGATGATGCGACGCTTTATTTCTTCCTGATCCATGTGCGTGCAAACCATCAAAGAGAGCCTGAAAAGCGCGCCGCCATTGTCTCTCTGCGGCGGCCATCAGGCCCGATGATAGACTCACTCAAAAGGGCTTTCACCTCGTGTCGAGCTTCAAAGTCAACGCCTGCGTTGCGACGCACATCGGCGATCGCCACGAACAGCAGGACCGGGTCGCGATCATCACCAACCCGCGCAATCCCGGAGCTATGCTCGCCATCGTTGCAGACGGCATGGGGGGGCGGACCGGCGGTCGCCAGGCGGCCGACCAGGTCGTATCCACCGCGGAAAACCTGTTCGGCGACATGTCCGAGCACGACTCGACGTTCCGCGAAATGCTGCTGCACCTGGCAGCCGAGGCGCACACGGTCATTCGCCTGTCCGCGATCTCGAGCGAGAAGGAACCGCACAGCACGCTGTGCGCACTGGTGATCAGGAAGCAGCACGCGATCTGGGCCCACGCGGGCGATAGCCGGCTCTACTTCTTCCGCGACGGCCGGCTCGTTCATCGGACCGAGGACCACACCTACGCACAGCAGTTGCGCGAGGAGGGACGCCACGAGGACGCGGAAATCGCGACCCAGCGCTACAAGAACATCCTTGTCAGCGCGCTCGGCATCAACAAGAAACCCAAGGTGGAGACCGGCGAAGAGCAGGAACTCGGCGTCGGCGATGTCTTTCTGCTGGCCAGCGACGGCCTCTGGGCATACTTCGAGGACGAAGAGCTTGCGACGATCCTGTACTCGATGTCTCCGCGCGATGCCTCCGAAGAGCTGATCGGGCTCGCACGGGAGCGCGCCGAGGGACGTGGCGACAACCTGTCGCTGGCTATCGTCAAGTTCGAACCGCCCGCGCCCAAGCGCGGCTGATCGATCAACGATCCGCGGCCTTCGCTGCCGCTTCCTCCGCCTTCTTGCGCAGCGCTTCGCGTTGCGCTTCCTGGGTTTCAAGCTGCTTGCGACGTTCGGCGCGCCTCTGCTCGTTCTTCTTTCGCTTCACTTCCTGCTCCTGCGCACGCTGCGCGGCCTCGGCCTGCTTGCGTTCATATTCCCGGACATTCTCAGCGCGTGCAGCCGCCTCCTGCTTCTCCTTCTCCAGGCGTTGTTCGTGGTCCTCGACGCGCTTGAGCTGTTCGGCGCGGTTGCGCTCGGCTTCCTCGGGCGTGATCTTGCCGCCCGCGCGCTGCTTGAGCTCCGCCTGGCGCCGCGCTTCGGCTTCCCGGGCCTGGGATTCGCGCTGCGTCTTGTTTGCCGCGTCCGCCGCCTCGGTCCGCGCCGCTTCCTCGCGCTGCTTCGCCGCGGCCTCGGCATCCAGACGGCGCTCGAGGTCACGCGCCTCAACTCTTACTCGCCTGACTTCGCGCTCCGCGAACTCACGGTCGCGGCGCACCTGTTCGCGGCAGCGGTTCACGAGGAATCGCTGGTAGCACTCGGAGTCGCGAGCGTTGAAGTCCTTCTCGATGCGCGCCTGCTCGGCATCTGCCTCCCTGAGCGCAACCTGCGCCTGCTCCCGGTCGCGCAGGGCACCGGTCGGATATCGATCTCCGAAATCGCTCGCCGCCACCGGCAGGCAGGCGATCAGTGCAATGGCCGGCAATAATTTCATCTTCAATTAACGCGCGCCGACCGACGAAGGATGACGCTGGACGAGAGCGGTCGACAGCAGCTAGTCTGCCCGCACCTTTGCATCGGAATGCTGTCTGACATGAGTTCATTCACCCGGAGAACCTCGCTCTTCATCCTGCAGGGCCTGCTTGCATGCCTCGTGCTGACCGCATGTTATGTGCCTGCGCCCGCCCCGCCGAGCACCTACGAGCGCGCGTTCAATGCGGTCGAAGGCGCGATGGTCGATCAGGGCGTCCGGATCACGGAAGCAAATCGCGGTTCCGGCATTGTGACCGGGGTCCGCGGCAATATCACGGTGACCGCGTCGGTCAGTCCGCGGGCCGATGGAAGGACGCAGGTCGCGTTCCGCACCAAGGGCGACACGAGCGAAGATCCGACACTGATCAATCGCATCACTGCTGCGTACAACGCGCGGATGGGTCGCTGACCGGTCACCGAAAGACGGCCAGCGCCCGAGCTAGACGGAAGCGACGGAACGTCGCGGCGATTCCAGGTATTCCCGGGACTGCATCTCGAGCAGGCGCGAAGCGGTGCGCGCGAACTCGCCGGCCAGCGCGCCGCTTGTGTAAAGCCGCTCCGGCGTAACCTCAGCCGACGCCAGCAGTTTGACCTTATGGTCGTAGAGCACGTCGACAAGCCAGGTGAATCGACGTGCTTCCGAGGCCTGGCCCGCCGACATCTGCGGGATGTTCGACAGCAGAACCGTGTGGAACTGCGCGGCTATCTCCAGATAATCGTTGTGAGACCGCGGCCCGCCGCACAAGACGGCGAAATCGAACCAGACGACGCCACCGGCGCGGCGCCGGGCGCGGATCTGGCGCGCCTCGATCGTGATCCGGGGGTCGTCGTCCTCGATCTCGGCAATGTTCTCGAACGCCGCCTTCAGCCGCTCCTCTGCCTCCGGACCCCACGGCGTCAGGTAGGCATCGATGCGTGCCATCGCAAGTTGCCGGTAGTCGACGCCCGCGTCGATCTGAAGTACGTCGAGTCTCTCTTCGAGTAACTCGATGGCCGGCAGCAAGCGATCGCGGTGCAGCCCGTCCGGGTAGAGCCCGTGCGGCGGGTAGTTCGACGTCATCACGAAACCGATGTTGAGTTCGAACAGTCTCGCGAGCAGCCGGTGCAGGATCATCGCGTCCGCGATGTCCGATACGTGGAACTCGTCGAAGCAGATGAGTCGATGGCGCGCGGCGATCCGCCTCGCCACCTCGTCCAGCGGGTCGACGGTGCCCTTCACGTCGTCCAGTCCGCGGTGCACGCTGCGCATGAATTCATGGAAGTGCACGCGGGTCTTGCGGATCACCGGAACCGCCGCGAAGAACGAATCCATCAGGAAACTCTTGCCGCGCCCGACGCCGCCCCACAGGTAGACGCCGCGCGGCACCGGCGGGCGTGCGATCAACTTCTTCAGCGCGTTCGAGCGCTGGGCCTTGTATTCCACCCACTCCTCATGGAGCCGCTGCAGGCGCTCGACGCCTGCCAGCTGTGCGGGATCCGCACGAAAGCCCCGCGCCTCGAGGTGCGCATTGAACGTGGCGCGGACGTCCATCCGCGGCTAGAGGTTCAAGGTGCGCTTGTCGACGGCGAGCGCAGCCTCCTTGGTCGCCTCCGACAGCGACGGGTGGGCATGACAGATGCGGGCGATGTCCTCGCTCGAGGCGCGGAATTCCATCGCGACGACGGCCTCCGCAATCAGTTCGGACGCGAGCGGTCCGATGATGTGCACGCCGAGGATCTCGTCGGTCTTCGCGTCGGCGACGAACTTGACCATGCCGGTCGTGTCACCGAGCGCACGGGCCCGGCCATTGGCTGCGAACGGAAAGGTGCCGGTCCGGTAGTTGCGGCCCTCGGATTTCAGCTGCTGCTCGGTGCGGCCGACCCACGCGATTTCGGGCGACGTGTAGATCACCCATGGAATCGTGTTGAAGTCGACGTGGCCGTGCTGTCCCGCAATGCGTTCGGCCACCGCAACGCCCTCCTCCTCGGCCTTGTGCGCGAGCATGGGGCCGCGCACGACGTCGCCGATGGCCCAGACGCCCGGCAGGTTCGTGCGGCACTCCGCATCAACCGCAATGAATCCCCGCTCATCGAGCTTCAGGCCGACAGCGTCGCCGTTGAGGCCAGTGGTGTTCGGGATGCGCCCGATCGATACGATCAGCTTGTCGACGGCCAGCGTCTGCGTCTCGCCCTTTGCGTCGGTGAAGCCGACGCTGACACCCTTGCGGTCGGATTTCACGCTGGTGATGTTCACGCCGAGGTGAATCTTCAGTCCCTGCTTCGCAAATGCCCGCGCCGCTTCGCGCGCGATCTGCTCGTCGACGGCGCCGAGGAACGCCGGCAAGGCTTCCAGGATCGTCACTTCCGAGCCGAGCCGGCGCCAGACCGAGCCCATCTCGAGGCCGATCACCCCGGCGCCGATCACGCCAAGGCGCTTCGGCACTGCCGCGATGGACAACGCTCCGTCGTTCGAGAGGATCTGCTGTTCGTCGAACTCGGCTCCCGGCAGCGGGCGCGCGCTCGATCCTGTCGCGACGATCACGTGGCGCGCCATCAGCGACTCACCGGCGGGTTCCGAAACCGAGATCTCGTAGCCGGCATCGCTCTTGCCGATGAACGAGCCGTGACCATGGAAGAACGAGATCTTGTTCTTCTTGAACAGGAAGAGAATGCCGTCGTTGTTCTGCCTGACGACGGTGTCCTTGCGAGCGAGCATCCGCGCGAGGTCGAGCTTCAGGCCCGAGACCTCGATGCCGTGGTCCGCAAAGTGCTTCGCGGCGTGCTCGAAGTGTTCGGACGACTGCAGCAGCGCTTTCGAGGGGATGCAGCCGATGTTGGTGCAGGTGCCGCCCGGCGCCGGCCCGCCCTGGGCATTGCTCCAGTCGTCGACGCACGCCGTCGCGAACCCGAGCTGCGCCGCCCGGATCGCGGCGATATAGCCGCCCGGGCCGCCACCGATCACGACCACGTCGAAATTCTTGGCCATGCAATGCCTTTCCGGAGACCCGCGCTATTCGCCTTCGCGCGGCATGAAGATCCACAAGATGAGGTAGAGAACCGCGGTCGCGCCGCCAGCGAAGACTCCGAGCACGAAGAGCAGGCGCCAGATCCAGGTCTCGACTTCGGTGGCTTGCGCAATACCGCCGCATACGCCGGCGATCCACACATCGTTCCTCGAGCGACGCAGGCGGTTCAACCTGGAGACAGCGGCCGCCGGCTCGCCTCCCAGCAGACGAGCCTTGGCCTGCTCGAATTCGGCGGTCGTCAGCGCTCCCGCCTGGACCAGATCGTGCAGCTTCTTCAGTTCGTCGGCCATTGACAT